>NZ_JBJGYR010000035.1:0-42171 GCF_054050095.1 Geodermatophilus sp. SYSU D01105
AGGGGGGCCTTAGGGAGCGAAGAGCGGCTGGGCGGTCGCTCCACACCCCAGCCCGCACCCCCCCCCCCCCCCCCCCCCCCCCCCCCCCCCCCCCCCCCCCACCGCTGCCCCGAACTGCACCGACGGGCTCGGCACGCCGCGGCCGGGGCGGCCGAGGTCGTGGCGGACCGCATCCGCCGGGAGCCCGGCCCGGCGTCCGTCCACCGGGTCGGGGTGTTCGTCGCCGGGCCGCTGTGCGCCTGCTCGGCCTGGCGCGGACCGCGCTGCCCGGGCCGCTGACCATCTCCCCGGTCCTGGCCGGCCCGCGGATGTGGTCGACCGAGTCCGACCGGGCGCGCGCGGATCGTCGCGAGGTTCCGCCGCTGGGCGCCTGACGCGTGGGGGCACGCCCGGGAGCACCCGGTCGGCTCCGGCGGTGACGCTGGGCGACCTGGCCGCGGCCGGCGCCGCCTCCTGGGCCGCGAACCGCTACGACCCGGTCGACGGGGCCACCACCGCCCGGGTCGGTGACCGCCCGCACCCTGTGACCCATCGAGCGTTGCTGGTCGGCCGGAGTGACCCGCGTCTGCTGGCGTCGGCCGATCCAACCGCCGGGGGTGACCGGCGAGGTCAGCCCCGGCGGGAGACGTCGTCGGGGTCGGGGGTCCGGAACGGCGGATCGGCGTGCTGCCCGCCGTCGTCCGCCGACGGTCGCCCCTCCTCCGGCCGGTCGGGCTCCTCCCCGCCGATCCCGAAACCCTCGGCCGGGGGGGGGGGGGGGGGGGGGGGGGCGGGGGCGGGGGGGCGGGCGGCGGCCCCCCCCCCCCCCCCCCCCCCCCCCCCCCCCCCCCCCCCCCCCCCCCCCCCCCCCGGGTCGGCAGCGGGGATCCCGCCGCCGTCCTCGCCACTGCCGCCCCCTGCCTCCATCGGCGCCCACATCGACATGCCCGGTCACCTCTCGTCGCTCCGTCGCGGACGTCATGCGCATACCCGGGCCGCGTCGGTGGAAGTACCCCACCCCACTTGAACGGCGGGTGAACGGCGGAGAGCGGTGAGCGGCATGGTCGACACGGAGCGGAGCCCGGCACGCCGTCCCGGGCGCGAGAGCGACGGTGAACCGAAGGAGACCCGCAAGGAGCGGATCGACCGCGAGCTGATCGAACTGCTCAACGAGTTGCGCGTGGCGCTCCCCGGGGTGCAGTTCCTCTTCGCCTTCCTGCTGGTGGTGCCGTTCCAGCAGGGGGGCGACGAGCTCACGGAGTTCCAGCGGGACGTCTACTTCGTGACCCTGCTGGCCGCCGCGGTGGCCACCGGGTTGCTCATCGCCCCGGCCGCGCAACACCGGGTGCTGTTCCGTCAGCACGACAAAGAAAACCTGCTGCGGCGCAGCCACCGGTCGGCGTTCGCCGGGCTCATCGTGCTGGCGCTGGCCATCTCATCGGCGGTGCTGCTGGTGACCGACGTGGTCTTCGACCTGACGCAGGCATGGGTCACCGGCGGTGTGGTCGCCCTCCTCCTGGTGTGGTGGTGGATCGCCGTCCCGTTCTGGCAGCGGGCGCACAAGCGGCAGGACGACCTGCAGGACTGACGGCTGTCGCGCTTCCCGACCGGTGTCCAGGGCGCGGCAGATCTCCTCCACGACCGCGTCCGGCTCCTCGTGCTCCCAGAAGCGCAGGACCCGCCACCCGGCCGCGCGCAGGACCGCGTCCGCGCGGCGGTCCCGGGCCACGTTGCCGGCCAGCTTGCGGGCCCACCAGTCGCGGTTGGCCCGGGGCGTGTGGCCACAGGTCGGACAGGCGTGCCAGAAGCACCCGTCGAGGAAGACGACCAGGCGCCGCCCTTTCCACACGAGGTCGCCGCGGGCCCGGATCTGCGGGCAGGGCCGGACATCGACCCGGTAGCGGACGCCGCGCGCGTGCAGCCGTCGGCGGACCGCCATCTCGTGCGCCGTGTCACGGCGCGGCTGTCGCCGGAAGCGCCGGGCGACGACCTCGTCCGACGCCGCCGGTGCGGGACCCGGGCCGGGGACCGGCCGCTCTGCCGTGTCGTCCTCCGGCATGTGACCTCCTCGGCCGGACGGTAGGCGCGGGGTCTGACGGGAGCGGGATGGGCCGGCGGCCGGCAAGGCTCGCCTAACCTGCCGGTGTGAGCGCGACGGCGGCCCGGGAGCAGGCGCCCCCGTCGCCGTCGGCGGTGCCCGACCGGGTGCGGTGGTCGGCGGTCGAGCTCCTCCCGCCACTGCTCGTCGCGCTCCTCGGCACGGTGCTCCTGGCCGCCGGACACGGACTGTGGTTCGACGAGCTGTTCACGGCGGAGGTCGGCCGGTTGCCGTTCCGGGAGATCCTCGCGGCGGTCGTCGAGGGCAGGGGGACGACGAGCTATCTGGTCGACGTCCCGCCCTCCTACAACGCGCCCTACTACCTCGTCGTGCACGCCTGGCTGTCGCTGCCCGGGGTCGGCGGGGACACGTCGCTGCGCGTGCTGTCGCTGCTCGCGACCGCCGGCGGGATCGCGCTGGTCACCCGAGCGGTGAGCCGGCTGACCACGCGGGCGACCGGCGTCCTGGCGGGCACCGTGCTGGCCGCCGCTCCCCTGGTGCTCGAGCAGTCCGTCGAGGCGCGCAGCTACGGGCTGGCGGTGCTGGCGACCGGTGGAGCCGCCCTGGGACTGGTCCGGTGGCTGCAGGAGGCGCCGCGCGGGCGACTGTTGTTCGGCCTGGCCGGCACCGCCATGGGGTTGATGCACTGGTACGCGGTCACCGTGCTGGCCGCCTTCGTCGTGGCCGCGCTGCTGCTGCGCGGGCGGCGGGCCCTGCCGGTCCTGCTCATCGGGGCGGCCGCCGTCCTGCCGACCGTCGGGCTGGTGCTGGTCAACCTGCTCAACGGCACCGGAGCCCGCAACGCCGAGCACCTGCGCGACACCGGCGGCACACTCGCGAACCAGGCCGTCGAGGCCTGGGCCGGCGGGCGGGGGCCACTGCTGTACCTGACGGTCGGGCTGGCCGTGCTCGGCGCCGTGCGGGCCGTCGGCGTGCGGGTCGTGGGGGCCTGCTGGGTGCTCGTGCCGCTCCTGCTCCTGCTGGTCGCGGAGCTGGTGCGACCGGTGTACCTCCCCCGCTACCTGCTCGCCGGCCTGCTCGGCCTCGGCGTCCTGGCGGCGGCGGGAGCGCTGACCGTGCCACGGGCCGCGCGTGCACCGGTGGCCGGGCTGCTCGTGGCCTGCTCGTTGCTGGCCAGTGCGTCCCTGGCCGACCGCGAGCCGCGGGAGCGCGCGGACGAGGTGGTGGCCCTGATCGCCGAGGGGCACCGGGCCGGAGAGCCGGTCGTGGCCGCGGACCAGCGGTCGGCCACCGGGCTGGACCACTACGTCCGCACGGCGGCGCCGCAGCTGCGCCCCGACGTCGTCCTCCCGCCGGACGACGCCCCCACCGACGCGGCCCGCGTCTGGCTGGTGCGCCGCATCATCGACGGGGAGCCGGTCCCCACGGACGACGACGGGATCCTCGAGTCCGCGGGGATGCGGATGACCGCCGAGTACGCCTTCCCGGCGACCAAGACCGACCTCGTCCTCCAGGTCTGGGAACGCTAGGTCGCCGCACATCCGCTCCTGCCCTCAAGCTGCGGCGGGCAGGGCCAGGCCGGTGTGGATCTCGGTGCCGTCGGGTCGCCGGGTGCGCCATCGGCCGTCGGGTCGTCGCTGGATCCGGAACCCGGCGTGGACACAGGTGCGAGTGCCGCTCGCACAGAAGGGCGCTGTTGTCGAGGCTGGTCGGTCCGCCGTGGATCCACTCGATCAGGTGGTGCACGTCGCACCACCAGGTCGGCCAGGGTCAGCGGCGGCGGGCACCCCGAGCAGCGACCGGTTCAGCGGCGGCGGTCGCGGACCGCCCAGAGCAGCGACCGGACCGACTGGCGCAGCCGGGCGCGGGCGGTCCACGCCGACCGGCCGTCCGGACGGCGGTCGCGGGGCACCGGCACGCTGGTCACCGGGAGCCCTGCCAGCCCGACGGCGAGCACGATGCTCGGCGCCTCCGCGGTGAGGACGGCGTCCCGCACGCGGGGCCCCATGGCGAGGAAGGCACCGGCGTCCGGGGGCAGGCCGGTGAGCCGGGCGGCCAGCCGGCGGTGCGCCGTCCCGGTCAGCCTGCGCAGCCGCGACTCGTACTCGCCGCGGCGTCCGGCGAAGACCGCCTCGACGTCACCGACCGCCAGGCGGTCCAGCAGCCGGGGCACCGCCTCGGGCGGGTCCTGCAGGTCGGCGTCCATGCACACCCAGACGTCGGCGGCGGGCTCGGCGGCCAGCCCGCGGGTCAGCGCCGCGTGCTGCCCGCCGTTGACCGTGAGACCGGTGACGGCGATCCGTGGATCGGCGGAGCTGAGCGCGAACGCCACCCGCGCGCTGTCGTCGGGCGAGGCGTCGATGACCAGCCGCAGGCGCCAGTCCCGTTCGGCGAGCACGGCGGCGAGCCGCTCGGCCAGCGGCTCCAGCGTCGCCTCGTTCCGGTAGACGGGGACGACGACGGCGACGCGCGGTCCGGTGGAGCTCATGCGCCCGCGGCCCAGGTGCGGGCCAGCCCCTCGGCGAGGTCGACCGTCGGCCGCCAGCCGAGCCGTGCCGCGGCGAGGGACGGGTCGCTGACCCAGCAGTCGCTGTCCCACTCCCGCCCCGGGTGGGCGCCGGGTGCCGTGGCGATCGGCCGCCCGGTGACCCGCGCGGCCACCTCGACGAGCTCCTCGGTGGAGGTCTGCCGGCCGGTGCCGACGTTGAGCACCTGCCCCGGCGGGAGGTCGTCGGCGAGTGCGGCCCGGACGCAGGCGTCGACGACGTCCCCGACCCACACCCAGTCCCGGCGGCTGACGCGGGCCGGCAGCGGGACCACGGCGCCGCTCCGGGCGGCGTCGAGCACGACCGGGACCAGCCGGGTGGGGTGGTCGCCGGGGCCGTAGACCTGGAACGCGCGCAGCACGACCGCCCGGACGCCGCGCTCGGCCGCCGCGGCCTGCAGCAGCAGGGACCCGGCCGCCTTGGTGGCCCCGAAGAAGCCGCGCGGGCGCAGGGGGGCTCCCTCCGTCAGGGGCGCCGGGCCGGCCGCGTACTCCGTCGACGACCCCAGCCGGACCACGGCCCGGCAGCGGTCGGGCAGCGCGTCGACCAGCCAGGGGCTGGTGTTGACCGCGACCGTGGCGGCCCGCTCCGCGGGCGTCGCCTTGCCCCGGCCCGCGGCCAGCGAGAAGACGACGTCGGGGTCGGCCGCGCGCACGGCGGTCGCCGCGGCGTCCGGGTCGGTCAGGTCGACGTCGGTGCGGGTGAGCCCGACGACCGACCAGCCGTCGGAGCGCAGCCGGGTCACCAGGTGTCGCCCGACGAAGCCGCCGGCCCCGGTCACCACAGCCCTCATGCCGGCTGGGTCACCGGCACGCCGCCCGGCACCGGCCCGGCGGCCACCTGCACCGGCACAGCAGCTCCCGGCGGCGCGGGAGCGGCCTGCGCCGGGACGGCCGGCACGCCGGTGACCGCCGCGACGAAGGCCGCACGCCGCTCGTCGACCTCTGCCGGCGTGGCCCGGCCCAGCTCGTCGAGGGCGGCGAGCAGCCGGGGCACCTCCACCGAGGGGTCCCGGCCGGCCATGTCGGCGGTGAAGGACCGGCGGAGGAAGGTGAAGTCGGTGCCCAGCCGGACCAGCTCGGCGGCCAGCAGCCGGCCCGGGACCGGGAAGCCGCCCCCGGGGAGGGTCAGCCCGCCCACGCCGAAGGGCTGGGGCACCGCGGCGCGGACGGTGTCGACGGTCCCGTCGGTGAGCGGCGCGAACAGGGAGTCCGAGCGGCGGTCGATGCGCAGGTCGTTGAGGCCCACGTAGACCCGCGACAGCGGCCGGCGGGCCAGCTCCGCGGTGCGCGCCACGGCGTCCTGCGTCTCGACCAGGATGCCCAGGCCGCAGCGACCGGCGACCAGGTCGAGGGTGCGGTCGACCTCCTCGGGCGTGCGGACCATCGGCAGCAGCAGCTCGTCGGCGCCGCGGGCGACGGCGTCGTCCACCTCGCCCGGCGTCCACGGGCCGAAGCCGTTGAGTCGGCACAGCAGCCGGCCCGACGTCGCCGCCCGCACGCGGCTGAGGTCCGCGGGCGTGTCGGCGTTGATCTGGGTGCCCTCCCCCCGCTGCCTGCGGTGCTTCCCGCGGCGCTCCCAGTCGACGACGATCCCGGCCGCGCCGGCGGCCACCACGTCGGCTCCCCAGTCCGCGTCGACCGTGAAGAGGAAGAGGTCCACGGGGTGAGCTTAGGCATGCCTAATGCATCCTGGCGCCTCGGAGGGCGCCGCATCCGGCGAGGTCAGACGACGATCCCCGGGGCGGCGCACGACGGCGTCAGCCGACGGTCAGGATCGTCGCCTTCCGCCGCCGGTCCGCTCCTCGCTCGCTCCGCCGGCTCCTCACCTCCGCGCTCGCTCCGCTCCTCGCTCGCTGGCGCTCGCGGCGATGCTCACTCGCTGTCGGCTCGGCCCGCTCGCTGCGATGCTCCGGACGGCGTCAGACGACGGCGGCCGGTCCGGCCGGGAACGGCAGCGCGGCACCCACCACGCGGATCGACACCTCGTCCCCCGCCGACGGGAGGTCCCAGCCCTCCAGCCGGGCGCTGAGGGTCAGCCCCGAGGCGAGCTCCAGCCGGACCCGCGCGTCGTGGCCGAAGAAGTCGACGCCGCGGACGCGGGCTCGCGGCCCCTCGTCCGCGGGGCCGAGCCGGAGCTGCTCCGGACGGAGGAGCACCCGCGCCGGACCGTCGGGGCAGGCATCCCCCAGCACGAGGTCGCCGAGCGCCGAGCGCGCCCGGCCGCCGCGGACCTCGGCGTCGAGGACCACCGACTCCCCCACGAACGTGGCGACGTCCAGGTCCCGCGGGCTGCGGTAGAGCGTCCGCGGATCGGCCAGCTGCACCAGCCGGCCGCCGCGCAGCACGGCCACCTCGTCGGCCATCGACAGCGCCTCGGCCTGGTCGTGGGTGACCAGCACCGCGGTCGCGCCTGCGGCGGCGAGCGCGTCGGCCACCGCCTGCCGCGTCTCCTCGCGCAGCGACGCGTCCAGGGAGGAGAACGGCTCGTCGAGCAGCACGAGGCTGGGCTCGGGGGCCAGCGCGCGGGCGAGCGCCACCCGCTGCTGCTGTCCGCCGGAGAGCTGGTGCGGAGAGCGCTCGGCGAGGCCGCCGTCCAGCCCGACCAGCCGCAGCAGCCCGCGCACCCGCCCGGCGTCGCGGCGCTGCCGGCGGGGCAGGCCGAAGGCGACGTTGCCGGCGACGGTCAGGTGCGGGAACAGACCACCCTCCTGCGGCACGAACCCGATGCGCCGGCGGCGGGCGGCCACGCCGCGACCGGGACCAGCCACCTGCCGGCCCCCCACCTCGATCGTCCCGGCGTCGGGGTCGTCGAACCCGGCGACCAGCCGCAGCAGCGTCGTCTTCCCGCACCCCGAGGGCCCCAGCAGCGCGGTGAACCCGCCCTCGGGCACGTGCAGGTCCACCCCGGTCAACACCGAGGTGGTGCCGTAGGACTTCGTCAGGCCGGTGACGGTCAGGGAGCTCATGCGGGAGGGTCCTCGGTCGGCATCAGGTCGTCAGTCCTCGTCGGGCATCGCGGGAGAGCAGCACGGTGGCCGGTGCCGAGAGCAGCACCATGACGACGGCGTAGGGCGCCGCCGCCCCGTACTCCAGGGCACTGCTCGCCGACCAGAACGCCGTGGCCAGCGTCGTCGTCCCGGTGGGTGCGAGCAGCAGGGTCGCGGTCAGCTCGGTGACGACGGCCAGGAAGACCAGCGCGGCACCGGCTCCGATGCCCGGCGCGAGCAGCGGCAGCGTCACCCGCCGCAGCCGGTCGGTCGCCGAGGACCCCAGCGAGGCTGCCACGTCGTCGTAGATCCGCGGTGACTGCTCGACCGCGGCCCGCACGGTCACGATCGCCCGCGGCAGGAAGAGGATCGCATAGGCGGCCAGGAGCACCGGGACGGTCTGGTAGACCCACGGCGTGACGCGGATGGCGAGGGTGACCAGCGCCAGCGCGATGACGATCGCCGGCACCGAGCTGCCCAGGTACGTGCTGCGCTCCAGCAGCGTGGCGACCCGGCCCCGCGCCCGGACGGCGAGCCAGCCGGTGGGCAGCGCCATCGCCGTGGTGACGACGGCGGCCGCGGCGGCCAGCCCCAGCGTCGTCCCGGTGGTGGTGGCCAGGGACGCCGGGTCCAGGCCGGTGGAGGAGCCGCGGACCAGCCAGGTGACCAGGCTGGCCAGCGGCACCGCGAGCGACAGCCCGACCAGGGCGGCCAGCGCCAGCAGCGAGGGGCCGGTCAGCGCGCCCAGCCGCACCGGCCGACCCGGTCGGGCGACCCCCGCGCCGGTGCGCGCGTAGCCGCGCCGGCCGCGCAGCCGCAGCTCGGCGAGCAGCAGCGCGAGGCACAGCAGCACGAGGACGCCGGCCAGCATCGTGGCGCCGGGCCCGTTGAAGGTGGCCCGGTACTGGTCGTAGATGGCGGTGGTGAAGGTCGGGTACCGCAGCATCTGCAGCGCGCCGAACTCGGCGAGGACGTGCAGGGCGACGAGCAGGCTGCCGCCGAGCAGGGCGACCCGCAGCTGCGGGAGCTGCACCCGCCGGAACACCGCCCAGCCCGACAGCCCCAGCCCGCGCGCGGTCTCCTCCAGCGCCGGGTCCAGGCCGCGGAAGGCGGCCACCACCGGCAGGTAGACGAACGGGGAGTAGGACAGGGTCACGACCAGCAGCGCGCCGAAGTAGGTGTCCAGGCCCGGCAGCAGCGAGATCCAGGCGTAACTGGTGACGAACGCCGGCACGGCCAGGGGCGCCACGAGCAGCACGTGCCAGACCCGCCGTCCGGGCAGCGCGGTGCGCTCCACGAGCCACGCGGCGCCGACCCCCAGGACGGCACACAGCAGCACCGTGCCGCCGACCAGGCGGGCGGTGTTCCAGAGCAGCTCCCCCACCCGCGGCCGGAACACCAGCTCGCGGATGCCGCTCCACCCGACGTCGACGGTGGAGGCGGCGATGTAGCCCAGCGGCAGCAGCGCCAGGACCGCGACGGCCGTGGTCAGCAGCAGCAGGACCGGGGTGCGGCGCAGGCCCGGGCGCGCGCGGGCGGGCCCCGGGACCGGCCGGGTCCCGGAGCCGGCGACCGGTGCTGCGGGGGCGCTCAGAGCAGCCCCACCTCCTGCATGAGCTCGGTGACCCGCTGCTGGTCCAGCGAGCCGGGGTCGACGTCGGGAGCCTGCAGGTCGGCCAGCGGCGGCAGCGCCTCGGCGGAGGCAACGCCGTTGCCGACGGCGTACTCCAGCGCCGAGCTGCGGGCCAGCCGCTCCTGGGCCGCGGGGCTGGTCAGGTAGGCGACCAGCTGCTGGGCCTCCTCCGGCTGGTCGGTGGAGGCCAGCACGCCCGCGCCGGAGACGCTCACGAAGGCGCCGGGATCGGAGTTGCGGAAGTAGTGCAGGGCCGCGTCATCACCCTTGAGCGCGTTCTCGGCCTGGTCGCGGTACCAGTAGTAGTGGTACATCACGCCGGCGTCGATCTCGCCCTCGTCGGCGGCGACCATGACCGCGGTGTTGCTCTGGTAGACCGACGCGTTGCGCTCCAGGCCCTCCAGCCACGCGCGGGTGGCCTCCTCCCCGCGCAGGGCGAGGACGGCGCTGACGATCGCCTGGAAGTCGGGGCCGCCGGCCGCGATGCCGATCCGCCCCGCCCACTCGGGCTCGGCCAGGTCGAGGATCGACGCCGGCAGCTCGGCCTCGGGCAGCTGCGCGGGGTTGTAGACCAGCACGGTCGACCGGGCGGCGAAGCCGGTCCAGTTGCCCGACTCCGGCCGGTACTGCTCGCCCACCTGCTCGAGGGTCGAGGAGTCGAGGGGCGCCAGGAGCCCCTCGCGGTCGAGGATGTCGATCGACGGGCTGTTCTCGGTCAGGAAGACGTCGGCCGGCGAGGCCTCGCCCTCCTGCACGATCTGGTTGGCCAGCTCGGCGTCGTTCGCGTCGCGGAACTCCAGCTCGATGCCGGTCTCCGCGGTGAAGTCCTCGAGCATGGTTCGGACCAGGCTCTCGTGCTGGGCGCTGTAGACGGTCAGCGCCTCTCCTCCAGAGCCCTCGTCGGAGCCGCAGCCGGCGAGCACGCCCGCGGCGGTCAGGGCGGAGGCGAGGGTGGCGGTCGCCCGCCCGGGCCTGGTCACGTGCGGTCCTCCGGCAGGTAGGCGAGGTAAGGCGAGGCAAGGCAAGGCAAGGCAAGGCAAGGCAAGGCAAACCTGACCGATAGGTGTACCACGGGGAGCCCCGCGGTGGGCCGGGTCGGGTGGGCTACAACTGGGCCATGCCCGAGCCCTCCGCTGTCCGACCGCGCCCGCGCACCGCCCGGTTCGCCGAGCTCACCCCGTTCGAGGTCTACGCGCTGTGCCGGCTGCGGGTCGACGTCTTCGTCGTCGAGCAGCAGTGCCCGTACCCCGAACTGGACGGCCGGGACGTCGAGCCGGGCACCGTCCACCTGTGGCACGAGGTGGACGGCGAGGTCGCGGCGACCGTCCGGGTGCTCGACGACGGCGCCACCCGGGCGATCGGCCGGGTGGCGACCGCGGCGGGCCACCGGGGTCAGGGGCTGGCGGCCGAGCTGATCGAGGCCGGGATCGCGCTGTGCGAGGGCTTCCCGATCACCCTCGGCGCGCAGGCCCACCTGGAGGGCTGGTACGAGCGGTTCGGCTTCCGGAGGAGCGGTCCCGGCTACGTCGAGGACGGCATCCCGCACGTGCCGATGCGCCGGGAGGCCTCCTGAGCACCGGCCGTGCGCTCGGTGCGGTCGAGCCACGCGACGACCAGGGCGTGCGGCAGGGTGAGCGCGGCCAGCAGGGGCAGCAGCGGGACCGCGAGGCCCCGCGCACCGTTCGCGGTGACCCAGAGCGCGAGCAGCGCCCCCAGAGCGGTGGCCGTCGGCAGGGCTGCCGACCGGGCCAGGCGGAACAGCGCGCCGGCCGGGTCGCCGGCGGGGTCGCCGGCCACGAGCCGGGCGACGTGCCGGGGAGCGTGCCAGACGCCGGAGTACACGCCGAGCGCGGCAGCGGGTGGGAGGACGAGCGCCACCGCCAGCAGGACCGCCGCCTCCAGCGCCTCCAGCCGGCGCCGCCGGAGCAGCAACAGCGCGATCACCAGCACAGCAGCACCGGTCACCACGGGGACGACGGCCGGGGGCAGCAGCGGACGGCCCTCCGGGTGACCGGGGACCACGGCGGCGACCAGTGCGGCCGCCTCCGGTGACGGCCGTGCCAGCGGGACGAGGACCACCACCGAGCCGAGGACCAGTGCGGCGGTGACCCGCCGCGGCACTCCCCTGCCGGCGCGGAGGTCGGCGACCGCGGTCTCCCCGCTGCCGAAGTGCCAGACGGAGACGGCGACGAAGGCGGCGAGGCCCGGCCCGGGCGCGGCCTGGAACAGCTGGTGGGTCAGGACGGCGAGCACCGCGTACCCGGCCAGGGGCCCGACGCGGCGCCGTCCCGTGCGACCCCGCGCGCGGCCGAGCAGCAGGGCGTCGACCGCGCCGTGCGGCAGCGCCAGGAGCAGGCCGGCGACCAGCACCGCCTCCGCGTGCGACTCCACCGCACCGGGCGCGACGACCCCGAGGGCGAGCGCCACCACGACGGCGGTCAGGGACCCGATCGTCCCGACCTCCAGCGGCGTGCGACGCCGGGGCCGCGAGGGCGCCGTCCGGGTGGCCACGACCGGTCAGGAGTCCCGCGTACGGGGCGCGCCCACCTCTCCCGCCCGGACCTCCCGCTCCCCGTTGCGGCGCAGCCGGTCGAGCACCTCCGGGGACACCCGCCCGAGCTCCGGGAGGACGCCGTCGCTCTTGTGCACGTGGCTGGACCACACCGGCTCCGGGTGGGTGTCCGCGCCGGCGGCGACGTCCTCGGCGGTGCGCAGCTTGGCGACCTTGTGGACGAGGACGCCGAAGCCGATCTTGGCGATGACGTCGGCGACCGAGTAGGCGACCTGCATGGCCGTGAACCAGGCAGGGGTCACGTCGGCGAAGACCGGCACCGCGTACACCAGCGGGTAGATGCCGAAGCTGCCCAGCAGGACGATCGTGGCGTTGCGCAGACTGGCCGCGGCCTCGGGCCCCATCGTCGGCAGGGACCGGCGGACCGCCCCGATGAGCGCCACGTACAGGTAGGCGAAGAAGGCCGTGCTGACCAGTCCCCACACGACGAGGGAGAGCCGATCGCGGCCCTGGTCGGCGACCTGGGCGCCGACGTACCCGGTCACGATCATCAGGAAGGCCGCGGCCATCGTGCTGAACCGCAGGCGCCGGGCGGCCGCACCGGCCACCGAGCACACGGCGAGCAACTCGACCGTCAGCAGGGGCACGGTGACCGACCAGTCGATGTAGCGGGTGCCCTCGGTCGTCCGCGCCTCCTCGGTCGGCACGTAGACGCCGCCCTCCAGCCGGAAGCCGCCGTCCCAGTCGAGGTAGAGGACGAGGTAGGCCACCGTCGCCACCGCGGCCAGGCACAGGGCTGCGTACGACGAGGGCCGGTAGCGCGCGGAGACCTCGTCCTTGCTGGCCCAGGAGTAGAGGAAGTAGGCGAACAGGGCGAAGCCGGCGCCGAGGATGGCCAGCTGCACCACGTCGTAGAGGCCCAGTGGCATGGTCTGCAACTCGGGCACGGGCGGGTCCGAGGGATCCACGGGCGACTCCGGGCGAGGTGGGTTTCCCCCGGGCTACCCGTCAGGGCATCCGCCCCAACCCCTCGGCGCGGCGGGGACCGCGGTCGAACGCCGGCCCGGGTGGGCGCCGGGGTCGCCGGCGCCCACCCGGGCCGTCCTCAGCGCAGGTGCCGGAACGGACCGGTGATGGCGAAGACGTAACCCGGGTTGGCCGGGTCCGCCCCCTCGTCGGGCCCCTCCTCCCCCTCCGCGCGGCCGCTGCCGTCACCCTGGATGTTGGCGAAGAGGATGCGCTGGTCCGGGGAGAAGTTCGGCCCGGTGAACTCCGACTGCGCAGCGGTCTCGTTGCGCGCGAAGAAGAACGCCTCGCCGTCGTCGGTCGCGCCGACCAGGTGCTGCACGCCCTCGCCGTCCTCGGCGATGATCACGCCCCCGAAGGGCGAGACGGTGATGTTGTCGGGACCGTCGGGGTCGCCGTCCTGGTCCCCGGGCGTGTAGGCGAAGCGCAGGGTCAGCTCGATCGTCCCCGCCTTCGGGTCGAGGAACCACACCTGCCCGTCGTGCGACGCGGCGCTGGCCTCCTCCGCGTCGTCCTCGGCGGTCCGGGCGAAGGAGGCGGTGAAGTACGCGCCCCCGTCGCCCCACCACATGCCCTCGAGCTTCTGGCTGCGGGTGACCTCGTCGTCGCCGAACTGCTTGCGGGTGGACGTCGTCGCGGCGTCCCGGTCGGGCACCTCCACCCACTCCACGGCGTAGGTGGTGCCGATCTCCTCGGCGACGGACAGGTCGGGCACGTGCCGGCCGCGGTCGAGCGCGCGCATCGCCTCGAGCGTGCCGGCGTCGTCGGCGAGGTCCCGCAGCCGGTCCTTGCCGTGGCGGAAGTCCTCCGGCGGCGTCCAGCGGTAGAACAGCCCGTAGGGCTGGCTGGCGTCCTCGGTCAGGTAGAAGTGGCCGCGCCGGGGGTCGACGACGACCGCCTCGTGCGGATAGCGGCCCAGTGCCTTGATCGGCCGGGGGTCCCGGTTGGCGTCCCGGTCGTGGGGGTCGACCTCGAAGACGTAGCCGTGCCGCTTCGTCAGCGCCCCGTAGGACCCCTCCTCGCCCTCGACCACCTCGGTCTCCTCGCAGGTCAGCCAGGTGTCCCAGGGCGTCTTGCCGCCGGCGCAGTTGTTGACGGTGCCGGCCAGGCTGACGTACTCGCGCACCCGGTTCCCGTCGCGGTCGACCTCGATGTTCGTCGTCCCGCCGCCGCCGGCCGGGTCGTAGACGAGGCCCTCGACGAGCGGGACCGGGTTCTCCTCGTCGCCACCGACCTCGTGGTTGTAGACGAGGACCGCGCCGCCGCGGCGGCGCGGGAAGCTCGCGGCACCGTCGGGGTCGGCGGGGGTCTTGCCGCCCTCCTCCAGGTCGGTGACGCCGGTCTCGGCGATGATCCGGTACGAGAACCCGGCCGGGAGCGCGAGGATGCCCGCGGGGTCCGGCACGAGCGGGCCGTACCCGGTCCCTCCGTCGCTCCCCGGGTCCCCGTCGTGCGCGGCGGCGGCCCCGGCGCCGAAGATCGTGTCGACGCTGCCGACGAGGACGATGCCCAGCCCCGTCGCCGCACCGCGGCCGAGGAAGGAGCGGCGGGAGACGCCGGCGGTCTCGGGGAGTCGTTCGGATGTCGTCACGGAGCTTCTCTCTCTGTCGCCGAGTACGCGGTCGGGCACACGCTGGACAGGGGAGGTGGCGCGTCCCCCAACGAGGGGCGAACGTCCCGGATCCCCCGGCCGGACGGCCGGGGACGACGACGGCGCGTCGGGGAACACGCCGCGAGGGTGACGGTGCGGACACTCTCCGCAGTCGAGAAGGATGCCGTCGTGGACGCTGCCGAACTCCTGCGGACGGCGGCCGACCGGCTGGAGGCGCTGGCCGCGCGGACGACCCCGGGCGACTGGCGCACCACGGGCCTGCTGGCGTCGCGGCCCGAGGTGGTCGCACACCTGCCCGACGGCGGTACCGAGCACGTGGCCGAGGCGCGGGCGGGCACCGGCGCCTGGATCGCCGCGCTGTCGCCCGCGCTCGCCGCACCGCTGGCCGCGTGGCTGCGTGCCGCGGCCCCCGCCGACCCGGCGGCGACTTCCGTCGCGCGGGCGCTGCTGGCCCGGCTCGACGCCTCCGCCGACCGGGGCCGGGGCCGGGCGGAGGCCCGGGCCCCCCGAGACACCGGGTCCCCGCCCGGACCCGAGTCTACGAGACGACCTCGTTCAGGATGACCCCCGCCGGCGGCGCGGTGGCCCCGGCGCCCGGAGGAGCGGGACCTCGCCGGGCGGCTGCTGCGCAGCTGAGCGCGCTCAGCCCGGCAGACCGCAGGCGGCGGCCCGGCCCATCAGCACCGCGCGCTCCTGCTCGTTGCGGGTGAGCGACGCCGCCCGCTCGAACTCGGCCCGCGCCTCGGCAGCGCGGCCCAGCTGCAGCAGCAGGTCCCCACGGGCCGCGGGCAGCAGGTGGTAACCGCGCAGCGCGGCCACGCCGGCCAGCGCGTCGACCAGCTCCAGGCCGGCCGCCGGCCCGTAGGCGCGGGAGACGGCGACGGCACGGTTGAGCTCGACGACCGGGGAGGGCGCCACCTCGGCGAGCGCCTCGTACAGGGCGGCGATGCGCACCCAGTCGGTCTCCTCCGCCGTCCGGGCGCGGGCGTGGCAGGCGGCGATGGCGGCCTGCAAGCCGTAGGGCCCCAGCCCGGTGCCGAGCTCCTCGGCCCGGCGCAGCGCGGCCAGACCCCGGCCGATCAGCACGTGGTCCCAGCGGGCGCGGTCCTGGTCCAGGAGGAGCACCGGCTGACCGCCGGGACCGACCCGGGCCCGCAGGCGCGAGGCCTGGATCTCCATGAGCGCGACGAGCCCGTGCACCTCGGCCTCGCCCGGTGCCAGGCCGGCGAGGACGCGGCCCAGCCGCAGCGCCTCCTCGCACAGCTCCGGGCGGGTCCAGGACTCCCCCGCCGTGGCCGCGTAGCCCTCGTTGAACACCAGGTAGACCACCTCGAGCACCGAGGAGAGGCGGGCGGTGGAGTCCGCGCCGGCCGGCACCTCGAAGGGCACCCGGGCGGCCGCGAGGGTGCGCTTGGCGCGCACGATCCGCTGGGCCACCGTGGACTCGGGGACGAGGAACGCGCGGGCGATCTCGTCGGTGGTCAGGCCGCCGAGCAGGCGCAGGGTGAGCGCGACCCGCGCCTCGCGGGAGAGGACCGGGTGACAGGCGATGAAGACCAGCCGGAGCAGGTCGTCCTCGACCACCTCGTCCAGTGCGGCCGCCCAGTCCGGCTCCTCGGCGTCGGTCAGCTCGCGGGCGAGCAGGGCGGTCTTGGCCTCCAGGCGCTGCGCCCGGCGGAAGACGTCGATCGCCCGGTGTTTGGCGGTGGCCATGAGCCAGGCGGCCGGCTTGTCGGGCACCCCCGTCTCGGGCCAGCGCTCGAGCGCCGCGACGAGGGCGTCCTGGGCCAGCTCCTCGGCCAGCCCGACGTCCCCCGTGACGCGGGTGAGGGCGGCGACGAGCTTGGCCGACTCGATCCGCCAGACCGCCTCGACGACCCGGTGCGTCGTCGTCGCGCCGCTCATCGCCGCCCTCCGGTCACGCCTGCTGCTGCGCCTCCACCGTCGCCCGCAGCCGGTCCTCCTGCTCGCGCAGCTCGGGGGTGAACGCCTCGCCGAAGTCCTCGGCCTCGGCCACCTGCCGGATCTCCACCTCGCCGTCGCGGAAGGGAGCCCGCCTCATCCACTCGACGACCTCCTCCCGCGAGCTGACCTGCAGGATCCAGAAGCCGGCGATGAGCTCCTTGGTCTCGGCGAACGGGCCGTCGACCACGGTGCTCTTCCCCTCCCTGTCGTAACGGAGCCGGAGGCCCGTCGAACTCGGCTGCAGGCCCTCGCCGGCGAGCATCACGCCGGCCTTGACCAACTGCTCGTTGAAGGCACCCATCTCGGCCAGTTCCTGCTGTGTGGGCAGCACGCCGCTCTCGCTGGCCTCGGACGCCTTGACGATCACCATGAAGCGCATCGGGGTCTCCTCCTCGTCGGCGGGGCGCCGGCCTGGGCCGACCGGCGTGCACCCCACCCTCACCGACACGTCGAACAGCCGGTGCGCCGATCGACACGACGCACCGACTCCGCGTCGCGAGCCCCTCAGCGGTGGGCGTCGACGAACCGGGTGAGCTCCCCGGCGAGGGCCGCCTCGGCGCCGCCGTACTCGTGCCCGGCACCAGGCAGCTCGACGCAGTGCCGGTCGGCGACCGTCATGCGGTCGAACAGGTCCCGCCAGGCCGGCGCCCGCGTCTCCGCACCGCCCCAGGCCAGCAGCAGCGGGGACGGCGAGGCGTTGCAGCCCTGCAGCCAGCGACCCGGGCGCTCGGCGAGGCGCTCGAGGAAGGAGGCCGCGGAGATGGCGAAGTACCAGGCCGGGACCGGGATCAGCAGGTGGCCCTCGCCGCGGTCGACCATCGCCTGCGCCCGGACCCGCGCCCGGTCCAGCGCCGCGTCGTCGTCGAACCAGGCCGACAGCGGGAAGCGCACCGAGGTCAGCGGGGAGAGGAACACCCGTCCGGCCACCTCGTCGGCGCCCGGCGCCCAGTCGCCCAGGGAGTACCCGCCCGCGGAGTGGCCGACGACGAACACCGGCAGGCCGGTCCGCTCGCGCAGCCAGGCCGCGCCCGCACGCAGGTCGACCGGCCCGTCGTCCAGCCGCTCCCACATGCCGCCGTGGGCCGCCTCGGCGCCGGTCGCGATGCCCGGGGCGTCGCCGAGCCGGCTGTAGCCGAGGTCGTGGCAGCGCAGGTTGAGCGACAGGTGCACGAACCGGTCGGGCGCCACCAGCGGCGGGAGGGTCCGCGGCGGGCCGGAGTAGCAGTTGCCGCCCTTGCCGTGCACGTGCAGCAGCGCCGCGACCGGCTCCCGCGGCGGCGGGTACAGCAGGCCCTGCAGCAGCACGCCGTCCTCGGCGGGGACGTCGACCAGCTGCGGGCCGCCGGTGGGCAGGCCGGGCGGGGCCGTCGTCATGGGGCTCCCGTCGTCGCCGGAGGCGCCCCCGGTGCGGCACGGTCGCCGCACCGGGAGCTCGCGGTCAGTCGTCGATGATCGCCGCGTCGTAGTCGATCTCCTCGTCGACGAGGCCGTACTTGACCATCAGCTCGCCGAACGTCCGGATCGACTCGGGGTCGTTCTTCCCGCGCCACTGGATGAGGTTGATCTGCTCGGCGAGGGCCGGGTCGATCTCGATCAGCTCGGGCATGGCCTGCCGGAAGGACTCCGGGTCCTGCCGGATGTCGTCGGCGGTCGCCTGCACGGCCCGCCCGAAGGCCGCCACGACGTCGTCGCCCACCCGGGCGATGGTCTCGTCGGTCATGACCATGGTGCCGATCTGCAGGCCCGGCTCGATCCCCACCCACGGGCGGTGGACGACGCGCAGGCCCTGGTTCTGCCCGATGGTCGCGAACGGCTCGATCACGATGCCGGCGTCGACGTCCCCGCGGTCGATGGCGGCCAGGATGTCCGGGAACGGCAGCTCGACCGGGTTGATCGCGTCCTCGGCGAAGCCCTGGTCGTCCCGGATCCGGCCGATCGCCAGGTCGTTGACGTTGCGCAGCGCGTTGACGCCCATCCGGACGCCGTCGAGGTCCTGCGGGCCCTGGATGGGGCTGTCGGGCTTGACCAGGACCGCGGCGAAGTCGCCGTCGGGCTCCTCGGAGGTGGCGCTCCCGGCGGCGACCATCTTGATCGGCAGGCCGGCGTTGATGCTGGTGATCGCGGAGACCAGGTCCAGGCCGAGGACGTCCATGTCGCCCTGCACGAGCGCCGGGACCGTGGCGGTGCCACCACCGGGGTTCACCCGCGCCTGCAGGTCGATCCCCTCGTCCTCGAAGTGCCCGCGCTGGACGCCGTACGCCACGAAGGAGTACGGGCCGCCGGGGGTCTCGGCCATGGTCAGCGTCGTCAGGCCGCCGTCGCCGGCGCCCGTCGACCCGGCCGAGCCGGCCGCGTCGGCCGAGTCGTCGGACCCGCCGCACGCCGTACCCGCCACCAGCACAGCGGCGGTGAGCAGCGCCCACGCGGCTCGAGAGGACTTCATCCGATCTCCTTGGAGGTCGTTCGGGGACGCCGGCCGACCGGTCGGCGCGCTGTAACGTACGTCACCGTTCCACGCTGGACAATCGACGGGAGGGAAGTTCCGCTACGTCGAATCGGAGTCACTTCAACGAGAAGTGCACCCAGCGCTTGCCCTCGGCCTGACCGGCCAGCTCGCGTCCGGCCGACTGCATGATCAGCGGGGACGACGAGACGTGTTGCGTGCCGCCGTGCACGTCCCGGAACAGTCGCTGCAGGGTGCCGCGGCGCAGCGCGTCGGTGCCGGCCGACACGTAGGCGAACTGCGCGATCTCGGCGACGGAGAACGTGGCGTTGTGCAGCGCGACCCGGTTGAGCGTGTGCTGCCGCAGCGGGATCTCCTGCCCCCGGGCCAGCGTCGCCTCGATCTCCTCCCACACCTCGTAGAGGAGCGCCTTGGCGGCGCGCAGCTGCACCTCGGCCTTCGCGTAGCGCTCGGCGAAGGCGTCGGTGTCGGTGAGCGCGCCGGGGCGGCCGGCCTTCGCCCGGACGACGGCGGCCAGCTCGTCGAGCACCCGGCGGCCCACGCCGAGCACCCAGCCGCCGTGGTTGATGCTGGCGAAGTTGCCGATGCCGATCCGGTAGAGGTCTCCCCCGGTCACCGGCTCGGTGGACAGCGACGGGTAGCTGTACTCGATCGGGACGAAGCAGTCCTCGAGGGTGTAGTCGATGCTTCCCGTGCCGCGCAGGCCCAGGACGTCCCAGTTCTCGATGAAGGTGACCTGCTCGACCGGCACGATGAAGAACCGCGTCTGGCCCGTCTCGGTGTCCAGCGCGGCCGTGTGCAGGTGGGTGCAGTGCTTGATGCCCGAGGCGAAGGACCACTCGCCGCTGATCCGGTGACCGCCGGCGACCGGGACGGCGCGACCGGGCCTGGTGCCCTGGCCGGCGATGCCCAGCCGCGGGGTGGCGAACAGCTCGCGGGCGGCGTCCTTGCCGAAGAACGCGCCGGCCAGCCCGGTGGCCAGCCCCATGGCCATGGTCACCCAGCCGGTCGAGGGGTCGGCGTGGGAGAGGGTGCGGAACAGGTCCATCGACTGCCGCGGCGTCATCTCCGCGCCGCCCAGCTCCCGCGGGGTGAAGACGCCGATCGCCCCGATGCGGTAGAGCTCCTCCACGACCGGCTCGGCGATCCGGCCCTCGCGGTCGTTCTCCTCCCCGTACCGGTCGACGAGGTCGGTGAGCTCCTCGGCCGCGCGGATTACCTCGGCCGGCGTCCGCCCCGTGGTCACCGGCTGCTCCTGCACGGTCGTCATGCCCTGCCTCTCCGTCGTGCCATCGGCGTCCGCCGTCGTTCCAGCGGCGTTCCGCCGTCGTGCCATCGCGTTCCGCGACCGACTGTAGGGAGCGGGAACGGGGGTGACACGGGTCCGGCTGATAGGGAATCGGCCCGCACTGATTCCGCCCGGGAATGAGCGGGCCGACCTGCGGGGACCTCGGCGAGGGAGGCGGCCGGGGACCGGCGTCCCGGACCGGTGATGACCCGCGGGTCTCAGTCGCCCGGCCTCGTCTCGCCGTCCTCCCAAGGGCGCAGCGCCAGGAAGTTGTCGAGCACGGCCGGCCGGGGCCCGGCACGCCACATCGCGCCCATCGTCAGGGTCAGGTCGCCGTCCTCCAGGGGCACGTGGGCGACGCTCGCCTGCGCGGCCAGCCGGGCCGACGCGGGGGCGAAGGCGACCCCGAGGCCGCCGGCCACCAGACCGAGCGCGATGGAGGTGCTGCTGACCTCGTGGGCGACCCGCGGGCTGAACCCGGCCCGGTTGCACGCGGTGACGTAGTAGTCGTGCAGCCCGGGCTCCACCGCGCGGTCGATGAGGATGACCTCCTCGCCGGCGATCTCCGCCAGGGGGACCGACGAGCGCTCGGCCAGCCGGTGCCCGCGCGGGACGACCAGCAGCACCGGTTCCTCGCTCACCACCGTCGTCCGCAGCTCCGGCCGCGGCGGGATGGGCAGCCGGGTGAACGCGAGGTGCATGCTGCCGTCGGTGACCCGCTCGAGCGCCGTCCGGCTGGTGGCCTCGCTCAGGGTCAGGACGACGCGGGGGTGGTGCCGCCGGAAGGCCCGCAACGACCGCGGGAGCAGATCGGCCAGCGCGGGCTGGATGAACCCGATGGACAGCCGGCCCACCTCGCCACGGACGACGGCGCGGGCCCGGTCGACGGCGCCGTCCGCGCGGGCGAGCACCTCGACGGCCTCGGCGAGGAAGACCCGCCCGGCCTCGGTGAGGGTCACCCCGCGGCGGTCGCGGTCGAGCAGCTGGACCCCGAGCTCGTGCTCCAGCGCGCTGATCTGCTTGCTCAGCGCCGGCTGGACGATGTGCAGCTTCTGCGCGGCGCGGCGGAAGTGGAGCTCCTCCGCGACGGAGACGAAGTAGCGCAGGTGGCGCAGCTCCACCGGCTACCGCGCCGTGCGGGGCGCGCTCACAGCCACGCGGGCACCTCGGGGATGCCGCCGTCGGCCTCGAGCCCCTCGCCCCGGGAGCGCCCGGTGAGCCAGGCGGTCACCGCCGGCAGCGGGCCGGAGACGGCCACCGAGCCGGTCCCCCACTCGCGGTCGCCGGCGAACACCACGACGTCGGGCACCTGGTCGCGGCGGTCCCACATGCGGAACACGTCGTCGATCATGGCCGCCTGGATGTCCTCGGCGATGTCGCCGAAGGTCACCCCGGAGTCGAGGTCGACGGCGTGCACGTAGACCTCGCGGCAGCGCATCCACGGCACCTCCGACGCCGGGACCTCGCGGCCCTGCGCGGTCCGCACCGTCGCCGACCAGGCCTCGCCGGGGAGGCCGCGCACCGCCTCGGCGAGCCGGCCGGTCGCGGCGAGCACCTCCCCGCGCAGCTCGGCCGGGGACAGCTCCGCCGCCTCGGCGATCCCCGCCTCGCGGGCCTCGGGCGAGGCGTACATCGGCGTCTCGACGCCGGTCCGCGCCCAGGCCAGCAGGTTGCACAGCGCGTCGGCGTTGCGGGCCACGTGGGCCAGCAGGAAGTGCCGGCTCCAGCCGGGGAGCAGCGACGGGGAGCCGAACTCCTCGTCGGTCAGCCGGCCGAGGGCGGTGCCGAACAGCCGCTCCCCGTCGGCCCACCAGTCGAGCGTCTCCGGCGTGGTCATGCGCTCCTCCTCGGCGAGGGCCGGGTCAGCGGACGGTGACCGCCATGGACCCGATCCGGCTGATGGTCATCTCCAGCTTCTCACCGGGTGCGATGGGGCCCACACCGGGAGGGGCGCCGGTGAACAGCACGTCGCCGGGCACCAGGGTCATGATCGTCGAGGCGTAGGCGACGATCTGGCGCACCGGGGTGATCAGGTCCCGGGTGTTCACCGACTGCCGCACCTCCCCGCCGCTGGTGAGCCGGATGTCGAGGTCCGACCCGTCGCCGACCTCGTCGGCGGTCACCAGCCAGGGGCCGAGCGGGCTGAAGGTGTCGTAGCTCTTGCGCCGGGAGCGGTCCGCGGCGCTGCGGACGGTGATGTCCAGCCCGGCGGTGAACCCGAGGACGGCGTCCAGGGCGGACTCGACCGGGATGTCCTTGCCCCCGGTGCCGATCACCACGACCAGCTCCGACTCGTGGTGCACCTCGGAGCCGGCGGCGACGACGTCGGGCGGCAGCACGATCTCCGCGCCCGGGCCGACGATCGAGGACGGCGCCTTGAGGAAGACGTCGAACTCCATCATCCAGGACTCGACCCGGCCCAGCGTCCGCTCCTGGACGCCGTGCATCTCGGCGACGTGCTCGCCGTAGTTGCTGGCCGCGGCGATCACCTTGGACGGCCCGAGGACCGGCGCCCGCAGCGCGACCTCGGCGACCGGCCGCGGCGTCCCGGCCCCGGCGGCCTCCCGCAGCCGGGGCAGCACGGTGGCCGCGTCGCGGCACAGCGCCCGCCACCAGCCGGCGGTGACCGGGTCCGGGTCGTGCGGCCAGGGCAGCGCGTCGGTGACGTCGACGAGCGACGTGTCGTCCGCGGCGACCACGCCGAGCCGGTTGTCGTCGAAGAGGGCGAGCTTCACGGGTCTCCAGAGTCAGCGGGGGTGGTTCTCAGCGGGGGGTGAAGGTGCCGGTCACCGGCTGCGGGCCGGGCAGGACCTGCTCGCGGTAGATGCCCAGCGCGCGCAGCACGGGCGCGTCGGTGAGCAGGAACAGCACGCTCTCCTCGCCGGCGGTGTGCTCGACGGCCGACCAGGACGGCGCGACGAACATGTCGCCGGGGCCCCAGTCGAAGCGCTGGCCGTCGATCACCGTCGAGCCCGAGCCCTGGAACGCGACGAAGACGGCGTTGCCCGAGCGGCGCACCGGGAGGCTGTGCCCGCCGGCCCGGACCCGGAGCACCGAGCAGCCCAGGGTCGGCAGCACGCTGGCGCCGGTGGTGGGGTTGACGTACTCCAGGGCGATGACCGGCTCGTCGGACTCCGCGGCCAGCCGGTCCAGCTCGGCGGCGGTGTCGGCCCAGCGGTAGATGAGCAGCGGCGAGGGACCGGGGGTCAGTGGCCCGTCGACGGCGCCCCGCACGTAGCGGGTGCCCGGCGGGTGCGCCCGCTCGGAGAGGTTGTGCTCGGCCGGCTGGGGCTGGCTCTCCCCCGGCCCGGGGTAGGGCTCGAAGAAGACGGCGTCCAGCGCCTCGACCATCGGCAGGTCCAGGCCGTCGAACCAGAACATCTCCGAGTCGCCGCCGTTGACGTGGTCGTGCCAGTTCCACGACGGGGTGAGCACCAGGTCGCCGGGGTGCATGTCGCAGGCGTCGCCGTCGACGGTCGTCCAGACGCCCTCGCCCTCGAGCACCCACCGGACCGCGCCGGGCGTGTGCCGGTGCGCCGGCGCGGTCTCCCGCGGGCCGAGGCACTGGAGGGCGCCCCACAGCGTGCCGGCGGCGTACGGCCGGCCGCCGAGGCCGGGGTTCTGCAGGCTGAGCACCCGCCGCTCACCGCCGCGCTCGACCGGGACGAGCTGGATCGCCCGGCGGGCCAGCGGCTTCATCGTCGCCGCCGACCACAGCCACGGGATCGCCCGCGGCTGCGGGGTGGGGGTGAGCAGTTGCTCGGTGATGGTCCACAGCGGCCGGAGGTCGACCGCGGCCAGGTCGCGGTAGAGCGCCTCCAGCTCCAGGTCGGTGCGGGTCTCGGGGCTCGCGGTCATCGCAAGGACCTCCAGTTCTCGTGCCGCGGGGCGCGCGGGGCGGGCGTCGACCGGCGGGCCCTCGGACGGAGAAGCGCGGCAGTGGCTCCACCGGCTGCTCCAGCGGGCCGCCGGGGGTCCGCCGGCGCACGCGGCGGCCGGGTCCCCGTCATGGCGCTCAGGCTAGGGCCGAGTTCCGTTCTCCACCTAGGAGGTGGCCTATAGTTCCGCCATGTCGAATCCGCGTCGACCCGCTCCCGCGGCGTCCGCGCCACCGGAGGGGCCGACCACCACGTCGGTCGACAACGCGCTCTGGCTGCTGCAGCTCGTGGGTGACCGCCAGGCGCTGCGCGTGGCCGAGGCCGCGGAGCTGCTCGGCGTCGCCCGGTCCACCGCGCACCGGCTGCTCACGGCGCTGCGCCGGCGCGGCTTCGTCACCCAGGACCGGCCCAACGGCGCCTACCGGCCGGGTCCGGCGCTGTACGAGATCGGCCTGGCGGCGGTCAGCCGCATCGACATCCGGCGGGTGGCCCGCCCGGTGCTCGAGCAACTGCGCGAGGAGACCCAGGAGACGGTGAGCCTGGCCCTGCTCGAGGGGACGACCGTGCGCTTCCTCGACTGCGCGGAGAGCCCGCGGTCGGTCCGCGTCGGCAACCGCACCGGCGTCGTGCGGCCAGCGCACGCCTCCGCCGTCGGCAAGGCCATCCTCGCCGGCTTCTCCGACGCCGAGCTCGACCGCCGCTACCCCGACGGCACGCTGCCCCCGGCCCCCACCGCGGCCGCGCACACCCGGCTGGCCGAGCTGCGCGAGGAGCTGGCCGCGATCCGCGCGCAGGGCCACGCGCTCAACTGGGAGGAGACCGCCGACGGCGTGTGCGCGGTGGCCGTCGCCCTCAAGGACACGGTGGGCCAGCCCCTGGCCGGGCTGGGCGTGGCCGCCCCCAGCAGCCGGATGGGCGACGTCGAGGCCATCCGGGCGCTCGCCCCGGCCGTGCGGCGCGGCGCCGCCCTCATCGAGGAGCGGCTCCGGACGCCGTCCTGATCCCGCGGCGTGACCGCCGCGCTCCCGGGTAGGGGCTGCCCATGGCAGCACGAGGACCGGGCGGGTTCGCCGAACGGCTCGGGGCGGAGGTCGCCGAGACCGAGGAGCGTGGCGCGCGGATCGAGTTCGAGGCGCGCGAGGAGCACCTCAACCCGGCCGGCACGCTGCACGGCGGCGTGGTGGCCACGCTCGTGGACACGGCGATGGGCCAGGCGGTCCGCACCACCACCGGCGAGGGCGAGGTGCCCGCCACCAGCCAGCTGACCGTCACCTACCTGCGCCCCGGCAGACCCGGGCCGCTGTCGGTGACCGCCGCGGTGCGGACCCGCGGCGAGCACCTCACCGTCTGCGAGGCCGACGTCGAGCAGGACGGGAAGGCGATCGCCCACGCAGTCGCCACCTTCGCCCTGCTCACCCCTTGACCGCACGGCCCCGGCGTCACGACGCTGCCCGCTGACGACTCGTCAGCGGAGGCCGCGGTGACCCAGCCCTTCGACCAGAGCGGCATCGAGACCGGCCCCGACGGGGTCCGGCACTACACCGGCCTGCCGCCCTCCCTGCTGTCCCTGCTGCGGACCGCGGTGGACCGGCGCCCGGACGGCGTCGCGGTCGCCGGGCTCGGCGGCGAGCGGCTCACCTACCGGCAGCTGGAGGCGCGGGCGCTGCGCGTGGCCGGCGGGCTGCGGGCGGCCGGGGTCCGGCCCGGCGACCGGGTGGCCAACCGGCTGCCCAACGGCCTGGACTGGGTGCTGGTGTTCTGGGGGACGCTGCTGGCCGGGGCGGTCACCGTGCCGGTCAACACCCGGTTCGCCGAGCCGGAGGTCCGCTACGTCGTCGAGGACTCCGGCGCCGCCGTGGTCGTGGAGCCCGGGTCCGCGCTGCCCGACGGCGAGCCCCCGGAGCCGGCAGAGCCGCGGCACGCGGACCTGGCGGCGATCTTCTACACCAGCGGCACCACCGGCTTCCCCAAGGGGGCGATGACCAGCCACGAGAACTTCCTGTCCAACGTCGAGACCTGCCTGCGGGTCATGTCGCTGGACCGGACCGAGCCGTTGACGACGCTGGTCTCGGTGCCGCTGTTCCACGTCACCGGCTGCAACTCCCAGCTGCTGGTCGCCACCGCGGTCGCCGGCACCACGGTGGTGATGCCGGCCTTCGAGGTGGGCGCCTTCCTCCGGGCGATCGAGGAGGAGCGCATCACCCTGCTGGTCACCGTGCCGGCCATCTACTGGCTGGCCCTGCAGCAACCGGGCTTCGCCGGCGTCGACACCTCCTCCGTGCGGGCGGTGACCTACGGCGGTGCGCCGATCGCCCCGGACCTGGTGCACCGCATCCAGCGGGCCTTCCCGACCGCGCAGGTCGGCAACGGCTTCGGGCTCACCGAGACCTCATCGGTGGCGACCTTCCTCCCGCACGAGTACGCCGCCGAGGACGCCGACTCGGTCGGCTTCCCCGCTCCGGTGGTCGAGCTCGACCTGGCCGACGTCGACCCGCGGACCGGCGTCGGCGAGCTCCTGGTCCGCGGCCCCAACGTGGTGTCCGGCTACTGGCGCAAGCCGGAGCAGACCGCCGAGACCTTCGTCGAGGGCTGGTTGCACACCGGCGACCTGGCCCGCATCGACGCCCGGGGCCTGACCTACGTGGTCGACCGGAAGAAGGACATGATCAACCGGGGCGGCGAGAACGTGTACTGCGTGGAGGTGGAGAACGCCCTGGCCGCCCATCCCGACGTCGGGGAGGTCGCCGTGCTCGGCGTGCCCGACCCGATGATGGGCGAGAAGGTCGGCGCGGTCGTCGTCCCGCGGCCGGGCCGGGAGCTCACCGCCGCCGACCTCGTCGCCTTCGCCCGCGAGCGGCTGGCCGACTTCAAGGTGCCGCAGTACCTGGTGCTGCGCACCGACCCGCTGCCCCGCAACCCGGGCGGCAAGGTGCTCAAGCCGCCGCTGCGCGAGCAGGCGGAGTGGCAACCTGTCCAGTGACGTCCGGACCTGTCGGCTGGCGGGTCGCGGCGGTACCGTCGCCCCCGGCCGACCGCCCCCTCCGGTGAGGAACCGCGATGCCCGTCTTCATGATCGAGCGCCGGTACTCCGACGCGCTGGAGCTCACCGCCGACATCGCCGACGGCGTCAACCGGATCAACGCCGACGAGGGTGTGCGCTGGCTGTACTCCTTCCTGTCGGTCGACAAGCGCAAGACCTACTGCCTGTACGAGGCGCCGTCCGCCGACGCCATCCGACGCGCGGCCGTGCGCGCCGGGCTGCCGGCCGACGTGGTCGTCGAGGTCTCGGCGACCGTGCAGCCCGACGGGTCACTGCAACCCGTCTGAGCCGTCCAGCAGGCCGTGCGCGGCGGCGTACATCGCCGCCTGCGTGCGGTTCCCCGCGCCGGTCTTGGCCAGGATGCTGCGCACGTGGTTGGCGACGGTGTTCTCGCTGATCACCAGCCGCGCGGAGATCTCCCGGTTGAGCAGCCCCTCCCCCAGCAGGCGCAACACCTCGGCCTCCCGCGCGGTCAGCCCCGCCGGGCGGGTCGGTGCGGCAGCGGGGCCGGGCACCGCCGCGGGCCCCAGCGCCCGCAGCACCCGGCGCAGGCCGAGGTCCCGGGCCAGCTGCCCGGCCTCCTCGGCCAGCGCGCGGACCCGCCGGCCGGGGTCCCCGTTCCGCCGGAGGTGGTCGGCGAGGGCGGCGAGGCTCTGGGCCCGGTGCACCGCCGCGCCCATCCGGGTGTCCATCTCGACAGCCGCCTCCAGCAGCGGCACGGCCGTGGCCCGGCCGAGCGCGGCGTCGACCTGGCCGAGGTACCGGTCGGCGCTGCCGAACAGCGCGACGAACTGGCCGGCCCGCAGGTTCGTCCCGCTGTACTCGGCGATCCGCGGCCGCAGCGCGCGCAGCACCTCCTCGTCGCCCAGGTGCAACGCCGCCTCCCCGACGAAGGCGAGGACGCAGGGCCACTGGGCGTCCTCGTACCGCTCCAGCCCGCCGTCCACCAGCCAGCGCAGCAACCGGTGCGCCGGGCGGTCCAGCCGCAGCTCGGTGTAGAGGGCCAGCAGGCCCGGCGCCCAGTGCTCCTCCGGGGACTCCTCGCCGCTCACCAGCGCGCGGACGGCCTCCAGCGCCCCGGTCTCCCGCCGCACCATGAACGTCTGCACCGCCGTGGACCCCTCGGTGTCGTCGGTGCCGAAGGTCTCCCCCAGCTCGAGCAGCTGCTCGCAGGTCCGGTCCGCGCCGGTGAAGTCGCCGGCGAGGAACTGGCGGCCGTAGCGGATGCACCCCGCCACGTACTCGAAGTAGGCCTCGCCGGTCGCCCGCGCCATCCGCAGGACGTCCCAGTAGGCCGCGGCCAGCTCCTCGGGGTCGCCCTGCTGGTAGGCGATGGCCGCCCGCCAGAAGCCCGCCGGCCCCAGCGGGCTCGGGTCGCGGATCCGATGCGCCAGCGCGGAGAGCTCGGTGGCCCGGGCCAGCTTCGCGGGGCCGTCCGCGGGGTGCAACCCGTTCCAGAGGCTGGCCTCCAGCACGGCCGCGAGGAGGACGTCGTCGCCCAGCGCCCGCGCCAGCTCGACCGACCGCCGGCCGAGCTCGCCGGCCTGCTCGGTCGCCCCCAGGAAGGCCAGGGCCCGGCCGAGCCCGGCCAGTCCGCGCACGTAGAGCGGGTCGGCCGGGTCGTGCGGCACGCCGCGCAGCGCCTCGGTGAGCAGCTCGACGGCCCGGTGGCCGGGCAGCCCGGGCCGCCAGGACGCCGCCTCGAAGCCGATGGCCGCCGCCAGGCGGTCCCGGGCGGCCGCCGCGCCGGCGACCTCGGCGAAGAGCGCCCGGGCCCGGGCGAAGTCGCCGCCGAGCAGGTGCGCCGAGGCCGCCGACAGCAGCAACCGGTGCCGGTCCGGCGGGTCCGCGGCCAGCGCCGCGGCCTGCTCGAACCACCGCGCGGCGTCCTCGTGGGCCAGGCTCCGCGAGGCGGCCTCCGCGGCCTCGGTCAGGTAGCGCACCGCCTGGTCGGCCGCTCCGAGCGCCGCACCCTGCGCGTAGTGGTGGGCCAGTCGCTGCGTGCGCCGGTCCGACGGTGTCCCGGAGGCCTCCAGGACGGCGGCGACCCGGAGGTGCTCCCGGGCCCGGCGGGTGGCCGGCATGAGGTCGAGCACCGCCTGCCGGGCGAGGCTGTGCGGGAACCGGAATGCGGCCCCGGACGGCTCCAGCAGGCCGAAGGCGACCGCGGTGTCCAGCGCCGCCAGGGTGGTGTCCGCGCTCCACGAGGAGACGGCCAGCACCGTCGCCAGGTCCGGCTCCTCCCCGACGACGGCGGCCAGCTCGAGGGTCTGGCGCTCCGGGGCGGTCAGGCGCTCCAGCCGCCCGGCGGTCATGTCCCGCACCGACAGCGGCGTCGCCGCGGCCGGGTCCGGCACGGCTCCCGGGACGGCCGCGTCGCGCAACAGCTCCCGCAGCAGGAAGGGGTTGCCGCCGGTGCGGTCCCGGAGCAGCGCCGCGCTGACCCGGGCCCGGTGCAGCGGCAGCCGCGCCTCGTGGGCGAGGTACTCGGCGATGTCCTCGGTGTCCAGCCCGCCGAGGTCCAGCCGCCGGACACCGTCGAGCCGGTACAGCTGCGCGATGGTGGCGGTCAGCGCGGCGGAGCGCTCCGGCGCCGTCGTCCGGTGCGTGGCCAGCACCATCAGCGGTGACTCCGCCGTCCGCTCGACCAGGTGGCCCAGCAGCTGCAGCCCGGCGCTGCCCGCCCAGTGCACGTCCTCCAGGGCCAGCACCGCCGGCCCGCTCCGGGTCAGCGTCCGGACGGCGTCCACGGCGGCGTCGTAGAGCTCCCGGCGGGTGTCGGGCTCCGCGCTGTCGTCGGCCCGCCCCACCAGCCGGGACAGCGCCTCGCGGGCACTGCCCGGCTCGACGGCCGGCAGCAGCGCCTCGATGGGCTCGACGAACGGCTGGTAGGGCGGGCCGAGCTCGGCGGCGCAGGTGCCGAGGAGCACCGTCGCCCCCCGGTCGTGGAGCAGCGTGCAGAACTCGGCGAGCAACCGCGACTTGCCGGCCCCGGGCTCACCGCCGAGGAAGGCCACCTGGCGGGCGCCGCCGAGCACCGCCGTCCACAGGTCCTCGAGGCAGGCCAGCTCGCCCCGGCGGCCGACGAAGAACGGGCGCGCGGCCCTCGTCCAGCGCGCCGGCAGGGCCGGCGGCGTCCACCCGGACACCCTCCCGGACGCTAGCCCTCCCCTCGGGGGCTGTCGATGGTCAGAACTGACCCCCGGCGCGCCGTCGCCGATTCGCGCACTTCTGGTCATGTGCGCGTACCGGTGTCCTGCCTAGCGTCGGCCGCACCGACCCGCACCGAGGAGGGGCCATGACCACACAGCTACCGGGGACGCTCGCCGACCGCGTGCGGGGCCAGGTCATCCGGCCGGGGGACGCCGACTACGAGGAGGCGCGCCGGGTCTACAACGGCATGATCGACGCGCACCCCGACCTGGTCGTGCGCTGCGCCGGCACCGACGACGTGGTCGCGGTGGTGCGGTACGCGGCCGAGAGCGGCCGGCCGCTGGCCGTCCGGGGCGGCGGGCACAGCGTGCCCGGCTTCGGCACGGGCGACGGCGCCGTGGTGGCCGACCTGTCGTTGATGCAGGCGGTGGACGTCGACCCCGGGGCGCGGACGGCGTCGGCCGGCGGCGGCACCACCTGGGGCCGGTTCAACGACGCGACCAGTGCCTCGGGGCTGGCCACGACGGGCGGCATCATCTCGACGACCGGGATCGGCGGGCTGACCCTCGGCGGTGGGATCGGCTACCTGTCCCGCGGCTACGGCCTCTCCTGCGACAACCTGCTCGCCGCCGAGGTGGTGACCGCCGAGGGCACCGTGCTCACCGCCGACGAGGACGAGAACAGCGACCTGTTCTGGGCACTGCGCGGCGGTGGCGGCAACTTCGGCGTGGTCACCCGGTTCACCTACCGGCTGCACCCGGTGGAGACCGTCTACGGCGGGCCGGTGTTCTTCGAGCTCTCCGACGCGGCGGCGGTCTTCGCGTTCTTCCGCGACTTCATCCGCGAGGCGCCGCGGGAGTACGGCGGCTTCCCGGCGTTCCAGATCGCTCCGCCGCTGCCCTTCGTGCCGGAGGACCGGGTCGGCGACACCCTCTGCGCGGTGGTGTCCTGCTGGAGCGGTTCGCACGCCGAGGGCGAGCGGGTGGTCGACCGGTTCCGCCAGGTGGCCCGGCCGGTCGCCGAGCACGTCGGCCCGATGCCCTACCCCGCGCTCAACGCCGCCTTCGACCCGCTGGTGCCCCCCGGGCTGCAGCACTACTGGAAGGCCGCGTTCGTCACCGAGCTGACCGACGAGGCGATCGCCGCGCACGTCGAGCACGGCGCCCGCGTACCGGTGGTCAACTCGACGATGCACCTGTACCCGATCAACGGCGCGGTGCACGACGTCGGCCCCGACGCCACCGCCTTCGGCCACCGCGACGCCACGTTCGCCACCGTCATCGCCGGGATGTGGCCCGACCCGGGGCAGAACGAGGCCAACACCCGCTGGGTGCGCGACTACTACGCGGCGATCGCGCCGCACTCCGAGCCCGGTGGCTACACCAACTTCGCCTCCGGCGACGACCAGTCCAAGGTCGCCGAGAACTACGGGGCGAACTACGAGCGGCTGCGCGAGGTCAAGCGCCGCTACGACCCGGACAACCTGTTCCGCCTCAACCAGAACATCCGGCCGTGAGGAGGCCGCTGTGCAGTCCATCGCGCGCACCGACCTGCCGGTGGAGATCGAGGGCAACGGGGTCGACTTCCGGGCCCAGCGCTTCGGGGACATGACCATCGCCTGGGTGCGGCTGCCCGCCGGCACGGACCTGCGACCGGCCCTGGCCGGCCTCCCCGGGGACCGCTGCCCCTGCCCGCACTGGGGGTACGTGATCAGCGGTCGCCTCGAGATGCACGGCGAGGGCGGGGTCACCACCTACGAGGCCGGCCGGGCCTTCTACTGGGAGCCCGGCCACGCCCCGGTGGCCCTGACCGACTGCGAGTACGTCGACGTCTCGCCGTCCGAGGAGCTCGAGGCGGTGGTGCGGCACATCCAGGGCGGCTGAGGCCGGGCCGCCCGGGGACGGACGGGGCGCCGACGACGCCGTCCCGCCCGTCCCGAGGAGTGGGCGGAATGCGGTACCGGGGCGGGGTGTTGGCGGTCACATGGCCACCGCACGCTGGAACGGGACCGTCCTCGCCGAGTCCGACGACATCGTCACCGTCGAGGGCAACGCCTACTTCCCCCGGGACGCCGTCCGGGACGAGGTCCTGCGCCCGTCGGAGACGACGACGTTCTGCCCGTGGAAGGGGACGGCGTCCTACTACTCGCTCGTGGTGGACGGGGAGACCAACCGCGACGCGGCCTGGTTCTACCCGGAGCCCAAGGACGCGGCGAAGGAGATCACCGGCCGCGTCGCGTTCTGGCGCGGCGTCGAGGTCAGCTGACCGGGACGACCGTGGGAGAGGGGCCGCTGGCCGGCAGGCCGGCGGCCCCTGTCCGGTTCAGCTGCCCAGCCGGGCCTTGAGCAGCGCCTTGCCCTGGTCGGCGCCCTTGCGGCTGTCGGCCTGCGCCTTGCGGAACAGCTCCGCGACCTCCCGGTCGCCGTCTCGCTCCGCGTCCTGGATGTAGGTCTCCAGCCGCAGGGCGTTGCTCAGGCACTGCTCGGTGAACCAGACCAGGTTGTAGTCCTTGTCCTTGGTGCCGGTGACGTGCCCGGTCTCCTGGGTGCCGGTCATGGCGCTCCTCCTCGACGTCGGTGCGATCCCCTGCACGTCGGAGCCCGTCGACCCCGCAGGCGCCGAGCGGCTCCGGCGACCCCAGTCCACCGCATCGGCGGCTGGGCCACCAGGGCCGCCGTCCGCCGTCAGCGCGGCTGGGCGCCGGCCAGCTCGCGGGCGGCCGCGGCGTCGGCCGGGTCGAGGGTCCGGGCCCGCTCCTGGCGCTCGATCAGCCGCTGGAAGAGCGCCCACGCCTCGGCGGGGGTCACGTCGAGCGCCTCGGCGATCTGCGCCCACGTCGCACCGCCGCGCAACGCGGCCCGGAAGCCGACCAGCTGGCTGTCGTGGGCCTTGCGGGCCACCACCTCGCCGAGGGCCAGCAGCTCCAGGGACTCGGGCACGTCCAGCGAGGTGGTGGTGTCCTTCAGCGAGCTCCAGTCGTCCGCGTCGGCCTCGGCGGCGGTGTTGAGGGTGGTCGCGCCGCTGTCCCGCCGGCTCAGGAAGTCCAGGCGGGTCACGGCCGTCGTCACGGAGAACTCACGTTCGAGGTCACCGGGTGTGATGCGCATGAGGCATCCCATCCCCGGGGCGCTCGGCGGGTCAAACCGGTGTGTCACGCAGATCTCATCCGCGGGGACACCGCCCGTTCCTCCCCGGGACGCCGCGAGGGCCCGCACCCCGTGGGGTGCGGGCCCTCGTCGGCTCGAGCCGATCAGCTCTCGCTGTCGACGCCCACGGCCTCCTTGGCCAGGGCGGCCAGCCGGGTCTGCGTCGCGCTCACGATGCTGGACCGGTTCTTGTGGGTCTCCTCGTAGCGGATGACCACGTTCAGGTCGTGCGCGGTGGTCAGCTGCTTGACGGCCTTGATCGCGTCCTGCGTGGACATCGAGTCGTAGCCCTTGATGGGCAGCTCGTCGGCCGAGACGTCGCCGAGCTCCTCACGGGCGGCCTTGGCGGCGTCGGCGGCCTCGGTGTTGCCCTCGCGCCGGGCGATCCGCTCGGCCCGGCGCAGCGCGGCGCTGCGGCCGACGGTGAGGGTCTCGCGGACGGCGTCGGTGAAGGAGCTGGCCTTGCCGGCGACCTGGCCGAGCTTCTGACCGGCCTCCTCGCGGCGCTGGTGCGCGGTCTCGAGGGCCTCGTTCACCCGGTTGGCCCAGAAGCGGACCGGGGCGTTGGCCACGCGGACCGCGCCACCGGCGACGCGCTGGAACGGGGTCGGCTGCAGTGCGGCCGGGCCGCCCAGCGCCTCCTCGGCCAGCACGACGGTGAGCCACTCGACGGTGGCCTCGTGGGCGGTGATGAGCCGCTCGGCCAGCTGGCGGACCTTCGGCAGCTGCGCCTTGTCGGCCAGCACCTTCAGGTAGGTGGCACGGTCGAGCAGCTGGTGCTCGAGCTGCAGGTCCTGCAGCAGCGCCTCCTCGACCGGCCCGCTCTGCTCGAGGGTGGCCTTGACGAGGGCGGACAGGCGCCCGACGGCGGGGGTGACGACGTCGGGCACGCCACCGAGGTCGCGCAGCTGCTCGGTGATCGCCTGCGTCCGCTCGGCCGCGTGGTCGGCGTTCTGGCTGAGCTCCCGGCGGACGGCGTCGGTACGCGCCTGCGAGACGCGGGTGCGCGCGACCTGCTCCTCGGTCTGGGTCAGCAGCACGAGGGCGCGGAGCTGGTTGATGATCCTGGCCGTGTCGGCCGTGAGTCGGGTGTCGGTCATGACGGGGGTCTCCAGACATCGGGGATGACCTGACGCCACAAGGCATGCCCCGCCGACCGACGCCGCTAACTCCTGCAAGCGGATTGCTAGCAGTGAACCGCGTCACGTCCTCGGGGGCGCCGGTCATCGACCCTCGCCCCCGAGGGGTCCCTCACCGGGCCGGGACGGCGGGCTTCGCGGGGCGCTCGAGCCGCAGCACCGGCTGGGTCAGCTCGTCGGCCAGCGGCGACCGCGGGCGGGGCGCCGGGCGGGGGGACGGCGGAACGGCCGTGCCGCAGCCGACACAGAACCGACCGCGCTGGTCGGCAGCCCCACAGGAAGCGCAGGTCATGGGGTCCTCCTCGTTCTCGGAAGTCCGGGCGACTCTCGCCGGACGGGAACCCTGCCAGGCCCGACGCCCGCGGCACCCCCGCGCGGGATGCGTGTGACGACACGTCACTGGACCGTCATGCAGGAGGTCCCCCGGTCACGGACGCCCTCGGCGCACGCCCGCTCCCGGGAGGTCGGCCAGGGCGAGGGCGAGGACCAGCGCCGCGTGCCGCCCGGGGGCGTGCACGTCCCCGATGAGCTCCTCGATCCGCTGCAGCCGCAGGTACAGCGTCTGCCGCCGCAGCCGCAGCGCGTCGGCCGTCCGCACCTTCGACGACGAGTGCGCCAGGTAGGTCCGCAGCGTGTGCACCAGCTCGCTGCCGGAGGCGGCGTCGTGGGCGACCAGCCGGCCGATCTCCTCGGTGACGAGCTGCTCGGCCAGCTGCTCGCGGCGGACCCCGTCGAGCAGCAGCCGGGCGGTCATCGCCCCGGCCGCGACGACGCGCTCGCCGGCGCCGGCCAGGTGCAGGGCGCTGCGCGCGCGGCCGACCGAGCGGTCGACGTCCTCCAGCCGGCCCACGACGGTGCCGGCGACCACGCGCGCCGAGGGCACGCCCAGGGCGTCGACGGCGGCGAGCACCGCCCGCGCGGCGGCGAGCACCGCCGACGTCCGGACGACGGCCGCGACATCGCCCCCCACGTCGGCCACCAGCGCGGTGCCGGGCGCCAGCGCCCCGCCCACCGCCCGGACCACGCCGTCGAGGTCGGCGTCCCCAAGGTCGGTGACCAGCAGCGCGGCGTACCGACCGTCCGCCGGGAACGGCAGGCCCAGCACGCGCGCCCGGGTGACCAGCTCGCCGGGCGTGCGCCAGCGCCGCTCGCTGAGGTCGGCCAGCAGCTGGCGGCGACGGTCGTCGAGGTCACCGCCCACGGCCGACCGCAGCAGGGACAGGCCCAGCGCCTCCGCGCCGTAGGACGCCACCACCGGCAGCGCCGGGTCGTCGGGCCGCCCGGGCGGCAGCACCGCGACCTGGCCCCAGTGCCGCTCCAGCAGGACGACGTCGCGGCGCGCCACCGGCCGGCCGGACCGCCGGGCCGCACCGGGCGCCTGCCCCGCCGCGGCCACCAGGGCGCCGTCGGCCGTGGTGACCACGACCGGGGCTCCGGCGAGCTCGGCCATGACCGCGGTCAGCTCCTGTGGGCCGGCGCCGTCGAGCAGCGCGTCGGTCAGCACCTGGCGCACGTCGCGGTCCCGGCGGGAGCTCGCGGCGGCGCGCTCCATGAGCAGCGTCTGGATCTGCTCGGTGATGTCGACGAAGGGCACGATCTCGCGCAGCACGACCAGCGGCAGGGCGTGCCGCCGGCAGGCGGCGACCAGCGCGGCGGGCGCCTCCGGGAACGTCCAGCCCAGCTCGAGGGCCAGCGCCGCGACCCCGCGCTCGGCCAGGGCGGCGACGTAGGCGGCCTCCCCCACCGCCCCGCGGCCGCCGATGCCCAGGCCCGTGGTGAGCAGCAGCTCCCCGCCCCGCAGCAGGTAGGCCGCCTCGGCGAGCTCGCTGGTGTGCACCCAGCGCACCGGCCGGTCGAGCAGGTCGGACCCGACGACGACCTCCGGCGCGGCGCGCTGCAGGGCGTCGACCCCGAGGACCTCGCGCAGCGTCGTCAGCACAGGGGGAGTCCACCAACGACCGGACAGAACGTCCAGTCCGGACCGGCCAACTCGCCACAGGACGTCCATGGAGCCGGCGGGCCGGTCCGGCCACGATGACTCCCGCGCGCGGGTTCGGCACCGCGCCCGGGAGGAGATCGAGTTCGTGAAGCCAGCCCCGTTCGACTACCTCGCGCCCACCACGGTCGAGGAGACCCTCGCCGTGCTGCGGGAGCACGGCGACGACGCCAAGGTCCTGGCCGGCGGCCAGAGCCTGGTGCCGATGCTCAACTTCCGGCTCGCCCGGCCGGCGGTGCTCGTCGACGTCAACTCCGTCGCGGGGCTCGACGAGGTCGCCGTCGACGGCGAGACGCTCACCCTCGGCGCCACCGTGCGCCAGCGGGCGCTGGAGACGCGGCTGCCCGACCGGCTGCCGCCGTCCTCCGCGTGGACGCTGCTGCCACGGGCCGTCGCCCACGTCGGGCACAAGCAGATCCGCGCGCGCGGGACGGTGGGCGGCAGCCTCGCGCACGCCGACCCCGCCGCGGAGCTGCCGGCCGCGGTCACCGCGCTGGGCGCCACCTTCTGCCTGCGCAGCGCGGAGGGTGAGCGCGAGGTCGGCCCCGACGAGTTCTTCGAGGGCTTCTTCACCACCTGCCTGGCTCCCGAGGAGCTGCTCGTCGCCGTCCGCTTCCCCGCGTGGCCGGCCGGCACGGGCACCTCCTTCCTGGAGGTCAGCCGCCGCCGGGGCGACTTCGCCCAGGTCGCGGTCGCCGCCGCCGTCACCGTGGACGACGGCCGGATCACCAGGGCCGGGGTGGCCCTCGCCGGCGTGGCCGCCGGCACCGTGGACGCGCAGGACCTCGTCGCCGGGCTGGTCGGCCAGGAACCGGCGCCCGCCACGTTCGCCGGCCTGGCCGCCGACTACGCCGCCACCCTGGACCCGCCGCCGGACGTGCACGGCCCCGCGGAGTACCGCCGGGCGCTGGCCGCCCACCTGCTGGAGCGCGCGCTCACCGAGGCGACCGGCACGTCCACCGCCACGGCGGCCTGACCGTGCCGCCGCTGACCGCAGCACCCGACCCGACCAGTGCGCCGGCTCCGGCCGGCCGAGGAGGAGAGCAGACGATGCACGTCGAGGACCGCCCGGCCGTGCCGACCGGCACGCCCGTCGCGGAACGGCAGATCCGGGTCACGGTCAACGGGACCGTCCACGAGCGGACCGTGTCGGTGCGGCGCTCGCTGGCCGACTTCCTGCGCGAGGACCTCGGGCTGACCGGCACGCACGTCGGGTGCGAGCACGGCGTGTGCGGTGCCTGCACCGTGCTGATGGACGGCGAACCGATCCGGGCCTGCCTGATGTTCGCCGTCCAGGGCGACGGCGCGGCCTTCACGACCGTGGAGGGCCTGGCCGACGGCGAGCGGCTGCACCCGATCCAGCAGGCGTTCTGGGACCACCACGGCCTGCAGTGCGGCTTCTGTACCCCGGGCATCCTGCTGACCACCTACGACTTCCTGCGGGACAACCGCGGAGCCGACGAGGCCGAGATCCGCGAGGCGCTGTCGGGCAACCTCTGCCGGTGCACCGGCTACCAGGGGATCGTCCGCTCCGTCCAGGCCGCCGACGAGACCTGGGAGCGCTGACATGGGCGTGCAGACGATCGGCGCCAGCGTCCCGCGCCAGGAGGACCCTCGGCTGCTGCGCGGCGAGGCGGCCTACGTCGACGACCTCCGCGTGCCGGGGCTGCAGCACATGGCGGTGCTGCGCAGCCCGCACGCCCACGCCCGGCTGCTGTCGGTCGACGTGCGCGCCGCCCGCGAGCTGCCCGGGGTCGTCGACGCCTTCACCGCCGCCGACCTGGGTCCCGGGCCCCCGGCGATCCCCGCCCTGTTCGCGCTCGAGACCTTCCACCCCGCGCCGCAGCACCCCCTGGCCGTCGACACCGTCCGGTTCGTCGGCGAGCCGGTGGCCGTCGTGGTCGCCGAGAGCCGGCACGTCGCCGAGGACGCCCTCGAGCTGATCGAGGTCGAGTACGAGCCGCTCGAGGCGGTCGTCGACGCCCTCGAGGCCATCGCGCCGGGCGCCCCGGTCCTGCACCCCAACGCGCCGGACAACGTGGCCGCCCGCTCGGTCTACGAGTACGGCGACGTCGACGCCGCCTTCGCCGCCGCCGACCGGGTGGTCCGCGAGCGGCTGGACATGCAGCGCTACACGGGCATCCCGCTGGAGACCCGCGGCGTCGTGGCCTCGCGGGACGCCGTCACCGGTGAGCTCACCGTCTGGGACTCCACGCAGTGGCCGCACACGGTGCGCACCATCCTCGCCGGGATGCTGGGCGTGCCGGTGCGCGCGATCCGCGTGCTCATCCCCGACATCGGCGGCGGGTTCGGCGTCAAGGCCGACTTCAACGCCGAGGACTTCCTCGTGCCCTTCGCCGCCGCCCGCACCGGCCGGCCGGTCAAGTGGATCGAGGACCGCAACGAGCACTTCCTGTCCATCGCGCACTCGCGCGAGCAGGTCCACGAGGTGGAGATCGCGCTGCGCGCCGACGGCACGATCCTCGGCCTGCGGGCGCGGCACGTCACCGACTGCGGGGCCTACCAACGGCCGCTCGGCGTCATCAACGCCTCGCTGGCCGCCACCAGCCTGGGCGGGGTCTACCGGGTGCCCGCCTACCGGGTGGAGGCGGTGTGCGCCTCCACCAACAAGGCACCGGCGTCGCCCTACCGCGGCGCGGGTGCGCCCGAGTCGACGTTCGCGCGGGAGCGGCTGCTCGACATCGTCGCCCGCGAGCTGTGCATCGACCGCGCCGAGCTGCGCCGGAAGAACCTGCTCACCCCCGAGGAGCTGCCCTTCGACACGGGGCTGGCGTCGCTGGAGGCGGCCGTCGTCCTGGACAGCGGCGACTTCCCGGCCGGGCTGGACAAGGCCCTCGAGATGGTCGACTACGCCGGGTTCGCCGCCCGTCAGCACGCCGCCCGGGCGGAGGGCCGGCTGATCGGCCTGGGGATCTGCGTCTACCACCAGATCACCGGGCCGGGCCCGTTCGAGGGCGGCAGCGTGCGGGTGGACCCCACCGGCGAGGTCACGATCGTCTCCGGTGCCGCCCCGATGGGTCAGGGGACGGCGACCATGCTGTCCCAGATCGCCGCCGACGAGCTGCAGGTGCCGCACGACTCGATCAAGGTGGTGTTCGGCGACACCGGCCGGCTGCCCTTCGGCATGGGCACCTACGCCAGCCGCAACGCGGTCATGGCCGGCTCGGCCGTGGTGCTGGCCGCCCGCACGGTGCGGGAGAAGGCCGAGGAGCTGGCCGCGCACCTGCTCGAGGCCGACCCGGCCGACCTGGTGCTGGAGGACGGCTCCTTCGCGGTCAAGGGCGTGCCGTCCGCGTCGGTGACCTGGGCGCAGGTGGCGGCGGCCGCGAGTCCCGGCGGGAGCCGGCCGGCGGGCATGGCGCCCGACCTCGAGTCGGTGCAGTACTTCGAGAACACGGCCGCGCCGTACTCCTACGGCATCCACGTCGCCGAGGTGGAGGTCGACCCCGACACCGGCTACACGACCGTCGAGCGGTACGTGGTGGTCAACGACGCCGGCACGATCATCAACCCGCGCAACGCCGAGGGGCAGATCGTCGGCGGGGTGGCCCAGGGCCTGGGCGGGGCGCTGATGGAGGAGCTCGTCTACGCCCCCGACGGCCAGCCGCAGTCGACGTCGTTCATGGACTACCTGATGCCCGGGTCGCTGGACGTGCCCGACGTCGAGATCGGCCACCTGGAGTCCCCGTCCCCACTGAACCCGCTGGGTGTCAAGGGCATGGGCGAGGGCGGCGCGATCGGCGGCCACTCCGCGGTGGCCAACGCCGTCGCCGACGCCATCGAGCACCTCGGCGTCCGGGTCACGCGGACCCCGCTCAAACCGGCGGTCGTGTGGCAGCTGCTGCGGTCGGCGGGGGCGCCGGAGTGAGTCCGTCGACGCCGGTCACGGTGCTGTCCCGGGCCACCGTCGTCACCATGGACGCCGAGCGCCGGGTGCTCACCGACGGCGCGGTGGCCTTCTCCGACGAACTGCTCGCCGTCGGCCCGACCGCGGAGGTGCTCGCCGCGCACCCGGGCGCGGAGATGGTCGACTGCGCGGGCCGGCTGGTGCTCCCGGGCTTCGTCAACACCCACACCCACCTGTTCCAGACCCTGCTCAAGGGGCTGGGGGACGACCGGGTGCTGTCGGACTGGTTCCTGACGATGACCGGCCCCTCGGCGGTCGAGCTGACCCCCGAGGACTGCTACGCCGGCGCGCTGCACGGCTGCGCGGAGGCCCTGACCACCGGCACGACCACGCTCCTCGACTTCATGTACGTGCACCCGCGCCCCGGGCTCGGGGACGCCGTCGCCTCGGCGATGGACGACGTCGGCATCCGGGGCGTGATGGCCCGGGGCTACATGACGGCGGGGGCGGACGTCGGTGCCCCGGCGCAGCTGGTGCAGCCGCTGGACGACGCGCTGGCCGACGCGCAGCGGCTGATCGGCGCCCACAACCGGCCCGGGTCCCGGGTGACCGTCGGGCTGGCCCCGTGCATGAGCTGGACGGTGGACGAGGCGACACTGCGGGAGACCCGCGCCCTGGCCGACGCCACGGGGGCGCTGGTCACCATGCACCTCGCCGAGTCACCGTTCGACGTCGAGGAGTCCGTCCGCCGCTTCGGGGTGCGCGACGTGCCGTTCGCCGCGGAGACCGGGCTGCTCGGCCCGGACCTGCTGGCGGCGCACTGCGTCCAGGTCGACGTCCACGACCTGGACCTGCTGCAGGAGACCGACACCAAGGTGTCGCACAACCCGTGCTCCAACCTCTACCTCGGGTCGGGCTTCGCGCCGGTGCCGGCGATGCACCGGCGCGGCATCACCGTGGGCCTCGCGTCGGACGGCCCGGCCTCGTCGTCGAACCACTCGATGCTGCAGGCGATGAAGTTCGCGGCGCTCCTGCACAAGGGGGTGCACCGCAACCCGGAGGTCATGACCGCCGAGAAGGCGCTGGAGATGGCCACCATCGACGGTGCCCGCGCCCTGGGCATGGCGGACTCGATCGGCTCGCTGGAGGTCGGCAAGCGGGCCGACGTCGTGGTGCTGGACCTGACCAACCTCTGCGCCACGCCGGTGCACGCGGCGGTCTCGTCCCTGGTCTACAGCCAGCGGGGCGACGAGGTCGAGCGGGTCTACGTCGACGGCCGGCTGGTGGTGTCCGGCGGTGCGCTGACGACGGCGGACGAGGCCGACGTCCGTGCCCGGTCGACGGCGGCGGCCACCGCGCTGGCCGCCCGCGCCGGCACCGACCGGTTCGCCGTCCGCGGGTGGCGGTCGCTGGTCGGCGCCTGAGGACCCCGCACTGGCCGTCGCCGCCGTCCCCCGTGGCGGGGCGGCCGGTGCGGTCACCGCCGGACTCCCAGCCTGTTCGCAGCCGGGCCACAGGCCGGCGGCGCAGACTCCCCTCCCCCGACACCGGAGGTGGGAAGCGTGCGGATGTCCCTGTTCACCCTCGTGTACCTGGCGGTCGGCCTGGTCGTGGCCCTCACCCAGGGCTACAACAGCGTCGCCGGGATCTCGGAGGTCCTGTCGCTGGTCGTGGCGGTCATCCTGTGGCCGCTGGTGCTGTTCGGCATCGACCTGCACCTGCCGCCGATCGCGACCTAGCGCCTGGCGGGCGGTCGTGGTCCCCGGGGACGCGACCGGGCGCCCCGCCGGGGGGGGGGGGGGGCCGGGGGCGGTGGGGGGGGGGGGCGGGGGGGGCCCGCGCCCCGCCCGAGGCGGTGTCGGGCCCGGTGGGGTTGAG
>NZ_JBJGYR010000036.1:0-41967 GCF_054050095.1 Geodermatophilus sp. SYSU D01105
GGGGGGGCGGTGATCCGCAGGTGGAGCAGCACCGCGCCGTTCCACCGGGGAACGACGACGGCGCGCGTCCCTGGTCGGGACACGCGCCGTCGTCGGGTGCGGGGTGTCTCAGTTCGGCGCGCCGTGCTCCGTCGCCGCGGAGCCGGTGCCGGCTACGTCGTCGTCCGCGCGGCCGACGTCGGCGCCGGACTCGGTGCCGGGGGCGCCGACCGGCGCCAGCGACCGGAGCAGGAGCTGGCTGACGTCGAGCACCTCGACGTGCTCGCCGGCCTCGCCGTTCTGCTTCTTGGTGGTCAGCGCGTCGGACAGCATCGTGATGCAGAACGGGCACGCGGTGGAGATGACGTCGGGGTCGAGGTCGAGCGCCTCCTCGGTGCGCTCCATGTTGATCCGCTTGCCGATCTTCTCCTCCATCCACATGCGGGCACCGCCGGCGCCGCAGCAGAACCCGCGGTCCTTGCAGCGGTGCATCTCCTGCGTGGAGAGGCCCTGGACGGAGTCGAGGATCTCCCGCGGCGGCGTGTAGACCTTGTTGTGCCGGCCGAGGAAGCACGGGTCGTGGTAGGTGACCTTGCGGTCGATCGGCGTGACCGGCGTGAGCCGGCCCTCCTCCACCAGCTGGCCGAGCAGCTGCGTGTGGTGCACGACCTCGTAGTGGCCGCCGACCTGGGGGTACTCGCGGCCCAGCGAGTTGAAGCAGTGCGGGCAGGTGGTGACGATCTTCCGCATCCCCGGCACGCGACCCTCGAAGACGCCGTCCAGGGTGGCGACGTTCTCCTGGGCGAGCATCTGGAAGACGAACTCGTTGCCCATGCGGCGGGCCGGGTCGCCCGAGCAGGTCTCCCCGGAGCCGAGGACGGCGAACTCCACGCCGGCGGTGTGCAGCAGCTCGGCGACGGCCTTGGTGACCTTCTTGGCCCGGTCGTCGATGGCGCCGGCGCAGCCGACCCAGAACAGGTACTCGACCTCGTAGGGCAGCGGCCCGTCGGCCATCCGGACCTCGAAGTCCATCTCCTTGATCCAGTCCTCGCGGGTGCCGGCCTGGACGCCCCACGGGTTGCCGCGGTTCTCCAGGTTGCGCAGCATCACGCCCGCCTCGGACGGGAAGTTGGACTCGATGAGCACCTGGTAGCGGCGCATGTCCTCGATGTGGTCGATGTGCTCGATGTCGACCGGGCACTGCTCGACGCAGGCGCCGCAGTTGGTGCAGCTCCACAGGACGTCGGGGTCGATGACCCCGCCCTCCTCCAGCGTGCCGACCAGGGGGCGGTGGGCCTGGGCGTCGTTGGTGCCCTCGATGCGGGCGTACCCGGAGGCCCAGACCTGCTCGTCGCTGGGCTTGAGGACGTCGTAGTCCGGCGCGGTCTCGCTCGCGGTCTTCTCACCCAGCAGGTACGGGGCCTTGGCGTACAGGTGGTCCCGCAGGTCCATGACCACCATCTTCGGGCTGAGCGGCTTGCCCGTGTTCCACGCCGGACACTGGCTCTGGCACCGCCCGCACTCGGTGCAGGTGGTGAAGTCGAGCATCCCCTTCCAGGTGAAGTCCTCGATCTTGCCGCGACCGAAGACCGCGTCCTCGTCGGGGTCCTCGAAGTCGATGAGCTCGCCGCCGGAGGTCATCGGCTGCAGCGGGCCGAGTGCCGGGGCCCCGCTGGTGCCCTCGCGCTTGAAGTAGATGTTGAAGAACGCGCTGAACCGGTGCCAGGCGACGCCCATGTTGAGCAGCCGGGAGACGACGACCAGCCAGACCAGCGAGGCGACGATCTTGACGAACGCGATGACGCTGACCAGGTCGGGGCTGCTCGGGAACAGCGTCGACAGCGCGCTGGACACCGGGTGGGACCACGTCGGGGCCTCGACCAGGCCGGCGGCGATCTTGGCCGCGCGGATGCCCAGGATGCAGAGGCCGACGATGAGGACGATCGCCTCGACGAAGTAGCCGCGGCCCTCGTTCGAGCCGGCGAAGCGGCTGGCCCGGCCCTGCCGGCGCGGGTGGTCGAGCTGGCGCCGGACGATCAGATAGAGGATGCCCAGCACGGTGCCGGCGCCGATGACGTCGACGAACAGGTTCCACAGGCTCCACTCGCCGATCAGCGGCAGGTGGAAGGCCGGGTCCCAGACCTCGCCGAAGGCCTCGACGAGGGTGAGGAACAGGCCGTAGAAGCCGACGAACACGAACCAGTGGGCGACGCCGATCGCCGACCACTTGAGCATCCGGGTGTGCCCCAACGACTCCACGACCAGCGTCTTGAGCCGCGGGCCGACGGGCCGGGTGCGCGTGTGGTCCGGCTGCCCGGTCTTGATGATGCGGATCATCGCGCGCACCGCCCGGTAGGCGAAGACGATCGCGACGACCAGGAAGATGACGCTGATCGTCCCGAGGACGACCTGCAAGGGGCCCATCGAATTCCCTCCCGGACGCCGATCGGCGTCCGTTGATCCCCGCCCGCCGGCGCGGCGGGAGGGCGCTCACCGCCGATCGCACGATAGCTGTCGGGACCGCAGGCTACTCGCCGGTAACCCGTGCCGTCGGGGACGCGCGGCGGGCGTCCCCACCCGACCGCGCGGCGTGGTCGCCGGCCTCGCGGTGTGCGGCGTGTCTCGCGACGGCGCGGCGTGGCCGGCCATCGCGTGGGCACGAGGCGGTCGGCGGTCGAGGGGCGCCTGGCGGTCGGGGGCGCCCGGCCGGGCACGGGCGAACTCGACGGGGGGTCCGGGAACACTTCTGCCGGAGGTGCCGTTAGGCTGGGCAGGAAAGTTGAGTGGACCCCGCGCAAGGCGGGACCTCGACTCCCAGGACACCACAGGAACACCCCGGTACACACGGAAGAGAGGCCAGCTCCATGGCTCGAGCGGTCGGTATCGACCTCGGCACCACCAACTCCGTCGTCACCGTCCTCGAGGGCGGCGAGCCGACGGTCATCGCCAACTCCGAGGGTTCGCGCACCACCCCGTCCGTCGTCGCCTTCGCCAAGAACGGCGAGGTCCTCGTCGGGCAGTCGGCCAAGAACCAGGCGGTCACCAACGTCGACCGCACCATCCGGTCGGTCAAGCGGCACATGGGCACCGACTGGAAGTCGCCGGAGATCGACGGCAAGCGCTACACGCCGCAGGAGATCAGCGCCCGCATCCTGCAGAAGCTCAAGCGGGACGCCGAGACCTACCTGGGCGAGCCGGTGACCGACGCGGTCATCACCGTCCCGGCCTACTTCGAGGACGCCCAGCGCCAGGCCACCAAGGAGGCCGGTGAGATCGCGGGCCTCAACGTCCTGCGCATCGTCAACGAGCCGACCGCGGCCGCGCTGGCCTACGGCCTGGACAAGGGCGAGACCGAGCAGACGATCCTCGTCTTCGACCTCGGTGGTGGCACCTTCGACGTCTCCCTGCTGGAGATCGGCGAGGGCGTCATCGAGGTGAAGGCCACCGCCGGTGACAACCACCTCGGCGGTGACGACTGGGACGAGCGGATCGTCAAGCACCTGGTGCAGACGTTCAACGCCTCCAACGGCATCGACCTGTCCAAGGACAAGCTGGCCATGCAGCGGCTCCGTGAGGCCGCCGAGAAGGCCAAGATCGAGCTGTCCGGCGCGCAGTCGACCAACGTCAACCTGCCCTACATCACCGCCGGCGCCGAGGGCCCGCTGCACCTCGACGTCACGATGACCCGCGCCGAGTTCCAGCGGCTGACGCAGGACCTGCTCGACCGCACCAAGGCGCCGTTCAACCAGGCGATCCGCGACGCGGGCATCTCGGTCGGCCAGATCGACCACGTCGTCCTCGTGGGTGGCTCCACCCGCATGCCGGCCGTCACCGAGCTGGTGCGCGAGCTGACCGGCGGCAAGGAGCCCAACAAGGGCGTCAACCCCGACGAGGTCGTCGCCATCGGCGCCGCCCTGCAGGCCGGCGTCCTCAAGGGCGAGGTCAAGGACGTCCTGCTGCTCGACGTCACCCCGCTGTCCCTGGGCATCGAGACCAAGGGCGGGATCATGACCAAGCTCATCGAGCGCAACACCACGATCCCGACCAAGCGCTCGGAGATCTTCACGACGGCCGACGACAACCAGCCGTCCGTGCAGATCCAGGTCTTCCAGGGCGAGCGCGAGATGGCCGCCTACAACAAGAAGCTCGGCATGTTCGAGCTGACCGGTCTGCCGCCGGCGCCGCGCGGCGTCCCGCAGATCGAGGTGGCCTTCGACATCGACGCGAACGGCATCGTGCACGTGTCCGCCAAGGACCTCGGCACGGGCAAGGAGCAGTCGATGACCATCACCGGTGGGTCGGCCCTCCCCAAGGACGACATCGAGCGGATGATGCGCGACGCCGAGGCCCACGCCGAGGAGGACAAGCGCCGCCGCGAGGAGGCCGAGACCCGCAACCTGGCCGAGTCGCTGCAGTACCAGACCGAGAAGTTCCTGGCCGAGAACGGCGAGAAGATCCCGGCCGACAAGAAGGAGGAGCTCGGCGAGGCCCTGACCGAGCTGCGCTCGGCCCTCGGTGGCTCCGACATCGCCGCGATCAAGGCCGCGCAGGAGAAGGTCGCCCGCGTCTCCCAGGAGGTCGGCGGGGCGCTCTACGCCCAGCAGGCCGAGGCGCAGAACGCGGCCGGTGCGGCGGGTGCCGACGCGGGAACCCCGGGTGAGCCCGGCACGTCCGGTACGACGACGGACGACGACGTCGTCGACGCCGAGATCGTCGACGAGGACAACGACCGCCGATGACCGACAGGGAAGAGGAGCCGCGGGTCGTCATCCGCGACAAGCGGCGCATCGACCCGATCAGCGGCACCGTGCGGGAGCCGGCCGGCGAGCAGCCGGCCGGCGCCCGCGCGGGCGCACCCGGACCGACCTCGACCGCGCCCGGCCCGGCGCAAGGGGAGCAGATGAGCGAGCAGGACACCGTCACCGGCCAGCAGCCGGTGGCGGACGACGAGGTCAGCCGCCAGCTGGCGGAGCGGACCGAGGACCTCCAGCGGGTGACCGCCGAGTACGCCAACTACCGCCGGCGGGTGGATCGCGACCGCCAGCTGGTGGTCGACCAGGCCGCCGAGCGGTTCGCCGCGCAGCTGTTCCCGATCGTCGACGACATCGAGCGGGCACGTGACCACGGCGACCTGACCGGCGCCTTCAAGGTGGTCGCCGACCGCGTCCTGGGGCTGCTCGACGGCCTGGGCGTGGAGGCGTTCGGGAAGGCGGGCGACCCCTTCGACCCGTCCCTGCACGAGGCGGTCATGCACGACACCTCGGCCGAGGTCGACGTCCCCACGGCGACGACGGTGCTGCGGCAGGGTTTCCGCCGCGGCGACCGCGTGCTGCGGACGGCGATGGTGGCGGTCACCGACCCGGAGGCCGCGGCCCCCGCGGCCTCGCCCGACGGGGCGGCGGGAGAGGCGGCCCCGGCCGGTCCGGGCGACGGCGCGTCGGCGTCCGACTGAGGCAGGAAGGGGGCGCCCGATGAGCACCCGGGACTTCATCGAGAAGGACTACTACGCCGCTCTCGGCGTCTCCCAGGACGCCGACGCGGCAGCGATCAAGAAGGCGTACCGCCAGCTGGCGCGCGACCTCCACCCGGACAAGAACCCCGGCAACACCGAGGCCGAGGCCCGCTTCAAGGACGTCTCCGAGGCCTACGACGTGCTGTCGGACCCGAAGCGCCGGGCCGAGTACGACGAGGCCCGGCGGCTGTTCGGCGCCGGCGGGGCGGGTGCGCGGGCCGGTTTCCCCGGGGGCTTCCCCGGCGGGAGTGGCGGTGGCCAGCCCTTCGACCTCGGCGACCTGCTCGGGAACGCGGGCGGCGCGCGGGCCGGTGGACTCGGCGACCTGTTCGGCGGGCTGTTCGGCGGCGGTGGGGGAGCGGGCTCGGCCCGGGCCCGCAGCCAGGCCGCGTCCGGCCCGGCCCGCGGCCAGGACGTCGAGACCGAGGCGACCCTGTCGTTCGAGGAGGCCGTCCTCGGCGTGACCGTGCCGCTGCGGATGCAGAGCCCGGGCACCTGCCCGACCTGCGCCGGCAGCGGCGCGCGCCCCGGCACCTCGCCGCGCACCTGCCCGGTGTGCCAGGGGGCCGGCGTCACCAGCCGCAGCCAGGGCGCGTTCGCGTTCTCCGAGCCCTGCCGCAACTGCCGGGGCACCGGCACGGTGATCGACGACCCCTGCCCGACCTGCGCCGGCAACGGCGTGACCACCCAGACCCGCACCATCACCGTGCGGATCCCGGCCGGGGTCAAGGACGGCCAGCGCATCCGGCTGGCCGGCAAGGGGGCCCCGGGGCGGCGCGGTGGGCCGGCCGGGGACCTGTTCGTCGTCGTTCACGTGTCCGAGCACGAGCTGTTCGGCCGCAAGGGCAACGACCTCACGCTCACCGTGCCGATCACCTTCTCCGAGGCGACCCTCGGGACGACGCTGACCGTGCCCACCCTCGACGGGAACGTCTCCCTGAAGGTGCCGCCGGGTACCGCCAGCGGTCAGACGCTGCGCGTCCGCGGTCGCGGCGTGCCCGGCAAGGGGCGGGCCGGTGACCTGCTGGTCACCGTCGAGGTGGCCGTGCCCAAGCGGCTGTCGCCGGCGGCCGAGGACGCGGTCAAGGTGCTCGACTCCGAGCTCGGCGACCCACGGCCGCGGATCACCGCCGCGGTGAAGGGCGGTGCCCGGTGAGCGCGCCGGCCGACGCGGGCCGCGAGCGGCAGGAGGCCGGCCGGGCGGTGTCCGAGGACGCGCCGGTCTTCGTCATCTCCGTCGCCGCCGAGCTCGCCGGCATGCACGCGCAGACCCTGCGCCAGTACGACCGGCTGGGCCTGGTCCGCCCGGGCCGCACGCCCGGTGGCGGACGGCGCTACAGCCCGCGCGACGTCGCCCTCCTGCGGGAGGTCCAGCGCCTCTCGCAGGAGGACGGCGTCAACCTGGCCGGCATCAAGCGGATCATCGACCTCGAGTCGCAGGTGGAGGCGCTGCAGCAGCGGGTGCAGGAGCTGGTCACCGAGCTCGAGGTGGCCGAGGCCCGGCGGATCGCCGCCGAGACCGCCGTCCAGGCCGGGTACGGCCGCGACCTGGTGCCGCTGCGGCCCTCGACCTCGGCGCTGGTCGTCTGGCGTCCCCGGGGGGAGAGGTGACCGAGCGTGCGAGGCTCGGTGACGACGAGCGTCAGCGAGGAGGTGCCGTGACCGCCGTGGACCCGCACGAGGCCATCGTGCGCGTGGAGCGCGAGATCGGCCTGCTGCTGCGCCGCTCCCGTGCCATCTCCGCCCGGCTCTCGCGCGAGCTGCACCCGGACCTGGACGGCGCGGCCTACGGCCTACTCGCCCTGCTGTACGACACCGGTCCGCTGCGCGCCAGTGACCTCGTCGCCCGGCTCGGGCTGGACAAGAGCACGGTCAGCCGTCAGGTCGCCTCGCTGGTCGGCCTGGGCCTGGTGACCCGCGAGGCCGACCCCGCCGACGGTCGCGCGCAGGTGCTGCGCACCTCGGAGGAGGGCACGGCGCGGCTGACCCGCATCCGGGAGGCCCGGCGCGCCCGCTGGGAGGCCGACCTCGCCCACTGGCCGACCGAGGACGTCGCCACCCTCGGTGAGCTGCTGGGCCGGCTCAACCGCCTGGGCGAGGCGCGCGACGGCGCCGAGGCGCTGGACCGGGAGAGCGCCGCCCAGTCCTGACCGCTCTGCGCCGGCGGGGTGTTCCCTGCGCCACAGGAAGTTGCAAGTTGCAACCAACGAGATGTATGGTTGCAGTCTGCACACACCTATGTGGCGAGGGAACCCGTGCCCATCACCTCCGAGACCCGTGACCGGCTGACCGCCGGCCTGGCTCGCGTCGTCCGCAACGGGCGGCGCCTGAGCGCCCGCGTCGCCGACGGCGTCTCCGGTGACCTGCCGTCCTACGGCTGGGCGCTGCTCGTGCCCCTGGAGCAGGACGGCGAGCAGCGCTGCAGCGCCCTGGCGGCGCGTGCGGGCATCGACGTCTCGGTGGCCAGCCGGCAGCTGGCCGTCCTGGAGCGCTCCGGCTACGTGGAGCGCCGTCCCGACCCGGCCGACGGCCGGGCGACCCTGCTGCACCTCACCGACGCCGGTGCTGCCGCCCTCGCGGGCACCCGCGCGGTGCGCGCCCAGTGGGCCACGACCGCGCTGGCCGACTGGGACGAGCGCGACGCCCGGCAGCTGAGCGGGTTCCTCGAGCGCCTCGCCGCCGACCTCGAGCGGTCGGCGGCCGCGGCCTCCCGCCGGGCCGTGTCGTGACCGGCCCCGTCCCCGCCACCGGCGGCGCGCCGTCGCTGCCCCACCTCCAACCGTCCAGGAGAACCGTGACCAGCACCCTCGACCGCCCCGCCGTCGAGACCGCCCCCGCCGAGCAGCAGGGGCGGATGTCCCACCGGCAGATCCTCGAGGCGCTCTCGGGGATGTTGCTGGCGATGTTCGTGGCGTTCCTGTCCTCGACCGTCGTCTCCAACGCCCTGCCGACGATCATCACCGACCTGCGCGGCACCCAGGGGCAGTACACCTGGGTGGTCACGGCGACCCTGCTGGCGAGCACCGCCAGCACGCCGATCTGGGGCAAGCTCGGCGACCTGTTCAGCAAGAAGCTGCTCATCCAGATCTCGATCGTGGTCTTCATCGCCGGCTCGATGCTGGCCGGCCTGGCCCAGTCGGTGGACACGCTCATCGCCTGGCGTGTCCTGCAGGGGCTCGGGCTCGGCGGCATCCAGGCGCTGGTGCAGATCGCGATGGCCGCGATGATCAGCCCCCGCGAGCGTGGCCGGTACTCCGGCCTCATCGGCGCGGTGATGGCCGTGGCGACCGTCGGCGGCCCGCTCATCGGCGGCGTCCTGGTCGACACCGACTGGCTGGGCTGGCGGTCGGTGTTCTACGTCGGCGTGCCGTTCGCGGCCGTCGCGCTGGTCCTGCTCCAGCGGACGCTGCACCTGCCGGTCACCAAGCGCGCGGTCCGCATCGACCATCTGGGCGCGACCTTCCTGACCGCCGGCGTCTCCGCGCTGCTCATCTGGGTCACCCTGGCCGGCGGCACCTTCGCCTGGTGGTCGGTCGAGACGGCGCTGTTCGTGGGCGGCGGGGTGCTGGCGATCGCGGCCTTCGTCGTCACCGAGCTGCGGGCCGCGGAGCCGATCGTCCCGCTGCGGCTGTTCCGCGACCGGACGACGACCCTGGCGATCGTCGCCAGCATCGCGATCGGTGTGGCGATGTTCGGCTCGTCGGTCTTCCTCGGGCAGTACCTGCAGATCTCCCGCGGCTACTCGCCCACGGCCGCCGGCCTGCTCACCATCCCGATGGTGGCCGGGCTGCTGCTCTCCTCGACCGTCTCGGGCATCCTCATCACCCGCTCCGGCCGGTGGAAGCGCTTCCTGGTCGCCGGCTCGCTGCTGGTGGTCGCCGGGTTCGGGCTGCTCGCCACCATCGACCACGAGACCGACATGGTGCTCCTGGGCGTCTTCCTCTTCGTGCTCGGCGTCGGCATCGGCATGACGATGCAGAACCTCGTGCTGGCGGTGCAGAACACCGTCGCGGCCCGCGACCTCGGTGCGGCCAGCTCGGCGGTGGCCTTCTTCCGCAGCCTCGGCGGCACGATCGGTGTCTCGGTCCTCGGTGCGGTGCTCAGCACCCGCGTCGGTGACCTGATCGCCCAGGGCCTGACCGGCGTCCCCGGTGCCGCGCCCGCCGCCGCGTCCGGGGAGGTGGGCCTGGCCGACCTCGCCGACGCCCCGCCGGCGATCCGGACGCTGATCCAGGTCTCCTACGGCGACGCGACCGGCCGGATCTTCCTCATCTCCGCCGTCCTCGCGGTGGTGGCGGTGCTGGCCATCCTCCTCATCCGCGAGGTGGCGCTGCGCACCGAGAGCGGTGACGAGCGGCTGCGCGCCGGCCGCTGACCCGCGTACGACGAGCGGCGGCCCGTCCCCCCGGGGACGGGCCGCCGTCGTCCGTGGACCTCCAGGGTCCTGCCTCAGCTCTCCAGGGCGGCGTCCAGCGTCATCTCCTCCACGCCGGCCAGGGCCTTGCTCACCGGGCAGCCGACCTTGGCCGCCTGGGCGGCCTTCTCGAAGCCGGCGGCGTCGAGGCCGTCGACCTCGCCGCGCACGGTCAGCCGGATGGTCGTGATGGTCGGCGCGCCGTCCTTCTGGCCGAGCGTGACGTCGGCCGACACCTCGAGGGACTGCGGCGTGCCGCCGGCCTTGCCGATCTCGTTGGACAGCGCCATCGCGAAGCAGGCCGAGTGGGCCGCGGCGATGAGCTCCTCCGGACTGGTGGTGCCCCCGGCCTCCTCGGCCGTGCGCTTCGGGAACGACACCTCGTAGGTGCCGACCTTCGAGCTGGACAGCTCGACCTGACCGGACCCCTCCTGCAGGGTGCCGTTCCACGCGGTGCGGGCAGTGCGGGTGGGCATGCGATCTCCTCCGTCTCGTGCTCCTACGGAGGTCGCCCTACCCCGGTCGGTTGCGCGCAACCTCCGCGGACGTCGTGTCAGTCGCGGGTGACCCGCTCGGTGACCAGCTGCAGCTTGGCCCGGAGGTCGGCGAACTCCTCGCGGTCGAGGTCGAGGGCGCAGATGATCTCCCCCGAGATGGCCTCGGCCTCGTCACGCAGCTCCCGGCCCGCGTCGGTGAGCGCGATCGAGACCGAGCGCTCGTCCTCCACGCGCCGGTGGCGGGTCACCAGGCCGGCGGCCGTGAGCCGCTTGAGCAGCGGGGAGAGCGTGCCGCTGTCCAGGGACAGGCGTGCGCCGAGCTGCCCGACGGTCTGGTTGTCGGTCTCCCAGAGCAGCATCATGACGAGGTACTGGGGGTAGGTCAGCCCGATCGCGTCGAGGAGCGGACGGTAGCGCGCCGTCATCGCCCGGGAGGCGGCGTAGAGCGCGAAGCACAGCTGGTCCTCGAGGACAGCGCTCGGTGCCGGCAGTCGGGTCACGCCCCGCAGTCTAGGCCGCCCTCCGGGGGCGCTACCGGGGGTTGCCCCTGTGACGTCCTCGATCGGGCGAGGTCGTCCGGCTCTTGCGGCGAGGACACGCAGCGAGGTTGAGTGGAACAGACTCAACTCCACGTACGTTGGACGAGGCGACAACCCCGGCCGGATCCCCGGCCGCTCCCGGAGAGGACCGTCCCCACCGACCATGCAGAGCAAGCTCACCACCCGTTCGCAGGAGGCGATCGCGGCCGCGCAGCGGCTGGCGGTCGACCGCGGTCAGGCGGCCCTGGAGCCGCTGCACCTGCTCGTCGCCCTCCTCGAGCAGACCGACGGCGTCGCCGGCCCCCTGCTCAAGGCCGTGGGAGCCGACGCTGCCGACGTCCGCGCGAAGGCCGAGGCCGCGATCCGGCGGATGCCCAGCGTCAGCGGTGCGACCGTGCCGGCCCCCTCGCCGTCGCGCGAGCTGCTGCGCGTGCTCAACGCCGCCGGCGAGCAGGCCAGTGCCCTCGGCGACGAGTACGTCTCCACCGAGCACCTCCTGGTCGGCCTCGCGGAGGTCGAGGGGGAGGCCGCCGCGGTGCTGAAGAGCGCCGGCGCCACCCGCGACGCGCTCCTAGCCGCCTTCCGCACCGTGCGCGGCAACCGCAAGGTCACCACCGCCGACCCGGAGAGCACCTTCCAGGCGCTGGAGAAGTACGCCGTCGACCTCACCCAGCGCGCCCGCGAGGGCAAGATCGACCCGGTCGTCGGCCGCGACACCGAGATCCGCCGGGTGGTCCAGGTGCTGTCCCGGCGCACCAAGAACAACCCGGTGCTCATCGGCGAGCCGGGCGTCGGCAAGACCGCGATCGTCGAGGGCCTCGCCCAGCGCATCGTGGCCGGCGACGTCCCGGAGAGCCTCAAGGGCAAGCGGCTCATGGCGCTGGACCTGGCGAGCATGGTCGCCGGCGCCAAGTACCGCGGTGAGTTCGAGGAGCGGCTGAAGGCCGTCCTGCAGGAGATCACCGAGTCCGAGGGCGAGGTCATCACCTTCATCGACGAGCTGCACACCATCGTCGGTGCGGGCGCGACCGGCGACTCCGCGATGGACGCCGGCAACATGATTAAGCCGATGCTGGCCCGCGGCGAGCTGCGGATGGTCGGCGCGACGACGCTCGACGAGTACCGCGAGCACATCGAGAAGGACCCCGCGCTCGAGCGGCGCTTCCAGCAGGTCTTCGTCGGCGAGCCCAGCGTCGAGGACACCATCGGCATCCTCCGTGGCCTCAAGGAGCGCTACGAGGTGCACCACGGTGTCCGGATCACCGACGCCGCGATCGTGGCCGCCGCGACCCTGTCGGACCGGTACGTCACAGCCCGGTTCCTCCCGGACAAGGCCATCGACCTGGTCGACGAGGCCGCGAGCCGGCTGCGCATGGAGATCGACAGCCGGCCGGTCGAGGTCGACGAGGTCGAGCGCGCCGTCCGCCGGCTGGAGATCGAGGAGATGGCGCTGGCCAAGGAGGACGACCCCTCCTCGGTCGAGCGGCTGGTCGCCCTGCGGGCGGACCTGGCCGACAAGCGCGAGCAGCTCGCCGAGCTGACCGCGCGCTGGCAGCAGGACAAGAACGCGATCGTCCGCATCCAGCAGATCAAGGAGGAGCTCGAGCGCGCCCGGCAGGAGGCCGAGCGGGCCGAGCGGGACGGCGAGCTGGCCACGGTCGCCGAGCTGCGCTACGGCCGGCTCCCGCAGCTGGAGAAGGCGCTCACCGAGGCCGAGGCCTCGGTGGAGACCGGTGACTCCATGCTCAAGGAGGAGGTCGGCCCCGACGACATCGCCGAGGTCGTCCAGTCCTGGACCGGCATCCCCGCGGGCCGGCTGCTCGAGGGCGAGACCCAGAAGCTGCTGCGCATGGAGGACGAGCTCGGCCGGCGGGTCGTCGGTCAGCCCGACGCCGTCCGGGCGGTCTCCGATGCCGTGCGTCGCGCGCGCTCCGGCGTGTCCGACCCCGACCGGCCCACCGGGTCGTTCCTGTTCCTCGGCCCCACCGGCGTGGGCAAGACCGAGCTGGCCAAGGCGCTGGCGGAGTTCCTGTTCGACGACGAGCGGGCGATGGTCCGCATCGACATGAGCGAGTACTCCGAGAAGCACTCGGTGGCCCGGCTGGTCGGCGCCCCGCCCGGCTACGTCGGCTACGAGGCCGGCGGGCAGCTCACCGAGGCGGTGCGGCGGCGGCCCTACACCGTCGTCCTGCTCGACGAGGTGGAGAAGGCCCACCCGGACGTCTTCGACGTCCTGCTGCAGGTCCTCGACGACGGCCGGCTCACCGACGGCCAGGGCCGGACGGTGGACTTCCGCAACACCATCCTGATCCTGACGTCGAACCTGGGGTCGCAGATCATCGCCGACCAGTCGCTCCCCGAGGAGCGGCGCCGGGAGGGCGTCCTCGACGTCGTGCGGGTGCACTTCAAGCCGGAGTTCCTCAACCGGCTCGACGACGTCGTGGTCTTCCGCGCGCTGGGCAGCGAGGAGCTGGCCGGCATCGTCGACATCCAGGTCGGCGTGCTCGCCCGCCGGCTGGCGGCGCGCCGGCTGACCCTGCGGGTCACCGACGCCGCCCGGGAGTGGCTGGCCATCAACGGGTTCGACCCGGTCTACGGCGCCCGGCCGCTGCGCCGGCTGGTCCAGTCGGCCATCGGCGACCAGTTGGCCAAGGCGCTGCTGTCCGGCGAGATCCGGGACGGCGACGAGGTCGTCGTCGACGCGCCGGAGGACCTCTCCGTCGACGGGCTGACCGTCTCCCGCGGCTGAGAGGACCCCGTCCTCCTCACCGCTCGCAAGCTCGCGGCGAGCCTCTGGACGGGGCCGCCGTGGCAGCTGCAGGGGGCCGACTGGGCCCGTCGTCCCTCCCCGGGACGGCGGGCCCGAGGCCATCCCGGGCCTCCTCGCGTCGTCGGGGTGCCGCGCCGCCCGGCGGGGCGTTCGTCGCGATCGGGTGTCGATCCGGGGCGGGCGCTGGCCCGGGCGCCGCGGCGTGGGTGATCATCGCGCCGACGTCGAACGGGACAGGAGCGCACGCGATGACCTCAGGGCAGGGCGGTCAGGACCCGCAGCAGGGGTGGCAGACGCCGCCGCAGGGCTGGCAGCCCCCGCCGCCGCAGGGCTGGCAGGCGCCACCGCCCGGGCAGTACGGCTACACGCCCGCGCCGTCCGCACCGGGCTGGGAGCCGCCCCCGGCCCCGGAGCGGCCCACGACGGTGCGCGTGGGGATCGGCGCCTTCCTGGCCACGCTGATCCTCGGCGTCATCTCCTCGCTGGTGCAGTTCTCCGACCTCGACGGGCTGGTCGCCGAGACGGTGGCGGTGGCGAACGACCCAGCCCTGACCGAGGACGTCGTCCGGGCCAGCCTGGTCGTCGGCGCGGTGATCGGGCTGCTGCTGGTGGCGCTGGAGGCGCTGTTCATCTGGTTCGCCTGGAACGGGCGCAACTGGGCCCGCGTGGTGCTCTGGGTGCTCGGCGGGCTCAGCGTGCTGTTCGGCCTGACCGCGCTCGGCGGGGCCGCGGGCGGCGTCGCCGGCTCCGGCTTCCTCGACTCCCTGTCGGTGTTCACGCTGCTGCTCACCGTCGTCGGGATCGTCGCGCTGGCGATGAAGCCGTCCAACGAGTGGTACGCCGCGGTGGGCCGGCGCCGGGCCGCGGGCCTGCGCTGACCGTCGCGGGCCTGCGCTGCGGGGCCGGCCGGGCGGCACGGACAGGCGTGGTGCCCGGCGGGTCGCGGGGAGGCGGGGATGATGACGGGCGTCGAGGACGAAGGAGCTCCATCCCCGTGAAGCGCACCCCCTCCCGCAGCGCCGCCCTGCTCGCCGCCGTCGCGGCACTGGCGCTCCCGCTGGGCGCCTGCGGCTCCGACGACCCCACCCCCGGGAGCGACTCCGCCGCCGAGGGGGCCCCGGCCCCCGCGACGACGACGTCGGCCCCGGCCGTCACCGGGCCGATCGGGGCCGGCTGCGCGACGTTCCCCACCGAGGGCGAGGGCAGCATCCCGGGGATGGCCGACGACCCGCTGGCCACCGCGGCCAGCCACACCCCGCAGCTGTCGCACCTGACGTTCTTCGTCCAGACCGCCACGCTGGTCGACTCGCTGAACACCACCGAGGACGTCACCGTGCTGGCCCCGGCCAACCCGGCGTTCGAGGCGGTGCCCCGGGAGGTCCTCGACGCCCTGATCGGCGACACGGCGCGGCTGACCGCGGTGCTCACCCACCACGTCATCGCCGGCCGGCTCGGCCCCGAGGAGCTGGCGGGGACCCACCCGACGCTGGCCGGCGACGAGGTGACCATCCAGGGGTCGGGGCAGGACTTCACGATCGCCGCGGACCAGACCCTGGTGGGCGCGTCGGACGCCACGGTCACCTGCGGCAACCTGCAGACGGCGAACGCGACCGTGTACGTCCTCGACCAGGTGCTCGCCCCGGCCGCCTGAGGACCGGTGCCGGGCCTGCGAGGGGTGGGCGGAGCGGGTCCTTCTAGGGTCGGGCGCATGACGGCTCCCGCGAGCACCCCCGACCGCGACCGGCTGCTCGAGCTCATCGTCGAGCTCGCCGTGGTGCACGGGAGGGTCACCCTGTCCTCCGGGCGCGAGGCCGACTGGTACATCGACATGCGCCGGCTCACCCTCCACCACGAGGGCGCGCCGCTGGTCGGGCGGGTGATGCGCCAGCTGACCGGCGACCTGCGCTACGACGCCGTCGGCGGGCTCACCCTCGGCGCGGACCCGGTCGCGACGGCGATGCTGCACGCCGCGGCCGCCGGTGAGGGCTTCCTCGACGCGTTCGTCGTCCGCAAGGCCGGCAAGGCGCACGGGCTGCAGCGGCGGATCGAGGGCCCGGACGTCGACGGGCGCGCCGTCCTCGTGGTGGAGGACGTCTCCACCACCGGCTCCAGCCCGCTGACCGCGGTCGAGGCGCTCCGGGAGGCCGGGGCCGAGCCGGTGGCGGTCGCGGTGATCGTCGACCGCGGCGGGCGGGCCGCGGTCGAGGCGGCCGGCCTGGAGTACCGCGCCGCGTACACCCTCACCGACCTGGGCCTGTAGGAGGACCCCGTCCTCCCCACCCTCCGCCGGCTCGGGGCGCGACCCGGGACGGGAGCGGCGGGGAGCCTCGGACGGGGCCGGCCGGGTCGGGCCTCCGACCTGGGCTCCCCGGTGCCGACGGTCACATAGGGTGTGACCATGACCACGGTGACGACGGCGTGGGTGGCCGAGCTGGCCGACGCCCTGGGCAACGACAGCGTCCTGACCGACCCCGACGTCACCGCCTCCTACGCGCGCGACCAGGCCATGCTCGCCGAGGCCGGCACCCCCGCCGCGGTGGTCTTCCCCCGCACCACCGCCGAGGTCGCCGCGGTCATGCGGGTCGCGAGCCGGCACGGGGTGCCCGTCGTCCCCCGCGGGGCGGGATCGGGCCTGGCCGGGGCCAGCAACGCCGTCGACGGGGCGATCACGCTGGTGATGACCCGCATGGACGCCGTCCTGGAGGTGTCCCCGGCCGACCGGCTGGCCGTCGTCCAGCCCGGCGTGGTCAACAAGCAGTTGCGCGACGCCGTGGCCGGCTCCGGGCTGTTCTACCCGCCGGACCCCTCCAGCTACGACTGGTGCACGATCGGCGGCAACCTCTCCACCAACTCCGGTGGGCTGTGCTGCGTCAAGTACGGCGTCACCACCGACTACGTGCTCGGCCTCGAGGTCGTGCTCGCCGACGGGCGGGTGCTGCGCACCGGGCGGCGCACCGTGAAGGGCGTCGCCGGCTACGACCTGGCCCGGCTGTTCGTCGGCTCGGAGGGCACCCTCGGCGTCATCACCGAGGCGACCCTGGCGCTGCGCCCGGCCCCGCAGCGGCCGGTCACCCTGGCCGCCACCTTCGGCACCACCGCGCAGACCGGCCAGGTCGTCGAGCAGGTGGTCACCAGCGGCCTGGTGCCCAGCCTGCTGGAGGTCATGGACAACACCTGCATCTGCGCCGTCGACGACCTGCTGCGTGCCGACCTCGACCGCGACGCGCACGCGCTGCTGGTGGCGCAGTCCGACACCGGCGGGGAGGCCGCCGCCCGGGAGATCGAGGCCCTCGCCCAGCTGTGCCGGGACGCCGGGGCCGACTTCGTGCACACCACCGACGACCCCGCCGAGGGCGACCTGCTGCTGGCCGCCCGCCGCATGGCCCTGCCGGCCCTGGAGCGGCTGGGCACCACGCTGATCGACGACGTCGCGGTGCCGCGGTCGCGGATCGCGGCGTTCATCGACGGCTGCGACGCCATCGCGGGCGAGCGGGGGCTCACCGTCGGCGTCGTCGGGCACGCCGGTGACGGCAACATGCACCCCACCATCTGCTTCGACCCGGTCGACGCCGACGAGCGCGACCGGGCGTTCGCCGCGTTCGACGACATCCTCGAGCTCGGCCTCTCCCTGGGCGGCACGATCACCGGCGAGCACGGCGTCGGCTCGCTGAAGGTCGACTGGCTGGAGCGGGAGGTCGGCCCGGTGTCGCTGGAGGTGCACCGGTCGATCAAGGGCGCTCTCGACCCCGACGGGCTGCTCAACCCCGGCAAGGTGCTGCGCCGCCTGCCAGCCTGAGGCCATGAGCGCAGAACGGCTGCTCGTCGTCGGAGGGGACGCCGCGGGGATGTCCGCGGCCGCGCAGGCCCGACGGCTGCGCGGTGCCGCCGACCTCGCCGTCACCGTCCTCGAGCAGGGGTCCGACGTCTCCTACTCCGCGTGCGGCATCCCCTACTGGGTCGGCGACGTGGTGCCCGACCGGGACCGGCTGATCGCCCGCACGCCGCACGAGTTCGCCGCGCAGGACATCGACGTCCGCACCGGCACGCGGGCCGAGGCGATCGACCTCGACGCCGGCACGGTGCGGACCAGCACCGGCGAGGTCCTCGGCTACGACTCCCTGGTCGTGGCCACCGGCGGCCGGCCGCTGCGGCCACCGGTCCCGGGCCTGGACGCCGCCGGCGTGCACGGCGTCCACCGGCTGGCCGACGGCGCCGACATCCGGGCCGCGCTCGCGGCCGGGGCCCGCCGGGCGGTCGTCCTGGGTGGTGGCTACATCGGCCTGGAGATGGCCGACGTGCTGCACGCCCGCGGGCTGTCGGTGACCGTCGTGCTCGCCGACCCGCTGCCGATGGGCCTGCTGGACGCCGACATGGGCGAGCGGGTCTGCAAGGCGATGGGCGACATGGGCATCGACGTGCAGACCGAGCAGCCGGTGCGGGAGATCGAGGCCGACGCCGACGGAGTGGCCCGGGCGGTGCGCACCGACGCCGGCAGCTACCCCTGCGACCTCGTCGTCCTGGGCCTGGGCATGGGCCCGGAGGTGGCGCTGGCCCGGGACGCCGGCCTGCGGCTGGGCCCGACGGGGGCGATCGACGTCGAGCGCACGCAGCGCAGCCGCTCGCACCCGCAGGTGTTCGCCGCGGGGGACTGCGCGCAGACGTTCTCGCGGCTCACCGGCGACCCGGTGCACGTCGCGCTCGGCACGCACGCCAACAAGCAGGGCCGGGTCGCGGGCTCGGTGATCGGCGGCCGGCCGGCTCGGTTCGAGGGCGTCCTGGGCACCGCGCTCACGGCGATCGGCAGCCTCGAGATCGGCCGCACCGGCCTGTGCACCACCCAGGCCGAGCGGGCCGGCTACGACGTCCGGACCGAGACGATCGAGAGCACGACCCGCGCCGGCTACTTCCCCGGCGCCGAGCCGATCGCCGTGAAGCTGGTCAGCGACCGCGACTCGGGGCGGCTCCTCGGCGCGCAGGTCGTCGGCGGCGCCGGCAGCGGCAAGCGGATCGACGTCCTGGCGACGGCGATCTGGGCCGGCCTGACCGCCGAGGAGTTCGCCGGCTCCGACCTCTCCTACGCGCCGCCGTTCTCCCCGGTCCACGACCCGGTCCTGGTGGCCGCCCGGGTGGCCAGCCGGGCGGAGCGGGGATGACGACCGGTGGGGAGGTGCGGGGTGCGGACTGGTACGGCGAGGACCTCTCCGGTCACGAGCACACCGGCGTCCTCCTCAGCGGCGTCGACCTGTCCGAGACCACCGGTGAGGGGGCGGCCTTCACCGACTGCGTGTTCCGCGACTGCCGGTTCAACCTGGCCCGCTACACCGGCGCGGCGTTCCTGAACTGCACCTTCACCGGCTGCTCGTTCTTCGACGCCACCCTCACCGACTGCAAGCTGGTCGGCTCGCGGTTCGAGCGGTGCACCTTCGACCTGCTCACCGCGACCGGCGGCGACTGGTCGTTCGTCGCCCTGCCGGAGGCCGACCTCCGCCGCGCCGGCCTGCACGGCGTCCGGATGCGCGAGGCCGACCTGACCGGCGTCTCCGCCGCCGGCGCGACGCTGACGCAGCTGGACCTCTCCGCCGCCGACCTGTCCGGCGCCGACCTGTCCGGCGCGGACCTGCGCGGCAGCGACCTGTCCGCGCTCGACCCCCGGCGCGCCGAGCTGGCCGGTGCGCGGGTCGACGTCGTCGGTGCGGTCACGCTGGTGACCGCGCTGGGCCTGCGCGTGGAGCCTGCCGAGTAGCGGGTGTCGCCGCGTGGAGCGGCGGCGGGATACTGGCCGCCGAGCAAGCGCCGTCCCCGACGCAGAGGAGTGCCTCGCATGCCCATCGCGACCCCAGAGGTCTACGCCGACATGATCAGCCGGGCCAAGGAGGGCGGTTTCGCCTACCCGGCGATCAACTGCACCTCCTCGGAGACGGTCAACGCGGCCCTGCGCGGCTTCGCCGACGCCGGCAGCGACGGCATCATCCAGTTCTCCACCGGCGGCGCGGAGTTCGCCTCGGGCACCCGCGTGAAGGAGATGGTGACCGGCGCGGTCGCCCTGGCCGAGTTCGCGCACGTCGTCGCCGAGAAGTACCCGGTCAACGTCGCGCTGCACACCGACCACTGCCCCAAGGAGAAGCTCGACGCCTACGTACGCCCGCTGATCGCCCTCTCCCAGGACCGGGTGGACGCCGGGCAGGCGCCGCTGTTCCAGTCCCACATGTGGGACGGCTCGGCGATCGACCTGCAGGAGAACCTGGAGATCGCCGAGGAGCTGATCGACAAGGCCGCCGCGGCCAAGATCGTCCTCGAGCTGGAGATCGGCGTCGTCGGCGGCGAGGAGGACGGCGTCGCGCACGACATCAACGAGAAGCTCTACACCGCCCCCGGGGACTTCGTCGCCACCGCCAAGGCGCTCGGCCTCGGTGAGCGCGGCGTCTACCTGCTCGCGGCCACCTTCGGCAACGTGCACGGGGTCTACAAGCCCGGCAACGTCAAGCTGCGCCCGGAGGTCCTCAAGCAGGGCCAGGACGTCGTCAGCCAGGAGTTCGGCCTGGGCGAGGGCGCCAAGCCGTTCAACTTCGTCTTCCACGGCGGCTCGGGCTCGCTGCAGTCGGAGATCCGCGAGGCGCTGTCCTACGGCGTGGTGAAGATGAACGTCGACACCGACACCCAGTACGCGTTCACCCGCCCCGTCGCCGGTCACATGTTCACCAACTACGACGGCGTCCTGAAGGTCGACGGGGAGGTCGGCAACAAGAAGACCTACGACCCGCGCACCTACATGAAGCTCGCCGAGACCAACATGGCCGCCCGCGTCGTCGAGGCGTGCGAGGACCTGCTGTCGGCCGGCCAGTCGCAGAGCGCATGACGCACTCACACGTCAACCTGCTCGGCGAGCCCCCGGCCACGCTGCTGCCGGCCAACCCCGAGGCCGACGCCGAGCTGGCCGCGGGCACGCCGGCGGCCGAGGTGGCGTCGCGCCACCCCACGGTGAGTGCGGCGTGGGCGGCGCTGGCCGAGGAGGCGCTCGACCGCCCGGAGCGGCAGCTCCGCGACACCATCGAGGCCTACGCCTACGCCCGTACCGGCTACCACCGCGGGCTGGACGCGCTGCGCCGCAACGGCTGGAAGGGCCACGGCCCGGTGCCGTGGTCGCACGAGCCCAACCGGGGGTACCTGCGCTGCGTGACGGCGCTGGCGCGGGCCGCGGAGGCCATCGGCGAGACCGCGGAGCAGGAGCGGCTCACCGAGCTGCTGCGCGACAGCGACCCCACCCTGGCTCCCTGACCCCGAGGCCCCGGGGGCGGCGACCGCCGTCGCCGCCGCCGGGGACGGGTCGCTCAGCCGCGCAGCAGCTGCCAGGCCAGGCGGACGATCAGCACACCGACGACGACCAGGAAGACGACGCGGACGAAGCGGCTGCCGGCGCCGACGGCGGTCCGGGCGCCGAGGTAGCCGCCGGCCAGGTTGGCCACGCCCATGACCAGGCCCAGCGCCCACAGCACCGACCCGTCGATCGCGAAGACGACCAGCGCGCCGACGTTGGTGGCCAGGTTGACGACCTTGGCGGTCGCGCTCGCCTCGAGGAACGCGAAGCCCAGCAGCCCGACCAGGGCGAAGACCAGGAACGCGCCCGTGCCGGGGCCGGCGATGCCGTCGTAGAAGCCGATCACCGCCCCCACCACGCCGGCGGCCACCGTGTGCCGGTGGCCGCTGAACCGCAGCCGGGTGACGTCCCCGACGGCGGGCCGCACCAGGGTGTAGACGGCCACCACCACCAGGGCCACCAGCACGACCGGCTCGAGCACGCCGTCGGGAACCGCGGCGGCCGACAGCGCGCCCCCCGCGGACCCGATCGCCGCCACCGCGGCCATGGGCAGCGCCGTCGCCAGCCCCGGCCGCACCCGCCGGTAGTAGGTGGCCGCGCTCGTCGCCGTGCCCATGGCGCTGGAGATCTTGTTCGTGGCCAGCGCCTGGACGGTCTCCATGCCGGGCACCAGCAGCAGCGCGGGCAGCTGGACCAGCCCGCCGCCGCCGACCACCGCGTCGACCCACCCGGCGGCGAAGGCGGCGAGCACCAGGAGGACGAGGGTGACCGCCCCCAGCGAGCCGAGGGTGGTCGCGGTCATGCGGTCGGGCTCCCTGGTCGCACGGGGTGGGCCGGCCCGGTCGCGGGCAGCCCCCGCAGCCTCTCACCCGCCGCGGGAGGTCCGGCGGCGCGGAGCCGGGGCGTCGTCGGGTAGACCGGTCCCCGTGACCGGAGAGCACTCGCCGAAGGCCGTCATCGACCGGCTGCGGCCGTTGCTGCTGGCCGTCCACCGGGCGCTGTCCGCCGGCGTCGCGGTGAGCGCGGCCATCCACGCCGAGCGCGGCTGGAACCCCTCGGCCGACCGGCACCTCGACCACCAGCTGGTCCGGCGCGAGGCGATGGAGCGGCTCAAGCCCTGGGGCGCCCGGCCCGAGGACGAGGAGCTCCCCGACCCCCTCGTGGCGCTGCAGCTGGAGCTCGCCGACACCGGCACCGACAACCTCGGCCTGCCCATGAGCGGGCTGATCCTGCGCACACCGGCCGACGTCGTCCGGGTCTGGCGGTCCGACGACGGGGAGCTGCCCGCCGCCGCCACCGACGGTCTGCGTGCCTTCTACCGGCAGGCGCCCAGCCGCCAGCTGCAGCTGCACCTCGACGACCGGCCCGACGAGCCCCGCCCGGCGCCCGGCCACCTGGCGCTGCTGTGGGCCGACGCCGGAGCGGTCCTCACCCGGTTCGACCTGGTCCGGCCCGGTGGACACGTCGGCCGGCGGGTGCAGGTCGACTGGCACGTCGACCTGCTGCAGCGGCTGGTCCACCCGGCCTGACCGCCCCGGGCCGGCGTCGCTCCAGCCCCCGACGGCCGCGCGCTCCCGGACGGGCCGCGGGGCGGGCGCCCCGTGCCGCCGGGCGCCCAGGGCCAGCGCGACGCCCGCCACCCGGGCGAGCAGGCCCGCCCTCCACGGCCGGCTCCATCCAGGACACCGTGGTCCCGTCGTCGTAGCCCTGCAGGGCCGGGGGCCCGACCCCAGACCTGGGGACGCGGGCGAGTCGTCGAAACCCGTGTCACGGTGCGTGATCGATCGACGTGCGGATTCTCGATCCGGCGCTACGCTCTGTTCCCGCGTCCCAGTCGGGACGCCCGTTCCCGGAGGTGTTGCATGGCGACTCTTCTCTGGATCCTCGCCGTCGTCCTCGTCGTCGCCGGCATCGTCGCGATAGTCCGGCGGCAGCTGCTGTGGGGCATCGTGCTCATCGTGGTCGGCCTGCTCGTCGGGCCGGGCGGGGTGAGCGTCTTCACCTGAGCGAGGGCCCCGTCCCCCTCGCTCCGCTCGGCGCGGGCCTCGGGACGGGGCGACTAGCGGTCGTCGAGCTCGGGGTGCAGCTGACGCAGCCGCGAGGTGAGCGAGTTCAGCTCGTCGCCCCCGGCCATCAGGCGCGTGAGGACGTCAGCGTCGACGTCCTCACGCGTCAGGTCGCCGGCCACGTGGCCGTGCGCCAGCAGCAGGAAGCGGTCGCCGATCAGGTGCGCGTACCGCGGGTTGCTGGTCACCGCCACGATGGCCAGCCCCTGCGCGCGGGCCGACAGCACCGCCTGCCCGACCAGGGTGTGCTGGCCGATCGTCATCGGCGCGGTGGGCTCGTCGATGACCAGGACCCGGGCACCGAAGTGCAGTGCCCGCGCGATCGCCAGGCTCTGCCGCTCGCCGGCGCGCAGAGCGGCCGCCGGCAGGTCGGGGTCGATCCCGATGACGCCGACCCGGGTCATCGCCCGCACCGTGGCCTCGCGCGCGGCGGCGAGGTCCAGCCGGCGCAGCGGCCACGTCCCTCGGGTGGGCTCGACGCCGAGGAAGAAGTTCCGCCACACCGAGAGCAGGGGCGCGACCGCGAGGTCCTGCCAGACGGTCGCGATGCCGGCCGCCCGGGCCGCCCGGGGGGAGCGGAAGCGCACCGGCCGGCCGTCGAACAGCAGCTCGCCCTCGTCGGGCCGGAGGAGCCCGGAGAGCACCGAGACCAGCGTGGACTTCCCCGACCCGTTCTCGCCGAGCACGCAGGTGATCTCCCCCGACCGGAAGGCCGCGGTCACCCGGGCCAGCGCCGCGACGCTGCCGTGGTGCACGCTGAGCGCGCGCAGCTGCAGCACCGCGGGGGACGGCACGTCCTCGGTCACGACCGGGGCACCGCCCGCAACCGCTCCCGGACGACGCTGTTGGCCAGCAGCGCCACGAGCAGCAGGACGCCGAGGAACGCCTCGAACCAGCGCGGGTCCCAGCCGGCCAGGGCGACCCCCTGCTCGGCGACGGCGTAGACCAGCGCCCCGATGGCCGCACCCACCGCCGAGCCGTAGCCACCGGTCAGCAGGCAGCCCCCGATCACCGCGACGACCACGAAGTCGACCGCCGACCCCAGCCCGGTGGTGGCCTGGACGCCGCCGAGCCGGACCACGCCGAGGGTGCCGATGAGCCAGCCGGCCGCCGCGGTGCAGCAGTAGAGGACGATCGTCGTCCGCCGGTCGGGGACGCCGAGTTCCCGCGCCGCCCGCCGGGCACCTCCGACGGCGAACACCGCGTTGCCGAAGCGGGTCCGCCAGAGCACCCACGCCGCCCACGCGGTCAGCAGCAGCCACCACAGGACCGCGATCCGGAAGCGGCCGTCCCCCAGCTGGGCCGTCGAGCCGAAGACCGCCGTCACCGACGACCAGCCCGGGGCGGCGCCGACCCCCTCGATGCGCACCGAGCCGGTGAGCGCCCGCGTACCGGCCAGCGCGACCCCCTGCAGCACGAGGAAGGTCGCCAGCGTCACCAGGAAGCTCGGCAGCCGGGTCGCGACCACCAGCCAGCCGTTGACCAGACCGACCAGCAGCGCGGCGGCCAGCGAGGCGACCAGCGCCGGCCAGGCGTCCCAGCCGGCCTGGACGATGAGCAGTCCGGTGAGCAGCGCGCCGCCCACGGCCACCATGCCGATGGACAGGTCGAAGTGGCCGGAGACGAGCAGCATCGCCACCGCGACCCCGCCGATGCCCAGCAGCGCCGCGGAGTCCAGCACGCTGGCCAGCCCACCGCTGCTGAGCAGGCCCGGGGCCAGCGGGCCGAAGAACAGCAGCACGACGACCAGCCCGGCGAACGCCGCGAGGCTGGGGCGGGCGAAGACCCGGTCGATGAGCCGCCGTCCGCGGGCAGGGGCCAGCGTGGCCGGTGAGGGGCCGAACGAGGGCAGACCGTGCGCGGTCACGATCGCGGGCGGGACGTCGGCAGCGGGGCCTCCTGCTGGCGGGGGTGTCCCCAGTGTCCACGATGGGAGGCACCGACCCCGCCGATCCCGCGCTCCGCTCGGGCGGGACCCGGCGGAGCGGGGCACGGGGGTCCTCTCAGGGGCGCAGGCGCCAGCGGACGCGGTCGTCGGCGTACCAGGTCCACCGGCTGACCGGGCGCGGGTAGACGACGCCGTCCCGGGTGACGCGGGCGGGGTCGCAGGCGATCTGCACCGCCCGGCCGGTGGTGCGCCGGGTCGGTCGCAGCGGCAGCGTCATCACCACCACCGCGAGGGTGTCCACGGCCCGCCAGTCGGGCCGGACGTCGATGCGGGTGATCTCGCCGTCGGCCACCTTGACCTCGTCGTTGTGGGCCTGCGCCCCCAGCCGCCGGCCGAGGAACCCGCGCCGGTCGTCGCCGGCCGCCTCCACCCGGCCGTGGTGCAGCAGCACCCCGCCGTGGTCGTCGCGCACCAGGCCCAGCTCCCGCTCGTTCCCGGTGCCCACACCCAGCGCCCGGGCCAGCCCGGTGGACGGCGGGTCGTCGGCCGGCTCCCACGACACCGGGACCGCGGCGGTGCGGCCGGCCTTGTGCAGCGTCGCCAGCACCGCCGCCAGCGCGGGCACCGGGCCGCGGACCAGCAGCGCGTCGGCCTCGGTGGCCGGCGCGACCGCCTCCCGCGACGGTGCCTGCCCGGGCTCCAGGCCGCGCAGGTCGAACTCGACGAGCGACATGCGGATACCCTGCCACCTGCCAGCCGGTCATCCGCCGGTGCCGATGACTCGAGGGGATCTGAGCTACCGATGCCGGCTGTCGTGCTGATCGGCGCCCAGTGGGGCGACGAGGGCAAGGGGAAGGCCACCGACCTGCTCGGGGGTCGCGTGCCCTACGTGGTGCGCTACCAGGGGGGCAACAACGCCGGCCACACCGTGATCACCCCCGACGGGGAGCGGTACGCGCTGCACCTGATCCCGTCGGGGATCCTCACCCCCGGCTGCACCCCGGTCATCGGCAACGGCGTCGTCGTCGACCCCGAGGTGCTCATCGGGGAGCTCGCCGGCCTCGAGGAGCGCGGTGTGGACACCTCGCGACTGGTGATCTCCGCCGACGCGCACCTGATCATGCCCCACCACCGGGCGCTGGACCGGGTCACCGAGCGGTTCCTCGGCAAGCGCAAGATCGGCACGACCGGCCGCGGCATCGGTCCCGCCTACGGCGACAAGGTGGCCCGCACCGGCATCCGGGTGGCCGACCTGCTGGACCTGTCGATCCTGCGGCAGAAGCTCGAGGGCACCCTGGTCGAGAAGAACCAGGTCCTGGTCAAGGTCTACAACCGCAAGGCGATCGACGTCGACGAGGTCGTCGAGGAGTACGCCGGGTACGCCGAGCAGCTCAAGGACCGCATCGCCGACACCCGGCTGCTCCTCGGCCGTGCGCTCGACGCGGGCGAGTGGGTGCTGCTGGAGGGCTCCCAGGGCACGCTGCTGGACGTCGACCACGGCACGTATCCGTTCGTGACGTCGTCCAACCCGACCGCGGGCGGCGCGGCGACCGGCTCGGGCATCGGGCCGACCCGCATCCAGCGGGTGGTCGGCATCCTCAAGGCCTACACGACCCGGGTCGGCTCGGGGCCGTTCCCGACCGAGCTGTTCGACGCCAACGGCGACTACCTGCGCACGCAGGGCGGCGAGGTGGGCGTCACCACCGGCCGCGACCGCCGCTGCGGCTGGTTCGACGCCGTCATCGCGCGGTACGCCAGCCGGGTCAACGGCATCACCGACTACTTCCTCACCAAGCTCGACGTCCTGTCGGGGCTGGGGACGGTGCCGGTCTGCGTCGCCTACGACGTCGACGGCGTCCGGCACGACGAGATGCCGATGACCCAGACCGACTTCCACCACGCCACGCCGGTCTACGAGGAGATGCCGGGCTGGTCCGAGGACATCCGGCACTGCCGGACCTTCGCGGAGCTGCCGGCCAACGCGCAGGCCTACGTGCGCCGGCTGGAGGAGCTCTCGGGCGCCCGGATCAGCGTCATCGGCGTCGGGCCGGGCCGCGACGAGAACGTCGTCATCCACGACCTCATCGGGTGAAGCGGAGTGTGGGGGTGCAGGGATCCCTGCACCCCCACACTCCGCTACGGCCGGCGGAGAGGGGCCAGCGCGGCGGACTGCAGCTCGGCGCGGGCCCGGACGGCGACCTCGGGGGCGTCGGTGATCAGCCCGTCGACGCCGAGAGCCAGCAGCAGGCGCGCCTCGGTCTGGGCGTCGCCCGGCCCGATCGGGTCGGTGCCCCGGCGCAGGTGGCGGGGCAGGAAGGCGTTCTCCGGCCGCAGCGTCCACGGGACGACGAGCAGCCCGGCGCGGTGGGCCTGGGCCACGAGGTCGGAGACGCCGGTCAGCGCCTGGTCGGCGTCCCGCAGCAGGATGCGGTGCCGGCTCGGCGCGATCCCCTGGGCGTAGGTGCTGACCTCGCGCAGGCCCGCCGGGGTGACCAGCCGGTCGTCGGAGGCGTCGTCGTCCACCAGCTGCAGCATCGTGGGACCCCCGGAACCGAGGTCGGCGCGCAGCCGGCGCAGCGCCGCGGCGTCGAAGGACTGCACCACGACCGTCCCGTCGGGCGTGGCCGCCCCGAGGCGGCGCAGCTCGGCGGCGACCAGGTCGGTCATCGGCAGGCCCTGTGCCTCGAACCAGCTGGGCTTCTTCAGCTCGGCCAGCACGCGGACCTGCCGCTCGGCGGTCGAGCGGCGGCGGGCGATCTCGACGACCTCGGCGAGGGTGAGGACGCCGAAGCGACCGTCGTAGGTGGTGTTGAGCGGCCGCAGTGCCGGCATGCGCTCGATGGCGCGCAGGGTGCGCAGCTCCTCGAGGGTGAAGTCCTCGGTGAACCAGCCGACGCGCTCGCGACCGTCCACCTCGCGGGTGGTCCGCCGCTCGGCGAACTCCGGCCGGCCGGCGACGTCGGTGGAGTGGGAGAGCTCGTTCTCGTGCCGGACGACGAGCGCCCCGTCGCGGCTCACGACGACGTCGGGCTCGATGAGGTCGGCACCCAGGTCGATGGCCAGCTCGTAGCTCGCCGCGGTGTGCTCGGGACGGTAGGTCGGGGCACCACGGTGCCCCACGACGACGGGACGGCGGAGGCCGGTCGCCGGACGGGTTGCCAGCGACTCGATCGCGTGCATGTCCTCTACAACACCGCAGGCACCTGAACAGAACGCGAACGCCGCCCGGTGGTTCGCTGACAATTCGGACGACAGCGTCCTGACCTGCGCGGGACCATGCCGCCGTGACCGAACTCTCACTCCTGGGCTGGACGCCGGACCGGGTGGCCGAGCTGCCGCCCGACACCGTCCCCGGCCGCGTGGCCCGGGTCGACCGCGGCCGGCTCACCGTCCTCACCGCGGGCGGGGAGGTGCGCGCCGTCCTCGCGGCCACGCTGCACGAGCACGGCGGGGCGACCGTGGGGGACTGGGTGGCCCTGCGCGGGGAGCTCGCCGTGGCGGTGCTGCCCCGGCGGACGGCGTTCAGCCGCGTCGTGGCGGGCCGGGCGTCGGCCGAGCAGGTGGTCGCGGCGAACCTGGACACGGTCCTGGTGGTCGACGCCCTGGCCGGGGCGCCGCGGCTCCGGCGCCTCGAGCGGTACCTGGCCGTGGCGTGGGGCAGCGGGGCCACGCCGGTCGTCGTCCTCACCAAGGCCGACCTGTGCGACGACGTCCCCGCCGCGGTGCGCGCCGTGGCCGAGGACGTGCTCGGCGTCGAGGTCCGGGCCGTCAGCGCGGTGACCGGTGCGGGCGTCGAGGAGGTCCGCGCGCTCGTCGGCCCGGGGCGGACGGCGGCGATGGTGGGCCCCTCCGGTGTCGGCAAGTCCAGCCTGGCCAACGCGCTGCTCGGGCGCCCGCTGATCGCCACCGGCGCGGTGCGGGAGAGCGACGGGCGGGGCCGGCACACCACGACCGCCCGCGAGCTGCACCTGCTGCCCGGCGGGGGCCTGCTGGTCGACACCCCCGGCATGCGCGAGCTCGGCCTGGTCGACGACGAGGGCATCGACACCGCCTACGCCGACGTCACCGAGCTCGCCGCCGGCTGCCGGTTCCGCGACTGCGGGCACCGCGGCGAGCCCGGCTGCGCGGTCGCCGCCGCCATCGCCGACGGCCGGCTCGACCCCGCCCGGTACACCGCCTGGCGCAAGCTGCAGGCCGAGGCCCGCCGGCAGGAGCTGCGGGCCGACGCCCGGGCGCGGGCCGCCGAGCACGCCCGCGTCCGCGCGCTGCACCGGGCGATGCGGGCCCAGCCCAACCGGCTGCGCTGACCCCCGAGGTGGGTAGGGTCGCCGTCCGTGCGCGTGCTCGTCATCGGCTCCGGAGCCCGGGAGCACGCCCTGTGCGTCGCTCTGCAGAACGACCCGGCGGTGACCGCCCTGGCCTGCGCGCCGGGCAACGCCGGCACGCGGGCGGTCGCCGACGCCCTGCCGGTCGACGTCGCCGACCCGGTCGCGGTCGCCGCGGCCGCCACCGGCTGGGGGGCTGACCTCGTCGTCGTCGGGCCGGAGGTGCCGCTGGTGGCGGGCGCCGCCGACGCCGTCCGCGACGCCGGCATCGCCTGCTTCGGCCCGTCGGCGCAGGCCGCGCAGATCGAGGGCAGCAAGTCCTTCGCCAAGCACGTCATGGCCGCCGCCGGCGTGCCCACCGCCCGCTCCTGGCCGGTCGGCGGCCCCGCCGAGCTGGAAACCGCGCTCGACGAGGCCGGCTCGCCCTACGTGGTCAAGGACGACGGGCTGGCCGCCGGCAAGGGTGTCGTCGTCACTCCCGACCGGGACGCCGCCCTCGCCCACGGCCGTCGCGTGCTCGACGCCGGCGGGGCCGTGCTGGTCGAGGAGTACCTCGACGGGCCCGAGGTGTCGCTGTTCGCCGTCACCGACGGGACGACGGTCCTGCCGCTGCTGCCGGCGCAGGACGCCAAGCGCCGCGACGACGGCGACGCCGGGCCCAACACCGGCGGGATGGGCGCCTACGCCCCGCTGCCGTGGGCACCGCCCGGCCTGGTCGACGAGGTGCTGGCCACCGTGCTGCAGCCGACGGTCGACGAGATGCGCCGCCGCGGGGAGCCGTTCGCGGGCCTGCTCTACGCGGGCCTGGCGCTGACCTCGCGCGGTGTGCGGGTGGTGGAGTTCAACGCCCGCTTCGGCGACCCGGAGACGCAGGTGGTGCTGCCGCTGCTGGAGACCCCGCTGGGCGGGCTGCTGCACGCCGCGGCGACCGGCACGCTGGCCGACCACCCGCCGCTGCGCTGGCGTCCCGGCGCCGCGGTCACCGTGGTGGTGGCCGCGGAGGGCTACCCGGAGCGGCCGCGCACGGGCGACCCGGTCACCGGGGCCGACGCGGAGGGGGTGCTGCACGCGGGGACCGCTCTCGACGCGGACGGGACGGTCCGGTCCGCCGGGGGGCGGGTGCTGGCGGTGACCGCCGTCGGCGAGGACCTGGCCGCGGCCCGGCAGCGGGCCTACGAGCGGGTGGCCGCCGTCCGGCTGGCCGGCGCGCACTGGCGCACCGACATCGCGCTGGCCGCGGTCGAGGGCAGGATCACCGCGCGCTGAGCGGTCAGGAGGTCGGGTCCGGCCCCGTCCAGGGCCGGCCCCCTGCAGGGCCCCGCCGGCTGATCACTCGGCGGTGACCACCCGGCGCGCCCGCTCGGGACGCGGTTCGGGTGGTCGCGGCCCGTCGTGCCGACGGGCCAGGTAGGTGCCGGCGACGTTGGCGCAGGCCACCAGGGGCACGGCGATCAGCGCTCCGAAGATGCCGGCGACGAGCAGGCCGGCGGCGATGGCGAGGACGACGGCCAGCGGGTGCACCCGCACCGCCCGGCCCAGCAGCAGGGGCTGCAGGACGTGCCCCTCCAGCTGCATGACCAGCACCACGATGGCCAGCGCGATCAGCGCGGTGATCGGCCCCTTGGTCACCAGGGCCACGAGCACCGCCACAGACCCCGCCAGGAACGACCCGATGATCGGGATGAAGGCGCCCAGGAACACCAGCGCGGCCAGCGGGATGACGAAGTCCACGCGCAGCACCGCCAGTCCGATGCCGATGCCGATGGCGTCGACCAGGGCGACCGCCACCGTGGCCCGGACGTAGGAGATGAGCGTGCGCCACGAGCGGCGGGCGGCCTCGTCGATGTAGGCGCGGGCGCCGGCCGGGGAGAGGCCGACCAGCCACAGCCAGATGGACCGGCCGTCCTTGAGGAAGAAGAACAGCGTGAACAGCGCCAGGACGATGCCGGTGAAGACCTCCCCGACGGTGGCCGCGGTGGTCAGCGCCCCCGAGGTCAGGGTGTCGCGGTTGGACACCAGCGCGTCCTGCGCGGCGGTCAGGGCCTCGTCGATCTGGCGTTCCGACACCGGGAAGCTGTCGACGACGAAGTCGCGGATCTGCGTGAGCCCCCGGCTGACCTGGTCGGCGAGGTCGGGGAAGCCGGCGATGAACTGGTTGACGACCAGCGTGATGATCCCGGCCACCACGCCCAGGCCGACGATGAGCATGGCCAGGGCGGCGAGCGACCGCGGCCACCCGTGCCGGACCAGCGCGGCGGCACCCGGCTGCAGCAGGGCCGCCAGCAGCAGTGCCACGAAGACCGGGACCACGACGACGGCGACGTAGGCGGCCGCGTACAGCAGCGCCCAGAGGCCGGCCAGGACGACGATCAGCCGCCAGGACCAGGAGGCGGCGACGCGCAGCGCCGTCGGGACGGCGTCGTCGGTGGCACGCCGGCCGGTACCGGTGAGACGGCGGGCGTTCGGGCCGGTGCGGTGCGTGCGCGCTCCTCCCGGGGGGCCGCTGACCCCACCGGGGCCGATCGGGCCGTCCAGGTCGGGGGCGCCCGGTTCCGGGCTGCCCAGCGGCGGCTCGTCGTCCTCGCCCGGCTCGGGTGCGGGGTCGGCGGGGAGGTCGTCGTGGACCAGGATCGCCCGGTCGTCGTCCCGCTCCGGCCAACCGTGGGGATCGGCCTCCGCGGCGGCGCGGATGCGTTCGCGCGCCCGGGTGACCAGGGAACTCGCCCGTCGCAGCATCGACACCTCCGGCGGGCAGTAGGGGCGGTACATGATCACGCTAGCCCTACGGGAGACTGTTCCCGTGGTGCGACGAGCTGACCGGGTGCGGGCGGTACCCGCATGATCGAGCGGTACACCCTCCCCGAGATGGGGCGGGTCTGGAGCGACCAGCACAAGTACGAGCTGTGGTGCCGGGTCGAGACCCTGGTGCTCGAGGCGCACGCCGCGGCCGGGCGGGTGCCCGCGGACGTGGTGGAGCCGGTGCGCAACGCCCCGCCGCCGACGCCCGAGCGGGTCGCCGAGATCGAGGAGACGACGCAGCACGACGTCATCGCCTTCCTCACCGCGTGGGCCGACAACACCACGCCCCGGTCGGCCGCGGCCTACGTGCACCACGGCATGACGTCGTCGGACCTGCTCGACACCGCGCTCGCCGTCCAGCTGACCGAGGCCACCGACCTGCTGCTGGCCCGTCTCGACCGGCTGGTGGCGGTCCTGCGCGACCACGCGCTGGCCCACCGGCACACCATCAAGGTCGGCCGCACCCACGGGGTGCACGCCGAGCCCGACGTCTGGGGCCACCGGGTCGCCGACATCGCCTTCGCCGCCGCCCGCTCCCGTGACCGGCTGCGGGCCGCCCGCGAGCGGGTCGGGGTGGTGGCGATCTCCGGCGCCGTCGGCACCTACTCCCTGATCGACCCGTCGGTCGAGGTCGCCGTGGCCGACGCCCTCGGGCTGCAGCCGGCCGACGCGTCGACCCAGGTGGTGCTGCGCGACTCGGTCAGCGAGTGGGTCGCCGCCCTGGCGATCATCGCGACGGTCTGCGAGACGGTCGCGCTCGAGGTGCGGCACGGGCAGCGCACCGAGGTGCGCGAGCTCTCGGAGGCCTTCGGCTCCGGCCAGAAGGGCTCGAGCGCGATGCCGCACAAGAAGAACCCGATCCGCTCCGAGCGCATCGCCGGGCTGGCCCGCGTGGTGCGCGCCGCCGTCGTCCCGGTGATGGAGGGCATCCCGCTGTGGCACGAGCGGGACATCTCGCACTCCTCCACCGAGCGGGTGTTCCTCCCCGACGCCGCCATCACCACCGACTACCTGCTGCACCTGACCACCGGCCTGGTGGAGAACCTCGTCGTGGACGCCGACCGGATGCGCGCCAACCTGGAGTCCACCGGCGGGCTGATCTACACGTCGTCCGTGCTGCTCGAGGTGGTCGAGGGCGGCCTGTCGCGCGAGGACGCCTACGCGCTGGTGCAGTCCGCGGCGATGGAGACGTGGAACACCCGGACGCCGTTCCGGGAGACGCTGCGGGCGCGGGCGAAGGCCGCCGGGGTGACCCTGGACGAGGAGCGGCTCGACGAGATCTGCCGGCCGGAGCGGTACGTGACGAACCTGGACCCGCTGTTCGAGCGCGTGGCTGCCCTGACGTGACCGTCGACCTGCCCCTGGTCGCCCGCGGCAAGGTGCGGGAGGTCTACGACGCCGGCGACGATCGGCTGCTGCTGGTCGCCTCCGACCGGATCTCGGCCTACGACCACGTGCTGCCCACGCCGATCCCCGACAAGGGGCGGGTGCTGACGGCGCTGTCGGTCTGGTGGTTCGAGCAGCTGGCCCCGGTGCTGGAGTCCTTCGGCGCCGCGCACCACCTGCTCTCGGCCACGGACGTGCCGGCTGCCGTCGCGGGGAGGGCGATGCTGGTGCGCCGGCTGTCGATGCTGCCGGTCGAGTGCGTGGCCCGCGGGTACCTGTCGGGGTCGGGCACCGCCGAGTACCGGCGCACCGGGTCCATCCGTGACGTCGCCCTGCCGGCGGGCCTCGTGGAGGGCTCACGGCTGCCCGAGCCGGTGTTCACGCCCTCCACCAAGGCCGAGCTCGGGGAGCACGACGAGGCGATCGACTTCGCCGCGGTGGAGGCGGCCGTGGGAGCCGAGCGCGCCGCCGAGCTGCGGGAGCTGACGCTCGCCCTGTACCGGCGCGGCGCGGAGCTGGCGCAGCAGGCCGGGATCGTCCTCGCCGACACCAAGTTCGAGTTCGGCCTGGACCGCAGCGGGCGGCTGACCCTCGGCGACGAGGTGCTCACCCCGGACTCGTCGCGGTTCTGGCCGGCGATCACCTGGTCACCGGGCGCGGCGCAGCCGTCGTTCGACAAGCAGTACGTGCGCGACTGGCTGACGTCCTCCGGCTGGGACCGCGTCTCCCCGCCGCCGGAGCTGCCCGCCGACGTGGTGGCCGCGACCCGCGAGCGCTACGTGACCGCCTACGAGAAGCTCACCGGCACTCCCTTCTCCTGATGCGGACACACTCGGGCATCGCGTACCGCTCCGGCGGTTCCGGGGACGACCTGCTCGTCCTGCTCCACGGCCTCGGCGCCACGGGCGCGGTGTGGGACCGGCTGCTCCCGCTGGTCGAGCGCGACTGGCGGGGCTCGTGGGCGGTGCCGGACCTGCGCGGCCACGGCCGGTCGGTCGCCGAGCCGCCGTACGGGTACGCCGTGCACGCCGCCGACGTGGCGGGGCTGGCCGTGGCCCTCGGCGCCGCGCGGGTGACCGTGCTCGGGCACTCCTTCGGCGGGGTGGTCGGGGCGGTCCTCGCCGGCGGCTGGTACGGCGTCGACGTCGAGCGGGTGGTCGCCGTCGGCGTCAAGATCGACTGGACCGACGAGGAGGTGGCCCGCGCCCGGTCGCTCGCCGTCCGCCCGCCCACGGTGCTGCCCACCGTGGCCGAGGCCGCCGAGCGGCACCTGCGGCTGGCCGGGCTCTCCGGGCTGGTCGCGCCCGACGATGCGGTCGCGCTGGCCGGCGTCCGGGAGACCGACGGCGGGTACACCCCCGCGCTGGACCTGCGGGCGTTCGGGGCGGTGGGCCCGTCGGTCGAGGAGGTGCTGTCGCGGGCGGTCGCGCCGCTGCGGCTGGCGGCGGGGTCGGCCGACCCGATGGTGGGGCTGGCCGCGATGCGGCGGGTGGACCCGGGCGCGGTGCTGGTCGAGGGCGCCGGCCACAACGCCCACTGGGAGGCCCCCGACGCCGTGTGGTCGCTGCTCGCGGGCTGATCCGGCCCGCTGCTCGCCGAGTCATGCGCACTCGTGGCGCTGCGGGCTCGATGGCCACGAGTTCGCATGACTCGGTGGAGCTGTGGACAGCGCCCGCGGCCACAGGACTGGTCGCGGCACGCTCCCGCGGTGCCTCCACCCCGTGTCCCGTCCAGGGTCCTCCGGCCGACCGACCGACGTCGCGCCCGTGCCGAGGGCGTCACCGACTGGCACCTGCGGCACCGGGAGGTCCTGCGCTCGTCCCGGGACACCTACCTGCCCCGTCCGGTCGCGGACGACGTGCGGGCACGGGTGGCCGCGGTCCTGCTCGGCGCGCCCGCATCGGCCGTGGTCAGCCACCTCACCGCCGCAGCGCTCTGGGGGCTGGAGGTGCCGCTCGTGCCGGACGACGGCCGGGTGCACCTCACCGTCCCGCCCGGAACCCGCATCCGGCACCGCGCCGACCGCCGGGTGCACACCGCGGCACTGCCGGGTCGGCAGCTCGCCCGCCGGGCCGGGGTGGACGTCACCTCGCCCGGGCGGACCTGGCTCGACCTGGCTGCCACGCTGCCCGCGGCCGCGCTGCTGGCGGTCAGCGACCAGATGCCGGCCCGCCACTACCCACGGGACGCGTTCGACCGCCTCCTCGAGGCCGGCCGCGGGGCTCGGGGAGTCCGCACCGCCCGGCGGGTGCTGCGGGTGGCGGACCGGCGGGCGGGGTCGCCGATGGAGTCGGTCCTGCGCTGGCTCATCCTCGAGGCGGGACTCCCGGCGCCCGACCTGCAGCACGTCGTCCGCGATGCGGCCGGCGCCTTTCTCGGGCGGGTCGACCTGGCCTGGCCGGACCGGCGCGTACTGGTGGAGTTCGACGGCGACGTGCACCGCGAGCGGCGGGTGTTCGTGAGCGACGTCCGGCGACAGAACGGGCTGGTCCTCGCCGGCTGGACGATCCTGCGCTTCACGTCGGCCGACGTGCTGGGGCGACCCGAGCAGGTGCTCGCGACCCTGCGGACGGCGCTCACGGGGCGCTGACCGGCGTCGAGTCATGCGAACTCGTGGCGATGCGGGCCCGATGGCCACGACTTCGCATGACTCGGCGGAGAGCTGAACCGGAGCAACAGCCGAGAGCCGAACCGGAGCAGCAGGGGGATCGACCTGGAGCAGCACGGCGCCGACCGAGACCAGCATCACGCGCACCCCGGCCGGTGGGCTGCGCCACCCCGGTACCCTCGTCCGCGTGCCCCAGGTGGTCGTCGACGTCGTCCTGAAGCCGGAGATCTCCGACCCCCAGGGTCAGGCGGTGCTGGGAGCGCTGGGCCGGCTCGGCCACGACAGCGTGACCAGCGTCCGCCAGGGCAAGCACTTCGTGCTCGAGGTCGAGGGCACCCCCGACCGCGCCGAGCTGCAGCAGATCGCCGAGACGCTGCTGGCCAACCCGGTCATCGAGGACGTCGAGCTCCACCTGTCGACCGACTGAGAGAGAACCTCCCCGTGCGCATCGGTGTCATCACCTTCCCGGGCTCCCTGGACGACGTCGACGCAGCGCGCGCAGTGCGGCTCGCCGGTGGCGAGCCGGTCGCGCTCTGGCACGCGTCGCACGACCTCGCGGACGTCGACGCCGTCGTCCTCCCCGGTGGGTTCTCCTACGGGGACTACCTGCGGGCCGGCGCCATCGCCGCGCGGGCGCCGCTGATGCAGGACGTCGTCGACCGTGCACGCACGGGCATGCCGGTCCTCGGCATCTGCAACGGCTTCCAGGTGCTCTGCGAGGCCGGCCTGCTCCCGGGCGCGCTGACCCGCAACAGCCACCTGCACTTCCGCAACCGCGACCAGGCGCTGCGCATCGAGCGCGTCGACACCGCGTGGACGGCGTCCTACGAGACCGGACAGCGGATCGTCGTCCCGGTGAAGAACGGCGAGGGCCGCTACGTCGCCGCGCCCGCCGACCTCGAGCGGATCGAGGGCGAGGGCCGGGTCGCCGTCCGGTACGTCGAGGGCAACCCGAACGGCAGCTCGAACGACATCGCCGGGGTCACCAGCGAGGACGGCCGGGTCGTGGGGCTCATGCCGCACCCCGAGCACGCGGTCGAGGACCTCACCGGGCCGTCCACCGACGGCCTTGGCTTCTTCACCTCCGTCCTGAAGGCGGTCGTGAGCGCATGAGCGAGTCGGCGACGCAGGGCCTCTCCGACCTGGACACCGGGCCCGGTCCGCTGCGGCACCAGCTCGACACCGTCGAGCTCGCGGCCCGGACGGCGGACGTCGAGCAGCCCTACCGCGAGCTCGGCCTCAAGGCCGACGAGTACGCCCGCATCACCGAGATCCTCGGCCGCCGGCCCACCACCGCCGAGCTGGCCATGTACTCGGTGATGTGGAGCGAGCACTGCTCCTACAAGTCCTCCAAGGTGCACCTGCGCCGCTTCGGCGACCTGCCCCGCAGCGAGGCGCTGCTGGTCGGCATCGGCGAGAACGCCGGTGTGGTGGACGTCGGCGACGGCTACGCGGTGACCTTCAAGGTCGAGTCGCACAACCACCCGAGCTACGTCGAGCCCTACCAGGGCGCGGCGACCGGGGTGGGCGGCATCGTCCGGGACATCCTGACCATGGGCGCGCGCCCGGTGGCGGTCATGGACTCGCTGCGGTTCGGCCGCGCCGACGCCCCCGACACCGCGCGCGTGCTGCCCGGGGTCGTCGCCGGCGTGGGCGGCTACGGCAACTGCCTCGGACTGCCCAACATCGGCGGCGAGCTGCTGTTCGACGACTGCTACGCCGGCAACCCGCTGGTCAACGCGCTGTGCGTCGGCGTCATGAGGCACGAGGACGTCCGGCTGGCCAAGGCCGAGGGTGTGGGCAACAAGGTCATCCTCTTCGGCGCCCGCACCGGTGGTGACGGCATCGGCGGCGTCAGCGTGCTGGCCAGCGAGACCTTCGACGAGGAGGGGCCGGCCAAGCGCCCGAGCGTGCAGGTGGGCGACCCGTTCACCGAGAAGCTGCTCATCGAGGCCTGCCTGGAGATCTTCGCCGCCGACCTCGTCACCGGCATCCAGGACCTCGGCGGCGCCGGCCTGTCCTGCGCGACGTCCGAGCTGGCCAGCGCCGGTACCGGCGGCATGCACATCGACCTCGACCGGGTGCCGCTGCGCGACAGCACGCTCACCCCGGCCGAGATCCTGATGAGCGAGTCGCAGGAGCGCATGTGCGCGATCGTCGAGCCGGAGAAGGTCGAGGACTTCCTCGCCGTCTGCCGCAAGTGGGACGTGCTGGCCACCGTCATCGGTGAGGTCACCGCCGGCGACCGGCTCACCGTCGACTGGCACGGCGAGCGCATCGTCGACGTCCCGCCGCGCACCGTGGCGCACGAGGGCCCGGTGTACGAGCGGCCGATGCGGCGCCCGGCCGACCTCGACCGCCTGCAGGCCGACGACCCGGCCGCGCTGCCCCGCCCGGAGACCGCCGACGAGCTCGTCGCCCACTGGCTGGCCGTCGTCGCGAGCCCCGACGGCGCCGAGAAGACCTGGGTCACCGAGCAGTACGACCGCTACGTGCGGGGCAACACCGTGCTCGCCCAGCCCGACGACGCCGGTGTGGTCCGCATCGACGAGCAGACGCACCGCGGCATCGCGCTGGCCCTCGACGGCAACGGCCGCTACGCCCGGCTGGACCCCTACACCGGCACGCAGCTCAACCTGGCCGAGGCCTACCGCAACGTCGCCGTCTCCGGCGCGCGGCCGCTGGCGGTCACCAACTGCCTCAACTTCGGCTCGCCCGAGGAGCCGGAGGTCATGTGGCAGTTCGCCGAGGCCGTCCGCGGTCTGGCCGACGCCTGCCGCGACCTCGGCCTGCCGGTCACCGGGGGCAACGTCAGCCTCTACAACCAGACCGGCGACGTCGCGATCAACCCGACCCCGGTCATCGGCGTCCTCGGGGTGCACGAGGACGTGCGGAAGCGGGTGCCCACCGGCTGGCGGACGGCGGGGGAGACGGTCCTCCTGCTCGGCGAGACCAAGCCGGAGTTCGGCGGCTCGGCGTGGGCGTCGGTCGTCCACGGCCACCTCGGCGGCCGCCCGCCGGCCGTGGACCTCGAGGCCGAGCGGTCGCTGGGCGAGTTGCTCGCCGCGCTCGGCCGGGAGGGCCTGGTCAGCTCCGCCCACGACCTGGCCGACGGCGGCCTGGCCCAGGCGCTCGCCGAGTCGGCCCTGCGGTACGGCGTCGGCGCCCGGCTGGCCCTGGCCGGTGACGCCTTCACCGCGCTGTTCAGCGAGTCCGGCGCCCGCGCGGTCGTGACCACGAGCGACCCCGAGGCAGTGCGGGCCACCGCCGAGTGGGCCGGCGTCGGCGTCACCGAGCTCGGGACGACCGGCGGCGACGCGCTCGCCGTGGACGGGGTGGCCGAGCTGCCGCTGGCCGAGCTGCGGGCCGCCTGGAGCGCGACGCTGCCGGCGCTGTTCGGCACCCCCGAGGCCACGGTGGGCCGCGCGCCGGCGGGGACCGTCCCGACCAGCTGATGGCCGCGCCCATCTCCGCCGAGGAGCTGCGGGCGGCGGTCGAGCCGGTGCTGGGCTGGCTGGCCGGGGAGGACGAGCCGCCCGGTCGCTCCGTCGTCGGTGCCGCGGTGAGGACCAGCGCCCGCTGGCTGGCCCAGCAGGTGCCCGGCCGGTCGGTGGAGCTGCGGGTGCCGCCGCACGTCGCCGTCCAGTGCGTCCCGGGGCCGCGGCACACCCGCGGCACGCCGCCCAACGTGGTGGAGACCGATGCCGCGACCTGGCTGCGGCTGGCCATCGGCCGGCTGGACTGGGCCACCGCCGTCGCCGAGGGCCGCGTCAGTGCCAGCGGCAACCGCGCCGACCTCTCCCCACACCTTCCGTTGCGGCCCGTCAGCCGCGGCACCTGAGGGCAGACCGCAGCGCCACGAGCCGTCCCGAGCACGACAGCGCCCCCCGTCCGGACCGCGGACGGGGGGCGCTGTCGTCGTGGAGGCGCGGCTCAGCCGGTGAACAGGGTGAGGGCGGTCTTGACCGTCTGGTAGAGCCCGTAGGCCAGCGGGACGCCGACCAGCGTCCAGGCGAAGGCGATCAGCCCCACGGGGGTGTGGGTCTGCGGCTGGCCGTCGGCGGACTGCTTCGGCAGCGGCGTGCTCATCGGGCGGTGCTCCGTTCGCGGGTCGGGGTGGTGGCGGCGTCCCGGTGCGGCTCGTGCCACTTGCTGGCCACCGGGCGCACCAGCAGGTTGGCGACGAACCCGACCGCGAGCAGCCCGACCATGATGAAGAGGGCCGGGCGGTAGTTGGACGCGACGAGCGAGCCGGGTTCGCCCTGGGTGTCGAGCACGCTGTTGACGATCAGCGGCCCGGCGACGCCGGCGGCCGACCACGCGGTGAGCAGCCGGCCGTGGATGGCACCCACCTGGTAGGTGCCGAACAGGTCGCGCAGGTAGGCCGGGACGGTGGCGAACCCGCCGCCGTAGAAGGAGATGATCACCGCGGCCAGCAGCACGAACAGCCAGGTGGCGCTGCTGCCGATGGTGGCCAGCAGCACGTACATGACCAGGCCGACGCCCAGGTAGACCATGTAGATCGGCTTGCGGCCGATGAAGTCCGAGGTCGAGGACCACACGAACCGGCCGGCCATGTTGAACAGCGACAGGACGCCGACGAAGCCGGCGGCGGCGGTCGCGGCGACGGTCGAGGTGTCCCCGCTGCGGAAGAAGTCCTGGATCATCGGGCTGGCCTGCTCGAGGATCCCGATCCCCGCGGTGACGTTGCAGAACAGCACGACCCACAGCAGCCAGAACTGCGGCGTCCTGATCGCGTTGTTGGCCGACACGCTCTCGGTGGTGACCAGCGCCTTCTGCTTGACCGTCGACGGGTCGAAGCCCGCGGGCTTCCAGCCCTCGGCGGGCACCCGCACGATGAAGGCGCCGAACATCATGAAGACCAGGTAGGCCGCGGCGAAGGTGAAGAACAGCGCCGCGACGGCGCCGCCGTTGGGCACCGAGCCGGCGGTGCCCGGGTCGTACCCGGGGTCGTACCAGCTCATCAGCTGCCGGGAGAGCGGCGAGGCGATCAGTGCACCGCCGCCGAAGCCCATGATCGCCATGCCGGTGGCCAGGCCGGGCCGGTCGGGGAACCACTTGATCAGGGTGGAGACCGGCGAGATGTAGCCGATGCCCAGGCCGATGCCCCCGATGACGCCGTAGCCCAGGTACAGCAGCCACAGCTGGCGGGTCTCGATGCCGAGGCCACCCACGAGGAAGCCGGTGACCCAGAAGCACGCCGACACGAACATCGCCGCGCGGGGCCCGTTGCGGTCCACCCACGTGCCGAAGAGCGCGGCGGAGAGGCCGAGCATGACGATCGCGATCGAGAAGACGATGCCGATCGCCGTCTGGGACGTGCCGAAGTCCTCGACCAGCGCGGTCTTGTAGACGCTGGTGGCGTAGGCCTGCCCGATGCACAGGTGGACCGCCAGCGCCGCCGGCGGGATCAGCCACCGGTTGAAGCCGGGGCGGGCCACGATGCGCTCGCGGGCCAGGAAGCTCGGTACTGCCACGGGCGGACCTCCGGTTCGTGGGTGCCGGGTCGCCCCCGGCGGACGGGTCAGTGCCCCAGGTCACGGACCAGCGGGAACGCTACGTCTCGGCGGGACGCACCGCGCGGTGAGCGTGACCGAATCGTTGCGAGTTCAAGGACCCCGGCCGGGGTGCTCCCGCATGCCGGGAGCGGACGTGGACCCGCCCGGGCTCCGTTCTAGGCTCCCCGCATGGCCTATGAGGTGAAGGGCGTCGTCGCCCGCAGCAAGGGTGCTCCGGTCACCGTCGAGACGATCATCGTGCCCGACCCCGGCCCGGGTGAGGCGGTCGTCGACATCCAGGCGTGCGGGGTCTGCCACACCGACCTGCACTACCGCGAGGGCGGGATCAA
>NZ_JBJGYR010000037.1:0-39304 GCF_054050095.1 Geodermatophilus sp. SYSU D01105
CCCCCCCCCCCCCCCCCCCCCCCCCCCCCCCCCCCCCCCCCCCCCCCCCCCCCCCCCCCCCCCCCCCCCCCGCCCCGGCCCCCCCCCCCCCCCCCCCCCCCCCCCCCCCCCCCCCCCCCCCGGCGGCTCCCGGCACCCGGCGGCTCCGGCCGCCTGGACCGTGGGCGGGGCCTCAGCGGCCGAGGTGCCGGTAGCGGTGCAGCCGGCTGCGGAACCGCTCGCCGTCGTCCCGCCCGAGCAGGTCGGCCAGCTCCTCGCCGAGCACCCGGCCCAGCCGCTGGCAGAACTCCACCGGCTCGTCGGCGGCGTCGGGCCGCTCGGGCACCACCCGGTCGACGATCCCGGCGCGCCACAGGTCGGTGGCGCGCACGCCCTGCGAGGCGGCCATCTCGTCGGCCCGGTCGACCGTGCGGTGCACGATCGCCGAGGCGCCCTCGGGTGGCAGCGGGCCCAGCCAGCCGTTCGCCGCGGCCAGCACCCGGTCGGCCGGCACCAGCGCCAGCGCCCCGCCGCCGGTGCCCTGGCCGAGCAGCACGGCCAGCGTCGGGGCCTTGAGCATGACCAGGTCCTGCAGGCAGCGGGCGATCTCGGCGGCCAGCCCGCCCTCCTCGGCGTCCTTCGACAGCGCCGCGCCGGGGGTGTCGATCAGCGTGAGCAGCGGCAGCCGCAGCTCGGCGGCCAGCCGCATGCCGCGGCGGGCCTCCCGCAGGGCGGCCGGCCCGAGCGGCGCCGAGAGGGACTGGCCGCGCCGGTCCTGGCCGAGGACGACGCACGGCGCCCCGCCGAAGCGCGCCAGGGCGAGCAGCAGGCCGGGGTCCTTCTCCCCGGCACCGGTGCCCGAGAGGCCGACGATGTCGGTGGCCGCCGTGCGCAGCAGCCGCCGGACGCCGGGCCGGTCCGGCCGCCGTGACGCGGTGACGACCTCCCACGCGCTGCGGTGGTCCTCGGGGTCGTCGGCGTCCGTGCCGTCCTCGGGCCGCGGCCGCTCGGCGTCACGGACGTCGTGGTGCCACGTCTGCCGCGCCGCCAGCACCCGCAGCGCCCGGTCGGCGACGTCGGCGATCTCCTCGTGCGGCACGACGGCGTCGATCAGCCCGTGCGCGGCCAGGTTCTCGGCGGTCTGCACGCCCTCGGGGAAGGGCTCGCCGTAGAGGGCCTGGTACACCCGGGCGCCGAGGAACCCGATCGAGGCCCCCGGCTCGGCGATGGTCACGTGGCCCAGCGACCCCCACGAGGCCAGGACGCCGCCGAAGGTGGGGTGCCGCAGGTAGACCAGGTACGGCAGCCCGGCCTCCTTGTGCCGCGCGATCGCCGCGGTGATCCCGATCATCTGCAGGAAGGCGACGGTGCCCTCCTGCATGCGGGTCCCCCCGGAGACCGGGGCGGCCAGCAGCGGCAGCCCCTCCTCGGTGGCCCGCTCGACGGCGGCGATCAGCCGCTCGGCGGCGGCGACGCCGATGGAGCCGGCCAGGAAGCCGAACTCGCCGGCGAGCACGGCGACCCGCCGGCCGCGCAGCCGGCCCTCACCGGTGATGACCGCCTCGTCCTGGTGGGCCTTCTCCGCCGCCCGCGCCAGCTCGTCGGCGTAGGACTCGGGGACCTCGCCGATCTCGATCGGGGCGTCCCAGCTCTTCCACGAGCCGGGGTCGAGGACGAGGTCCCGCAGCGCCCGCGCGTCCGGCGGGCGGGTCATGCCGCCTCCCCGCCGGCGCCCGTCGGGGACGTGCCCGCGCGTGCCGTGCCCATGGGTGGGATCGCGAGCCGGCTCACGCCTGGAGCCAGGCGCGGATCGCCTCGTTGGACGAGCCCAGCACCGGGGGCGCGGCGTGGTCCCGGCGGGTGGTCTCGGTCTCGCCGTCCGGACCCGCGGCGAAGAACCGCAGCGGCGGGCCGGGCAGCTGCAAGGGGCCGAGGGTGGCGTGCTCGACGTCGACCAGCAGGCCCTGGGAGAGGGTCTGCTCCCAGGTGTAGACCTCGTCGAGGGTGCGCACCTTGCCCGCCGGGATGCCCGCGGCGGCCAGCCGGGCCAGCAGCTCCTCGGGGGCGATGTCGGCGAAGGTCCGCTCCAGCAGCTCGATCACCTGCGGGCGGTTGCCGACCCGCTCCCCGTTGGTGGCCAGGCCGGGGGCGTCGGGGTCCAGGCCGAACTCGGCGCACAGCTTGCGCCACAGCCCCTCCGAGCCGCAGGAGAGCTGGACGCTGCCGCCCTTGCAGTGGAACAGCCCGTACGGCGCGATCGACGGGTGGTGGTTGCCCTGGGCGCGGCCGACCTTGCCCGCGACCGTCCACGCCGTCCCCTGGAAGGCGTGCACCCCGACGATCGCCGCCAGCAGCGAGGTGCGCACCACCTGGCCGCGGCCGGTCCGCTCCCGCTCCAGCAGCGCGGCGAGCACCCCGTAGGCGCCGTACATCCCGGCCAGCAGGTCGCCGATCGGGACACCGACGCGCTGGGGGTCGTCGGGGCCGGACCCGGTCAGCGACATCAGCCCGCCCTCGCCCTGGGCGATCTGGTCGTAGCCGGCGCGTCCGCCCTCGGGACCGTCGTGGCCGAAGCCGCTGATCGACAGGGTCACCAGCCGCGGGTTGAGCGACTCCAGCACGTCGGTGCCGAAGCCCAGGCGGGCCAGGGTGCCGGGGCGGAAGTTCTCCAGCAGCACGTCGGCCCGCCGGATCAGCTCGGTGAGCAGCGCCTTGTCGCCGTCGTCCTTGAGGTCGAGGGTCACCGACTCCTTGTTGCGGTTGGTGCAGAGGAAGTAGGTGGACTCCCGGTCGCCCTGCTCCGCCGATCCACCGTCCTCACCGCCCCCGGGCCACACGAACGGCGGGCCCCAGCCGCGGGTGTCGTCACCCGACCCGGGGTTCTCCACCTTGATCACCCGGGCGCCGAGGTCGCCGAGCATCATCCCGGCGTGCGGCCCGGCGAGGGCGCGGGTCAGGTCGACGACGAGGATGCCGTCGAGGGGTCCGGACATGGCGGTGCGCTCCGTTCGTCTAGAGCCAACCGGGGACGACGAACACCAGCCAGGCCAGGAACGGCCCGGCGGCGACGACGATCCCGGAGTAGGCGAGGATCTGCTTGTAGAAGCGGTCCTTGTCGACGTCCTGTGCGTTGGCCAGCACCAGCGCGCCGTTGGTCGAGAACGGGCTCACGTCGACGATGGTGGAGGCCACGGACAGGGCGACCACCACGCCCACGGCACCGATGTCCCCGGCCTGCAGGAACGGCACCGCGAGTGCGATGGCGACCCCGATGATCGCGGTCGACGACGCGAAGGCCGACACCACCCCTCCGATGTAGCAGAGCAGCAGCGCGATGATCAGGGGCACGCCCAGCCCGATGACCGCCTCGCCGACGTAGTCGATGGTGCCGGCCTCCTGCAGCACGAACACGAAGGTCAGGACGCCGGCGATGAGCAGCACGGTCGACCAGCTGATCTGGCTGACGGCGCCCTTGTGCCGCGCGGCGGCGAACAGCACGAGGACCGTCGCGACGGTGATCGAGACGAAGCCGATGTCCAGGTCGAACACCAGGGCCAGGACCGCGACGGCGGCCAACCCGATCAGCGTCAGGATCTGGTCGAGCGTCACCGGCTGCGGCCGGTCGGCGCCCTCGCCGGCGTCGGTGCCGGCGCCGCGGTCGGTGCCGGCCGCGGCGTCGTCCCCGCCGACCGCCGGTCCGGGCGGGGCCCCGTGGCCGCGGACGACGGTGGCCTCCGCGTGCTCGGCGTGCGCCGGCGTCGCGACCGCCACCTTGCGGCCGAGCAGCTGGCGACCGCCGAGCACGAGGAAGAGCACCACGGCGATGGCGATGTTGAAGAACAGGCTGCCCAGGAAGACCGTCAGCGGGCTGGAGGGCAGGCCCTCGTCCTCCACGATGGTGTTGACCGTGACGCCGTAGACGCTGATGGGGGAGAACCCCCCGCCCTGCGCGCCGTGGATGACCATCATGCCCATGAGCAGCGGGTTGATCTGGTAGCGGGCGGCGAAGCCCAGGGCGATCGGCGCGATGATCGCGACCGCGGCGGGGGAGAGCGCGCCGATCGCGGTCAGCAGCGCGGTGACGAAGAACATGATCCACGGGATGGCGGCGACGTGGCCGCGCACCAGCCGCACCGCGCCGCGCACCAGCAGGTCGACGGTGCCGTTGTTCTGCGCGATCGCGAACAGGTAGGTGACGCCGATCAGCGTCACGACCAGCTCGGCGGGGAAGCCGGCGAGGATGTCGTCGGTGCTCAGGCCGACCGACAGCGTGCCGACGAGGAACGCGGCCACGAACGCCAGGGCGCCCATGTTGATGGGCAGGAACGTGGCGATCGCGAAGATCACGACGAGCGCGATGATGGTGACTATCTCGGGGGACACGGCGCGCTCCCACGGCGTCGGGGGACGAGGGCGTGATCACTGTGTCAGTGACCGGTCGGTAGCGCCTCCCAGCCACCGGAGGGCGTGACCACCGCGGTGACCCGTCGGTCGTGCGGCTCCGACGGCAGGTCGTCCACCAGTTCGTCGTCGAACACCACGGCCACCAGCCGGGCGTCGGCACGGGCGTGCCGCAGCGCCCGGTCGTAGTAGCCGCCGCCGCGGCCGAGCCGGACGCCGGACCGGGACACCGCCACCGCGGGGACGACGACGACCTCCGCGGCGCCGATCGCGGTCGGCCCCAGCCGCGGGCCCACCGGCTCCATCAGGCCGAAGCGGCCCGGGGTCAGCCGGCCGGTGTCGACGGCCCAGCCCAGCTCCCGCCCGTCGGCGGGCACCACCGGCAGCAGCACCCGCGCGCCGAGCTGGGTGTAGGCGGCCGGGAGGCGGCCCGCCCCCGGCTCGGTGGGGTCGGGGACGAAGGCCGCCAGCGTGCGGACCCCGGCCAGCCCGCGCAGCAGGGTGGCGGTGACCGCCGCCGCGGCGGCGGCCCGGGTCTCGCTGGTGCGGTCCGCACGCAGGGCCTGGAACCGGGTCCGGAGGGTCGCCTTCGCCGCGGCGACGTCGTCCGGAGAGGGCACCGTCGAAGGCTAGCCAGGGTCGGCGACCGTCCTCCGGCCGGGCCGGGGGGCGGTCGTGCCGCCTCCACTACGCTCCGCCCATGCCGACTTCGAGCTCCCGCCCCGCGCGGAAGGCCGTCCTCCCGGTCGCGGGCCTGGGGACCCGTTTCCTGCCGGCGACCAAGGCCGTGCCCAAGGAGCTGCTGCCGGTGGTCGACCGGCCGGCGCTGCAGTACATCGTCGAGGAGGCCGCGCGCGCCGGGCTGGCCGAGGTGCTCATGGTCACCGGGCGCAACAAGGGCGCGATCGAGGACTTCTTCGACCGCTCGCCCGAGCTCGAGGCCGCGCTGGAGAAGAAGGGCGACGCCGACCGGCTGGCCGCCGTCCGGGCCTCGACCGACGTGGCCCAGGTGCACTTCGTGCGGCAGGGCGAGGCGCGGGGGCTGGGCCACGCGGTGCTGCAGGCGGCGGCCTTCGTGGGCGACGAGCCGTTCGCCGTGCTGCTCGGCGACGACCTCATCGACGCCCGTGACCACCTGCTCGAGCAGATGCTGGACGTGCAGGCCGAGCACGGCGGCTCGGTGGTCGCCCTGCTCGACGTGGGCCGGGAGAACATCGACAAGTACGGCGCGGTGGCGGTCGAGGACACCGACGGCGACGTCGTGGCGATCACCGGCCTGGTCGAGAAGCCACCCGTGGAGGAGGCACCGAGCAGCCTGGCCATCATCGGCCGCTACGTGCTCGCGCCGGAGGTCTTCGACGTGCTGCGGGAGACCGCGCCCGGCCGCGGCGGGGAGATCCAGCTGACCGACGCCCTCGCCACCCTCGTCGAGCGCGGGCAGCCGGTGCACGGCGTGGTGTTCCGCGGCCGGCGCTACGACACCGGGGACCGGCTGGACTACCTCAAGGCGGTCATCCGCCTGGCCGCCGAGCGCGACGACCTCGGGCCGCCCCTGCGGTCCTGGCTGACCGAGTTCGTGGCCGACCTGTCCCCGAAGGGCGCGTCGCAGGCCTGAGGGCGGCCCCTGAGGGGGGAGCATCGACCTCCGTGGTGGGTATGACCGAGGACGGCACAGGACAGCGGGACACCACGGCGATGGACCTGCGCCGCGGCACGGTGGTCTCCCCGGCGCCGGCGGGGACCCACGAGACGAGCGCGATCGAGCCCGGTCAGGTCCCGCCGCCGCCACCGGGCGCGGCCGAGCCGCCCGCGCCCCGCCCGGTCGAGCAGCACCTCGACGAGATCCTCTCCGCGGTGCCGCAGCCGGACCCGATCGAGCTGGCCGTCCTCGACGCGCAGGGGCTGCTCTGCGCGGAGGAGGTCGTCAGCCAGCGGGCGCTGCCGGCCTTCGACCAGGCCGCCCTGGACGGCTACGCCGCGCGGGCCATGGACATCGAGGGCGCCACCCCCGGCGAGCCGGCCTCGCTGGCGGTGGTGGGGGAGAGCGTCCCCGGTCCCAGCGGCCCGTCGTCGATCGGGCCCGGGCTGGCGTTGAAGGTCGCGGCGGGCGCGATGCTGCCCACCGGCGCCGACGTCGTCGTCCCGGCGGTCTGGACCGACCGCGGCGTGGCCAAGGTGACGGTGCACGCGGCCGTGGCGCCGGGCGGCTACGTGCGCCGCACCGGGGACGACGTCGCGCCGGGGACGACGGCGGTGCAGGTCGGCACCCCGATCGGCCCCGCGCAGATCAGCCTGCTCGCGGCGGTCGGCCGCGACCGCGTCCTGGTCCGGCCCCGGCCGCGGATCGCCGTCCTCTCCGCCGGTGCCGAGCTGGTCGACATCAGCAGCGCGGCGGCTCCCGGCCAGGTCGTCGACGTGAACAGCTACGCGCTGGCGGCCGCCGCGCGTGACGCCGGCGCGGAGGCCTACCGGTCGGGGATCGTCCCCTCCGACCGGCGCCGCCTCTCGGAGGTGCTGGAGAGCCAGCTGCTGCGCAGCGACCTGGTGCTCATCGCCGGCACCCTCGCCGACGAGGGGGACATGGTGCGGGAGGCCCTCGCCGAGCTCGGCGACATGCGCTTCTCGCAGGTCCTCATGCACCCCGGCCCGGTCCAGGGCTTCGGCCGGCTGGGCCGCGACTCCGTCCCGGTCATCTGCGTCCCCGGGGAGCCGGTCGCCGCACTGGTCGCGTTCGAGGTGTTCGTGCGGCCGGCGATCCGACTCATGCTGGGCAAGCGGCAGCTGTTCCGCCGCACCGTGCAGGCGATCGCCGCCGAGCAGCTGACCTCCCCGTTGGGGTACCGGCAGTACCTGCACGGCCAGGTGATGCGCCACCCCGACGGTGGCTACGTCGTCGAGCCGCTGGGCGACGGCGACGAGGCGATGCTGGCGCGGATGGCGCGGGCCAACTGCCTGATCGTGATCGACGAGGACGTCACCGAGGTCGCCGCCGGCGGGCTGGTCACCGTCATGCCCCTGCTGCTGGGCGGCTGAGCCGACCCGTGCCCGACCCCGCGCAGCACCCCGGCTGGCCCGCCCGACTGTCCTTCGGGCCGGTGGAGCTGCACCCGCCGCGGCGCCGGGACGCCGAGGAGTGGAGCCGGGTCCGGCTCGCGAACGAGGCGTGGCTGTCCCCGTGGGAGCCGACGGCGCCCTCGCCGTGGGCGGCGCGGCACACCCCGCAGGCGTACCGGGCGATGCGCCGCGCGGTGCTCCGCCGAGCCCTCGCCGGCACGACGCTGCCGTTCGTCGTCCGCGTGGAGGGGCGGCTGGCCGGCCAGGTGACCATCGACAACGTCGTCCGTGGCGCGCTGCGCTCGGGCAACCTCGGCTACTGGATCGACCGCTCGGTCGCCGGCCGGGGCATGGCCTCGCTCGCGGTGGCGCTGGTGTGCGACCACGCGTTCGGCGCGGCGCGGCTGCACCGGTTGCAGGCCGACATCCGGCCGGAGAACGGCCCGAGCCAGCGGCTCGTGGAGCGGCTCGGGTTCCGTTCCGAGGGGCTGCTGCGCCGGTACCTCGACATCGACGGGGACTGGCGCGACCACCGCTGCTACGCGCTGCTGGCCGAGGACTCGCCCGAGGGGGTCCTCGCCCGCTGGCACGCCGCCGCCTCCGGCTGAGCCGCGCCCGCATACCACGCGCACGGGCGTCCGCTCCGGGGCTCTCCGTCGACACGCCGTGCCGCCGACACTCCAGTCACACGACACTTCAGTGACACGCCCGCGCGCCTCCCTCGAACGGGGGAGTGCAGGCCGTAACTTCGCCCGTCAAGTGACTCGTGTGACGGGTGGTGTTCTGGATGGGTTCGGGCGTGCTGCTGGCCGCTCTGGTCGTGCTGTGGTTCGTCGTGCTGGTCCCGATGGTGGTGACCCGCGGTGACTCCCAGGCGGGTCGAGCCGGGCTGACCGACTCCGGCCGGACGCTGCAGCGGCGGCGGACGGTGGACCCGGCGGTCTACGCCGACACCGAGAAGGTCTCCATCGACCGCGGGGCGCTGCTGACCTCCGGCGAGCTGCGGGTCGACGTGCACGCCGTGCGCCGTCGCACGCTGGCCGGCCTGGTGGGGCTCACGCTGGTGGCCCTGGCCGGCGCGCTGCTCTACAGCCCCTGGCTGTGGATCGCGCAGGGCGTGCTCGACCTCGCCGTCGTGGCCTACCTGATGGTGCTGCGCGCCGCGGCCCGCCGGGAGCGGCTGGCCGCCCGCCGGGCCGCCCGGGCCGCCGCCCGCGAGTTGCGTCGACCGGTCGCCCGGCCGGTGCCGGCGCCGCGCCGCGCGGAGGAGGTGCCGGTCGCCGAGGAGGTGCACCACCACACCGTCGACCTGCCGCACCCCAGCCTGCCGCTGGCGCCGGTCCACCCGCTGCGCCCCGGCCGAGTCGTCGCCGCCCGCACCGCGGCGCCGGCCGGCTGGCAGAACAGCGCCGTCGTGGGCCTGGACGACGACGACATCGGCTTCGCCGACATCGACGTCTACCAGCCGCGCCGGGTCGTCAACGGGTGAAGGCCCCTCCTGCCCCGCCACTCGCGAGCTCGCGGCGGGACCCTGCAGGAGGGCCACCCGGTGGCGGTGCCGGAACCGGTGGACGGTAGACTCGTCCACCGTCAGGGGCTGTAGCGCAGTCCGGTAGCGCACCTCGTTCGCATCGAGGGGGTCAGGGGTTCAAATCCCCTCAGCTCCACCCCGACACCGAAGGCCCCGCCCGGCACACCGGGCGGGGCCTTCTGCCGTCCCGGGCCGAGTGGCTCCCCGCGCACGGCCGGGCACCGGCCGTGCGCTCCGCCCCGGCGGGTCGCACGGACCCGCGTGTTGCGTTGGTCGCACGGAACGAGGACGGGGAGCGTCGCCCGGCGTGACCCCAGAGCCAGGCGGTTCCCACCGGGCGGCGCGCGCGGCCGTGCGGTTCGGCGTCCTCGTGACCCTGGTCGCCGGGACGGTGGCCGTCACCCCGGGCCGGGCCGCGGCGGCCCCGGCGCTGACGGCCGGCTTCGTCGTCGTCGACCTGCCCAGTGGCCAGGACGAGCTGCTCACCGACTTCGCCTACCTGCCCGACGGCGGCTGGCTGACCACGGGCAAGAACGGGCGGGTGGCCCGGGTGGCGCCCTCCGGGGAGGCCCGCACGGTCGCCGAGCTGCCCGTGGTGACCGCCGGCGACCTCGGGCTGGTCGCGGTCGAGGTCGCGCCCGACGGGACGGTCTACACCGGTCGCACCCTCGACGTCGACGGTCAGTGGACGATGCGGCTGTCGGCCTGGGCCCTCACCGACGAGGGCCTGGTCGACGAGCGCGTCGTCCTGGAGCTGCCCGCCGGGTCCGACGCGCACGGGCTGACCGGCGTCGTCGCCGACCCCGACGGCTCCCTGTGGGTGACCGTCGGTGACTCCGCCGACTTCCGGGACGTGGACCCGCTGGCCCTGCGCGCGCTGGACCCCGCCACCGGGTACGGCAAGCTGCTGCACCTGCTGCCCGACGGGCGCGGTGTCGCGGACAACCCCTTCTACGACGCGGCCGACCCGGCGTCGTGGCGCAGCCGCGTGTACGCCCTGGGCTTCCGCAGCCCGTTCCGGTTCAGCCTGGACCCGGTGACCGGGGGGCCGATCGTGGGCGACGTCGGCTGGGCGACGTGGGAGGAGATCGACGTGGTCCGCCCCGGGGCCAGCTACGGCTGGCCGTGCTGGGAGGGCGACGCGCGCAGCCCCGGCTACGCCGACCTGCCCGAGTGCCAGGACGCCCCCAACACCGCGCCGCTGTGGCGGTACGAGCACGGCCCGGCCGGCACGGCCGTCACCGGCGGCGTCGTCTACACCGGCAGCGCCTACCCGGCCCAGTACCAGGGTGCGTACTTCTTCGGCGACTACTCCTCCCAGCGCGTCTACACGTTGCGCTCCGACGCCGAGGGCGGGCTGGTCCGGGCCCCGGAGGCCGAGGGCTTCGGCGCGGGGAACGGGCTGCCCGTGGCGTTCGCCGCGGCTCCGGACAACGGCGACGTCGTCTGGGCCGACATCGGCGGCAGCGTGCTCAAGCGGCTGGTGCACGCGCCCGGCAACCGGCCCCCGACCGCGCGGGTCACCGCCACGGTCGACGCCGCGACGCGCACGGTGACCTTCGACGGCAGCGCCTCCAGCGAGTGGGACGGCGAGCCGCTGACCCACCGGTGGGACTTCGGCGACGGGACCACCGGCGAGGGCGTCCGGGTGGACCACGCCTACGCCGACCCCGGGCCGGTCACCGCCCGGCTCACGGTCACCGACCCCGGCGGGGCCGAGGCGAGCACGACCGTGACGGTCGTCCCCGGCAACACCGCGCCGGTGCTGACCCTGACCGCGCCGCCACCGGAGCGCCACTACGCCCCCGGGGACCTGGTGCAGGCCGGCGCGACGGCCACCGACGCCGAGGACGGGCCGCTGACCGTGCGGTGGAGCGAGGTGCTCGTGCACTGCAGCGGCGGGCTCTGCCACGACCACCCCGGGGAGTCGTTCGAGGGGCCGGAGTACTCCCGTCCCTTCGTCGACCACGGGACCGGCACCCGGCTGGTCGTCACGGCGACGGCGACCGACTCGACCGGGGTCGAGGCCAGCGCGTCCTTCGAGGCCTGGCCGGTGGAGGCCGTCTAGGCCGGCTCAGCGTGCGTTGCGGAAGTCCGGCTGGCGCTTCTCCACGAACGCCCGGACGCCCTCGCGGCCCTCGGGGTCGGCGGCGGAATCGGCGATCAGCCGCGCCTCGTCGTCCAGCTGCTCCTCGAGCGTGCGGACGGCGGCCTGCCGGACCAGCGCGCGGGTGCGCACCATCGCCCGCACCGGGCCCGCGGCCACCCCCTGCGCCAGCGCGATGGCGGCCTGGTGCACCTCCTCGTCCTCCACGAGGCGGGCGACCAGGCCGAACATGTGCGCCTCGGCGGCGGTCAGCGCGCCGTTGGTCAGCATCAGCTCCAGCGCCCGCGGGGCTCCCAGCGCCCGGGTCAGCGCCCACGAGCTCCCGCCGTCGGGGGAGTAGCCGATCGCGCCGTAGGCCGGCCGGATCTTGGTGGACCGGGCGCAGACGACGATGTCGCACGCCCCGATGAGCCCGACCCCCGCACCGGCGACGGCACCCTGCACCCCGGCGACGACCGGCACCGGGCAGTACAGCAGCGCGCGGACCACCTGGTGCCAGTCCTGCGCCAGCTGCCCGACGTAGGCGGCCGGGTCGTCCGCGCCGGCGAAGGCCCGCACGTCGCCGCCCACGCAGAACCGGCTCCCGTTGCCGAGGAGGAGCACGGTGCGGGTCTCCACCGGGCGGTCACGCAGTGCCGCGGCCAGCTCGGCGGCCATCGCCGGGTCGAGGGCGTTGCCGGTCTCCGGGCGGTCGAGGGTGATCGCCCAGACGTCGCCGTCCACCCCGGTCAGCACCCGCGGTCGGTCCTGTGCGCTGGTCATCGCCGTCTCCTCCGTGGCCGTGCACCGTTCCCCTGGGTCGTCACGGTACGGAGTCGCGGGTGGTCAGGCGCGGGCGCGGGGAGCGCCCGCCTGCAGCTCGCTGTCGATCGCGGCGGGCGCCCCGCCGAACTCGTCGGCCACCTCGCCGGCCACGTCGTCCAGCGGGCCGTGCGTCGCCGCCGCGGCGCCGTCCTCCTCGAGACCGGCGTCGGCCGCGGCCAGCAGGCCCCGGCCGGTGTTCAGCACCCCGACGGCGAGCAGGACCGCGACCGCCCCGACGACGAAGGGCACGTGCAGGTCCCAGTGCTCGGCCAGCTTCCCGGCGGCGAAGGGGGCCAGGCCACCGCCGAGGAAGCGGACGAAGCCGTAGGCGGCCGAGGCCACCGGCCGCTCGACGGGCGAGACGAGCATGACCGCCTGGGTGGCCAGCGTGTTGTTGACGCCGATGAAGACCCCCGCGACGACGACCGCGGTGATCAGCGCCCACCGGGTCTCGACGAAGGCGCCGATCACCAGCAGGTCGACGGCGAAGAGGACCAGCGCGGCCGACAGCGAGCGCGCGGTGCCCCACCGCGCCTGCATGCGAGGCGCGGCGACCACCGAGAAGAAGGCCACCAGCAGGCCCCAGCCGAAGAACACGAAGCCCAGCTGCAGCTCGGAGAGCTCCATGGGGAAGGGCGCGTAGCCGAGCATCGTGAAGAAGCCCCAGTTGTAGAGCAGGGCGGTGGTGCTCATGGTCAGCAGGCCGCGGTGGCGCAGCGCGCGGAGCGGCGCCGACAGCGGGGTGGGCCGGGCCGGCTTCGGCGTGGGCTCGAGCAGGACGACCGTGGCGAGCAGGGCGATCGCCATGAGTACGGCGACCCCGAAGAAGGGCCCCCGCCAGCTGATGTCCCCCAGCAGGCCACCGACGAGCGGGCCGGCCGCGATGCCCAGGCCCAGGGCGGCCTCGTAGAGCACGATCGCGCCGGCGAACCCGCCCGACGCCGAGGCGACGATGACCGCCAGCGAGGTGGCGATGAACAGGGCGTTGCCCAGCCCCCAGCCGGCCCGGAAGCCGACGATGCCGTCGATCGAGCCCGAGAGCCCCGCCAGGCCGGAGAAGACCACGATGAGGACCAGTCCGGCGATGAGCGTGCGCTTGGCGCCGATCCGGCTGGAGACCCACCCGGTGCCGAGCATGGCCACGGCGGTCACGAGCAGGTAGCTGGTGAACAGCAGGGTCACCTGGCTGGGCGTGGCGTCGAGCTGCTCGGACAGCGCGGGGAGGATCGGGTCGACCAGCCCGATGCCCATGAAGCTCACCACGCAGGCGAAGGCGACGGCGTAGACGGCCCGGGGTTGCCGGGCCATGCCGGCTCCGTGTGCACTCACGACAACCAGTTGTAATACGCAACTACGCGGGTGTGCCACCCGGGATCAGAACCATGAGGGGAACCACATCCGGTCCAGCCACTCGGCGTGCGACAGCGGCTGCCCGGTCAGCACGGGGTAGAAGAAGACGAAGGTCGCCGCCACGACACCGACGTAGAGCGCGACCACGCCCAGCCCCACCTGGCGCCGCCAGCGGTCGCTGCCCGGCCGGCCGAGCACGTCCTGCAGGACCAGCACCACGGCCAGCACGAAGAACGGCACCACCGGGGCCATGTAGAAGACGAACATCGTGCGCTCGGGTTTGAGGAACCAGGTGCCCCACCCGGCGGCGATCGCGGTGGCCACGACCAGCGCGGCCGGGTCGCGGCGGGCGACCAGCCGCCAGGCCAGCCAGACCAGCGCCGGCGCGAAGGCGAACCACAGGGTCGGCGTCCCGACCATGAGGATGTAGCGGACGACCTGGTCGCCGGCGGCGTCGGTGAGCCCCTGCGGGTTCCACAGCAGGATCGGCCGGCCGTTGACCAGCCACGACCACGGCCCGGACTCCCACGGGTGCGGCGTCGACAGGCCGTTGTGGAAGCGCAGCCACTCCGCGTGCTGGTGCCACAGCGAGCGCAGCGCGTCGGGGATCCACGGGAACGCCGTCTCCGGGTTCTGCTGCGCCCAGGCCTTGCCCTGCGAGGTCTCCCCGAGGAACCAGCCGGTGAAGCTGGCCAGGTAGGTGAGCACCGGGACGGCGGCCAGCGCCCACAGCGCGCCGGGCAGTCCCCGCCGCGCGGCGGTGAGGGTGGGCCGGGGGACGCCGGCCTCCCGCCAGGCGGCGCGGTCCCAGAACAGCGACAGGACGGCGAAGGAGGCGAGGAACCACACCCCGCTCCACTTCACCGCGCAGGCGCAGCCGAACAGGAACCCGGCCGCGAGCCGCCAGCCGCGCGGGCCCAGCCGGGAGCCGGTGGCGGTCTGCGCCGCGCGGATGCGCGCGCGCACCCGGTCGCGGTCGACCACCAGGCAGGACACCGCCGCGACGACGAACACCTGCAGGAAGACGTCGAGCAGGCCGATGCGCGACAGCGAGAAGGCGAACCCGTCCAGCGCCAGCAGCAGACCCGCCACGAGCCCCAGCAGCGTCGACCCGGTGAGCCGCCGGCCCAGCCGGGTGAGGACGACGACGGCGACGGTGCCGGCCACCGCGGACGGGATCCGCCAGCCCAGGGAGTCGTAACCGAACAGGTGGATGCCGCTCGCGATCATCCACTTGCCCAGCGGCGGGTGGACGATGAACGTGTAGCCGCGGTTGTACTCGTGGCCCCACTCGAGCAGCTCGCGGGCCTCGGGCGGGTAGTAGGCCTCGTCGAACAGCAGGTCCGCGGGGTAGCTGAGGTCCCAGAGCCGGACGACGAAGGTGAGGGCTCCCAGCGCCGCGGCGAGCACCCACGACAGGAGCCGGTCCGCCGGCAGCGGCGGCGTGCGGTCGCGGCGCGGCCGGGGTGGCGGCCACCGGCGCGACCGGCCGGCCGGGGGCTCGCCGGGCTCCCGGTCCGTGCGATCGGGAGCCAGTACCGCCATGGGGGTCAGGGTAGTGAGCGGACCCGCCCGCCCCCGCCGCTCGCGACCTCGCGTCGGGCCCCTGCAGGCGGGCCCGCGGCGACCGGCGTGACAGGCTCGCCCCGTGACTGGACGCCTCGTGCTCGGCGGCGCTCCGCTCGGCCAGCCCGGTGACGTCGGGCCGCGGCTGCGGACCGCGATGGCGTCGGCGGACGTGCTCGCCGTCGAGGACACCCGCCGCCTGCACCGCCTGGCCGCCGACCTCGAGGTGACCCTCACCGGGCGGGTGGTCACCTTCCACGAGTCGGTGGAGCGGTCCCGGCTGCCCGGGCTGCTGGCCGCGCTGGCCGAGGGGTGGACCGTGCTGCTGCTCACCGACGCCGGGATGCCCTCGGTCTCCGATCCCGGCTACACGCTGGTGCGCGCCGCCATCGATGCGGGTGTCGCGGTCACGTCGGTCCCTGGGCCGTCGGCGGTGACCACGGCGCTCGCGGTGTCGGGCCTGCCGGTCGACCGGTTCTGCTTCGAGGGCTTCCTGCCGCGCAAGGGCGGGGAGCGCCGGTCGCGCCTGGCCGGGCTGGCCGACGAGCGCCGCACGATGGTCTTCTTCGAGTCGCCGCACCGGCTGGCCGACGCGCTGGACGACGCGGCCGCCGCGTTCGGGCCGGACCGCCCGGCCGCCGTCTGCCGGGAGCTGACCAAGACCCACGAGGAGGTCCGCCGCGGGTCGCTGGCCGAGCTGGCGTCGTGGGCGGCCGACGGGGTGCGCGGGGAGATCACCGTGGTCGTCGGCGGGGCGCCCGCGGGCCCGGTGGCGGTCCCGCCCGCCGAGCTGGCCGCGCTCGTGGCCGACGAGGAGGCCGCGGGCGCCACCCGCAAGGACGCCATCCGCGCCGTCGTCGTCCGCACGGGGCTGCCGCGGCGCACCGTCTACGACGCCGTCGTCGCCGCCAAGGGCGAGGCCTGACCCGCTGCTGGGTATCGGAAGCAACACCGTCGTCTCCGCCGTGGCGACGTGGGTGTCGGAAGCGATACCGCTGGAGGTGCGGCGAAGGGCGCCTGTCCGGCTCAGGGGCGGATCAGCTCACCCGCAGCTGGGCGACGCGCGTCGCGTAGACCTCCAGGACCCGCCGGCGGACAGCCTCCGGGTCGCGACGGACGTCGGCATACGTGAACCGGAGGACGACCCACCCCATCGCAGCCAGGGCGGTGTCGCGAGCCAGGTCCTCGCGTCGGTCCTCCGGTGAGGTGTGGTGCCGGGCGCCGTCCAGTTCCACGGCGAGCTTGACCTCCGGCCATGCGCGGTCGAGGCGGATCCCACCTGTCGGCAGGGCGATGCGGTACTGCCCGACACTGCGCGGCAGGGACCGGTGGCGGAAGACGTCGAGGACGCCGAGTGCCTCCAGTTCGCTCTCACAGCCGTCGTCCGCGAGGTCGATGGCCTGACCGAGCAACCGGTGACCGCCGAGGTTTGGCCGCTCAGCCGCAGCCTCGCGGAGCAGGGGAGCGGTGGTCATCCTGCGCCGGACGGCTTCGAGCAGGAGCGGACGCCGCTGCTCGAACTGCAACAACGGCCATCCGTCGACGACCGACCGTGGGACGGTGGTGAGCAGGAGGCCGTGCCGGACGAGGCACTGCGGCGGTTCCGCCTGGAAGCGCAGGCGTCGGTGCACGATCAGGTCCGGAGCACCGGCTCTGCGGACAGACTCGTCGACGGTCAGGTGGAGCGGTCGCTGCAGCGGCAGCAGACCCCACACCGCGAGCGCTGTCGTGTGGCTGAGGGCGGCACCCGCTCCGGCGTGGCGCAAGGCCGCGCGGAGCACGAGGTCGTCGTTCTCCGGCTCCGCAGCGCCCCGGTAGACGTGGGGGAAGACGCGGGCCAGCCGCCGTCGCCGGACCTCGTTGTCCAGTGCCTCGACGGGAATCCGTGCCAGCAGCTCCTGACGGGTCGCGAGTCCACCCAGCTCGTGCAGCACGGTCGCGACGACGTGACGCCATCCCACGAGGAGGACCCTCGACGGGTCTGGAGGCCGACACAGGTGATCGTGCCGATCCGTGGACACCCGCGCCGCTTGTTGACAGAGCCCGTCGCGGAGGCGGTATCGGAAGCTCTACGTGCGTCCGGGCTCCCAGGACCAGGGCATCGCTTCCGATACCGACGGGGGCAGCGCACAACGGGCCCGGGCCCGGGTCGCGCCCCCGGGCTCAGAGCCAGCCGTTGCGCTTGAAGCCGCGGTAGAGCAGCACGCAGACGGTCGCGATCACCAGCAGCACCAGCGGGTAGCCGTACCGCCAGTGCAGCTCCGGCATGAACTCGAAGTTCATCCCGTAGATGCCGGCGATCGCGGTGGGGACGGCGATGATGCCGGCCCACGCGGAGATCTTCCGCATGTCCTCGTTGTCGGCCTGGGAGGTGCGGGCCAGCGACGCCTGCAGGATCGAGGTCAGCAGCTCGTCGAGGCCGGCGACCTGGTCGCGCACCCGGATGGCGTGGTCCTCGACGTCGCGGAAGTAGGAGCGCATCGCGCTCGGCACCACGTCGAGCTGCCGTTCCGCCAGCTTCTGCAGCGGCACCTCCAGCGGGGAGACCGCCCGCCGCAGCGACATCAGCTCCCGCTTGAGCTGGTAGAGCCGGCCGATGTCGTCGGTGCGCCGGTCGCTGAACACCGACGCCTCCAGCTCGTCGACGTCCTCCTCCACCAGGCCGGTGACGTCGACGAAGTCGTCCACGACGTGGTCGGCCACCGCGTAGAGGACGGCGGAGGGCCCGAGGCACAGCAGGTCGGGTTGCTCCTCCAGGCTGCGGCGCAGCGAGGTCAGCCCGCCGTGCTCGCCGTGCCGGACGGTGATCACGTAGTCCCGGCCGAGGAAGACCATGACCTCGCCGGTGTCGACCACCTCGCTGGTCGCGGTCAGCCGGTCGTGCTCCACGTACGTCGCGGTCGTGAACACCATGAACAGGGCGTCGTCGTAGCGCTCGAGCTTGGGCCGCTGGTGGGCGTAGACGGCGTCCTCCACCGCCAGCGGGTGCAGCCGGTACCGCTCGGCGATCGCGCTCAGCTCGTCCTCGGTCGGGGCGTAGAGCCCGAGCCAGACGAAGCCGCCCTGCTCGTTCGCCGCCCGGAGCGCGTCGTGCGGGTCGACCGGGGCCTGCCGTCGGCCGTCGACGTACACGGCGCAGTCCACGACCGGCCCCACGCCGTCGGGCCGGGACGGCGTCGTGCGCGGCGGGCCGGCCGGGCGCGGGCGGACCGTCGGGCGTTCCGGCAGCGGCCCGCTCGGTGTGCTGCGGGGGATCTCCGTGCCGGTCATCTGCACTCCTTCGCGCGGTCCTGCTGCGCACGTCAGCGTAGGCATGCGGTCCGGCCCGCCCCGTGCGACGCTCGCCTGCGTGAGCAGCGCCGGGGGCACCCCGGCCGGCCGGGAGGAGCCGCCGTGGCCGTGAACACGCGCCGGGTCAAGTCCGTCGAGGACTCCATCCGCGACACCGACGAGCCGGAACACCGGCTCAAGAAGAACCTCTCGGGCCTGGACCTCACCGTCTTCGGCGTCGGGGTCATCATCGGCACCGGCATCTTCGTCCTCACGGGCCTGGTCGCCCGCGACCAGGCCGGGCCGGCGGTCGCCATCTCCTTCGTGATCGCCGGCGTGGTCTGTGGCCTGGCCGCGATCTGCTACGCCGAGTTCGCCTCGACCGTGCCGGTGGCCGGATCGGCCTACACGTTCTCGTACGCCACCTTCGGCGAGTTCATCGCGTGGGTCATCGGCTGGGACCTCGTCCTCGAACTGGCACTGGGGGCGGCCACGGTGGCGGTCGGCTGGTCGGGCTACCTCAACCAGCTGCTCGGCGACATCGGCACGCCCCTGCCGTCGTCGATCGCGGGCGAGACGGCGACGGTCAACATCCCGGCGATCCTCATCGTCCTGCTGATGACCGGCGTCCTGATCCTCGGGATCAAGCTGTCGTCCCGGGTCACCACCGTCATCGTGGCGATCAAGCTCGCGGTCGTCCTGCTGGTGATCGTGGTCGGGTTCTTCTACACCAAGGCCGAGAACTACTCGCCGTTCGTCCCGCCGGCCCAGCCGGCGGCCGCGGGGGAGGAGGGCTGGCTGCACACGCCGCTGATCTCCGTCCTCACCGGGTTCAGCCCCGGCACGTTCGGCTGGGGCGGGGTGCTCGCCGGCGCCGCCATCGTGTTCTTCGCGTTCATCGGCTTCGACATCGTGGCCACCGCGGCGGAGGAGACCCGTGACCCCAGGCGCGACATGCCGCGCGGGATCCTCGGCTCGCTGGCCATCTGCACCCTGCTCTACGTGGCGGTCTCGCTGGTGGTCGTGGGGATGCAGAACTACTCGGAGTTGTCCGCCGATGCGCCGCTGGCCGAGGCGTTCGCGGCCGAGGGGCTGCCGGTCTTCTCCGGGATCATCTCCCTGGGCGCGCTCGCGGGGCTCACCTCCGTGGTGATGATCCTCATGCTGGGGCAGTCGCGGGTGCTGTTCGCGATGAGCCGTGACCACCTGCTCCCGCCCGGGCTGGCGAAGGTCCACCCGCGGTACGGCACCCCCTACCGCATCACCATCGCCACCGGGGTCGTGGTCGCGCTGCTCGCCGGGTTCGTCCCGCTCACCGCACTCGCGGAGCTGGTGAACATCGGCACACTCTTCGCCTTCTTCCTCGTCTCGATCGGGGTCTGGGTGCTGCGACGCACCCGTCCGGACCTGCACCGTTCCTTCCGGGTGCCGTGGGTCCCCGTCCTGCCGATCGTCTCGGCGCTGGCCTCGCTGTGGCTCATGTCCAACCTGCCCACCGACACCTGGCTGCGCTTCCTCGTCTGGATGGCGCTCGGCATCGGCATGTACTTCGTCTACGGCCGCCGCCGCAGCCGGATGGCCACCGGGGAGCGGCTGTCGGCGGCCGACAACATCGCCCGACGCTGACCCCCTCGGAGGGGTGAGGCCCCTCCCCGCGGGCGTACAGCGGGCCGCGGCGCACGCCGACCCGACCGGTGACCGTCGTCCCCGGCCAGGGAGAGCAGCCCCGTGGCGAGCACCACCGTCCTCGACCCCCGCACCCCCGTCGTGCCGGGGGTGCCCGACCGGCGCCGCCCGCCGCTGACCGTCGTCGTCGCCGCCGCGGTGGCCGGGCTCGAAGCCGTGGGGCTGGTCGCCGGTGCCCTCACCGGCCTCGACGGGCTGCTGCTGTCCCCGCTGCGGCCCGCCGGCCTCGTCGTCGCCACGGTCCTGCTGCTCCTGGCGGTCTGGGTGGTGCTGTGCGCCGGCGGCGGCGTGCTGCTCGCCGACGGCTCGGGCCGGCGTCTCTACACGGGGGTGGCGGTCACCGAGGTCGGCCTGGTCGCCGTCCTGCTGGGGCTGAGCCTGGGGACCCCGCTGCTCGACGGGCTGCCCGCGTCCCTCCCGGGCCCGGCCCTGGCGCTGCTGGCCCTCGGCGTCCCGGTGGGCAAGCTGCTGCTCGCCGGCGCCCCCACGGCGGTGGCCTGGGCAGCCGCCGGGCCCCGCGCCCGGGCACGGCAGCCGGAGCCGGCGCCGGGCCCCCCGGCCCTGCGCGCGGCCACCCTGGGCGTCATCGGCCTGGCGCTGGTTACGATCGCCCTCGCGACCCCGACGCCGCAGGCGGCGACCGGCAGCTCCACGACGGCGGGGACCAGCCAGCCCTGAACCGGCTGGACGGCGCTCCGTACTGTTGGAGTGTGAGTGATCGGCACATCCTGACCGCCGTGGCCTGGCCCTACGCCAACGGCCCGCGGCACATCGGCCACGTCTCCGGGTTCGGCGTCCCGTCGGACGTCTTCAGCCGCTACCACCGGATGGTCGGCGACCGGGTGCTGATGGTCAGCGGCACCGACGAGCACGGGACGCCGATCACCGTGGCCGCCGACGCCGAGGGCGTGTCCCCGCGGGAGATCGCCGACCGGAACAACCGGGTCATCGTCGGCGACCTGCAGTCGCTCGGGCTCTCCTACGACCTGTTCACGCGCACGACGACGGCCAACCACGCCGCGATCAGCCAGGAGATCTTCCTCGGGCTGCTGAAGAACGGGTACGTCTTCCCGAAGACGACCCTCGGCGCGATCAGCCCGTCGACGGGGCGCACCCTGCCCGACCGCTACATCGAGGGCACCTGCCCGATCTGCGGCTACGACGGCGCCCGCGGCGACCAGTGCGACAACTGCGGCAACCAGCTCGACCCGATCGACCTGATCAACCCGGTGAGCCGGATCAATGGCGAGACGCCCAGGTTCGTCGAGGAGGAGCACTACTTCCTCGACCTGCCGGCGTTCACCCGGGCGCTCGGCGACTGGCTGGACTCCCGCAGGGGGTGGCGGCCCAACGTCCTCAACTTCGCGAAGAACCTGCTGACCGACCTCAAGCCGCGCAGCTACACCCGCGACATCGACTGGGGTGTGCCGGTGCCGCTCGACGGGTGGCGCGACCGCCCGGACAAGCGCATCTACGTGTGGTTCGACGCCGTCGTCGGCTACCTGTCCGCGTCGATCGAGTGGGCCCGCCGGTCCGGGGACGGCGACGCGTGGCGGCAGTGGTGGCAGACGCCGGACTCCGACGCCTACTACTTCATGGGCAAGGACAACATCGTCTTCCACGCCGAGATCTGGCCCGCCCAGCTGCTCGGCTACGACGGTGAGGGCGACAAGGGCGGGACGCCGGGCTCGCTGGGCCGGCTCAACCTCCCCACCGAGGTGGTCTCCAGCGAGTTCCTCACCATGGAGGGGCGCAAGTTCTCCTCCTCGCGCCAGGTCGTCATCTACGTGCGCGACTTCCTGGCCCGCTACGACGCCGACGCGCTGCGCTACTTCATCGCCGTGGCCGGCCCGGAGACCCAGGACACCGACTTCACCTGGTCGGAGTTCCTGCGCCGCAACAACGACGAGCTGGTCGCCGGCTGGGGCAACCTGGTCAACCGCACGGTTTCCATGGCGGCGAAGAACGTCGGCGCCGTCCCGACGCCGGGCGAGCTGACCGACGCCGACCGCGCGCTGCTGGCCGCCACGACGGGGGCCTTCGGGCCGATCGGCGAGCTGCTGTCCCGCAACCGGCAGAAGGCGGCCGCCACCGAGGCGATGCGGGTGGTCGGTGAGACGAACAAGTACCTGTCCGACCAGGCCCCGTGGAAGCTCAAGGAGGACCCGGCCCGCCGGGACACCGTGCTGCACACCGCGCTGCAGGCGGTCAGCGACTGCAACGCGCTGCTCACCCCGTTCCTCCCGCACTCCGCGCAGAAGGTCCACGAGCTGCTCGGCGGCACCGGCGTCTGGTCGCCGGCCCCGCGGATCGAGGAGGTCACCGACCTCGACGACGGCTCGCCCTACCCGGTCATCACCGGCGACTACGCGTCGGCACAGGCGGTGTGGGCCTCCCGGCCGCTGCAGCCGGGCACGCCGCTGTCGCCGCCCACCCCGGTGTTCACGAAGCTCGACGACTCGATCGTCGCCGACGAGCTGCGGCGGCTCGAGGGCGACGAGTGAGCCGGTCGGCGCGCGGCACCGGCGGGACGGCGCGGTGAGCCGGTCGGCCAGCGCCCGCGCCAACCGGCGCGGCGAGCCGCCGCCGTCCCCGGAGCCGCTGCCCGCACCGGCGGTCGACAGCCACACCCACCTCGACATCGTCCTGGGCGAGCGGCCGGCCGACGGGCACGGCGAGTGGGCCACCGTGGAGCAGGTGGACGCCGAGATCGCGGCGGCCGCCGCGGTCGGCATCCCCCGGTTGGTGCAGGTCGGTGTGGACGTCGGCTCCTCGCGGTGGTCGGCCGAGCTCGCCGCGCGCCACCCCAACGTGCTCGCGGCCGTGGCCGTCCACCCGAACGAGGCTGGCGCGGGCGCGGCGACCGAGGAGGCCCTGGCCGAGATCGACCGGCTGGCGGCGCTGCCGCGGGTGCGCGCCGTGGGGGAGACCGGGCTGGACCGCTTCCGCACCGGGCCGGAGGGCTGGGCGGCGCAGGAGGCGTCGTTCCGGGCGCACATCCGGATCGCCAAGGAGCGCGACGTCGCCCTGGTCATCCACGACCGCGACGCGCACGAGGAGATCCTCCGCGTGCTCGAGGACGAGGGCGCCCCGGAGCGCACCGTCTTCCACTGCTTCTCCGGTGACGCCGCCTTCGCCGAGGCCTGCGTGCGGCGGGGCTACGTGCTCTCCTTCGCCGGCACGCTCACCTTCGGCAACGCCGGCTACCTGCGCGAGGCGGCGGCGCTCACCCCGCTCGACCAGCTGCTGGTGGAGACCGACTCCCCGTTCCTCACCCCGATGCCGCACCGTGGCCGGCCCAACGCCTCGCGGCTGGTGCCCCTGACCGTCCGCGCGCTGGCCGAGGTCACCGGGGTGGACCTGCCGCGGTTGTGCACCGCGCTGACCACCACCGCCGAGCGCGTGTTCGGCCGGTGGGAGGAGGACCCGCCCGCCGGCCGCTGAGCGCCGTGAGCACCGCCCTCCCCCTCCCGGGAGAAGCGTGGACACTGATGGCGTGGGCCGCCTCATCGCCGTCGTGCTGTTCATCGCCGTGCTGGTCCCCGGGGTCCTGCTCGCCCGTGCCTGGGCGCTGGCCGCCGGCCGTCGCGCCGTCGCCGGCGCCGCCGTCGACTTCGCCACACCCACGCCGGAGGGGGCCGCGACCCTGCAACGCCAGGCCCAGCACGGCCGCCGCGTCCGCGCCCTGGGCTGGCTGCTCGGCCTCGTCGGCGTCGGCGTGAGCATCGTGCTGTTCGCCGAGGCGTCGGTCTTCCTGTGGGCGCCGGCGCTGGTCATCGGCCTGCTCGTCGGCGTCGTGCTCGCCGAGGTGACCCGCCCGCGGCCCCGCTGGCGGGTCAGCTCCCCGGCGCGGCGACCGCGGCGCTCCGAGCAGATCTCCCCGGCGCTGGTCTGGACGATGCGGCTGGTGGTCGCCGCCGAGGTGCTCGCCACGGTGCTGATGTGGCGGCAGGACAGCCTGCCCGCCTCCGTGGGCTGGGTGGCGCTGGTCGTCCCGCTGCTGACCTGGCTCCTGGCCGAGGTGGCGCTGCTGCGGACGATCGTCCGCCCGCTGCCGGCCGAGGGCGCCGACGTCCCGGTCGACGAGGCGCTGCGCACCTGGACCGCGCACCTGGTCACCGCCGCGGCCAGCGTGCTGGCCCTGCTGCCGCTCGGCACGCTGCTCCTGGCCGCCGGCATCGACCTGGGCGACCGGGTCACCGAGGGCGTCGACCTGCTCCCGGTGGCGCTCGTCGCGGGTGGCTTCGCCGGGCTCGCCGCGGGACTCGCGGTCGCCGTCTTCCTGATCACCTGGCTGCGGCCGGTGCGCTCCCGGGACCGCGCCCTCACCGGCTGAGGGGGTGACGAGGTCGGCCCCCGGCCGACACCGCGGCTGCGCACCGTCCCCCGGCCGCGCCGAGCCCTCGCCCGTGTCCCGGTCGGGGCCGCTGCGGGCCCCGCGACCGGTCGACCCCGCAGCCACGTGCCGTCCCCGGCCCGAGCGGGCGCCGCTCGCTGCCCCGGGGAGGGGGGCACCACACTGTGGCGTTGCTCACCGCAGGCGCCTCGCGCGGCGCAGCCGTCACACCCGCCTCACGCGGCACGTCGCTGACCGTGCGTGTCGGCGTGCCCACATGTCGTCAGGTCGACGCTCTGCTTGACTGCTCTCGCCCCGTCGCAGACGGGCACCAGTCGTTATCGTGTCGTGACCAGCCGGGGTGGGGACCGACCCGGGCGGCGTCGGACCGACCGGGAGCTCCCCTCCTGGTGGGCGGCCGTCCGGGGTGCGGGACGGCCCTCTGCCCGGGTTCCGTGACCCCTGGAAGTGTCGTGCCCCGATCGCTGAAGCTCGTCCTCTCCGCCCTCGTCCTGCTCGGACTGGTGGGCGGGTCCCTGGCCTTCTACGCCGCCCAGAAGTCCCTGACGCTGACCGTCGACGGGCAGGCGCGCGAGGTCAGCACCTACGCCGACACCGTCGGTGAGGTGCTGGAGGAGGAGGGGCTGCAGACCCAGGCGCACGACGTCGTCCTCCCCGACGCCGGGGCGACCGTGGCCGACGGCGACACCGTCGTCGTCAACCGGGCCCGGCCCCTGCAGCTGACCGTGGACGGCGTCCAGAGCGAGGTCTACGTGACCGCGCTGTCGGTCGACCAGGCGCTCGACCAGCTCGGCTACCGCGCCGAGGACCTCCAGGTCTCCGCCAGCCGCAGCGAGCGCCTCCCGCTCGACGGCATGGCGCTGGAGATCACCACGCCCAAGGACGTCACGCTCGTCGTCGACGGCCAGCAGCGGGTGGTGACCACCACCGCGGCGACCGCCGGCGACCTCCTCGCCGAGCAGGGCGTCACCCTCGCCGAGACCGACCGCACCAGCGTCTACCCCGACCAGGCGCTGCTGGACCGGATGCGCGTGCAGGTCTTCCGCGTCCAGGTCGCCGAGGTCACCGAGACCGCGGCCATCCCGCACGGGACGGTCGAGACCGAGGACGCCGAGGCCTACGAGGACGACCGCACCGTCACCCGGCCGGGCGTGGACGGCGAGCAGGCCACGACCTTCCGTGTCACCGTCACCGACGGCGTCGAGACCGCCCGCGAGCAGCTGGCCACGACCGTGACCCGGGAACCGGTCGACGAGTTGGTCACGGTCGGGACCAAGGAGCGCCCCGCCGCGCCGGCGGTCGCCGGCGGCAGTGTCTGGGACCAGCTCGCCAAGTGCGAGGCGGGTGGCAACTGGGCCATCAACACCGGCAACGGCTACTACGGCGGCCTGCAGTTCTCGCTCAGCACGTGGCGGGCCAACGGCGGCACCGGCATGCCGCACGAGGCCAGCCGGGAGGAGCAGATCGCCGTCGGTGAGCGCGTCCAGGCCTCGCAGGGCTGGGGCGCCTGGCCGGCCTGCACCCGCAAGCTCGGCCTCCGCTGAGCACTCCCGACGACACCGACGGGCTGCTGGGCCCGGCCGCGATCCGCGACCTGGCCCAGCAGCTCGACCTGCGTCCCACCAAGACGCTCGGGCAGAACTTCCTGCACGACGCCAACACCATCCGGCGGATCGTCCGCACCGCCGAGCTCACCCCCGAGGACGTCGTCCTGGAGGTCGGGCCGGGGCTCGGGTCGCTGACCCTCGGGCTGCTCCCGGTGGCCGCGCACGTGACCGCGGTGGAGATCGACCCGCGCCTGGCCGCCCGGCTGCCCCGGACGGTGGCCGAGCGGTTGCCCGCGCTGGCCGACCGGCTGACCGTCGTCGAGGCCGACGCGCTGCGGGTGAGCGAGCTGCCCGGCCCGCCTCCCACGGCGCTGGTGGCCAACCTGCCGTACAACGTGGCGGTGCCCGTCCTGCTGCACCTCCTGGACCTGCTGCCCACGCTGCGCCGCGCCCTCGTGCTCGTGCAGGCCGAGGTCGCCGAGCGGCTGGCGGCCGGCCCGGGGACGGCCGCCTACGGTGTGCCGTCGGTCAAGGCAGCCTGGTACGGCGACGTGCGCCGCGCGGGCAACGTCGGCCGCCGGGTGTTCTGGCCGGAGCCCAACGTCGACTCAGGGCTGGTCTCCCTGGTGCGCCGGCCACCCCCACCGGGGGACCGGGCCGCGACCTTCGCCGTCGTCGACGCCGCCTTCGGCATGCGCCGCAAGGGGCTGCGCGCGGCGCTGGCGCGCTGGGCCGGGAGCCCCGCGGCCGCCGAGGCCCGGCTGCGCGCGGCGGGCATCGACCCGGCGACCCGCGGCGAGCAGCTGTCGGTCACCGACTTCGCCCGGCTGGCCGCGACCGACCCGGGGGAGCCGGCATGAGCTGGTCCTCACCGGGCGGTCCGAGCCGGCTGGCCGGCGGTGGCGCCGTCGTCGCGCGAGCGCCGGCGAAGGTCAACGTGCACCTCGGGGTGGGCCCGCTGCGCCTCGACGGCTTCCACGAGCTGCGCACCGTCTACCTCGCCGTCTCGCTGTTCGACACGGTGACGGTGCGGCCCGGGAACGGGCTGACCGTGACCGTGACCGGGGAGGGGACGGCCGGGGCCGACGCGGTACCGACCGACCGCCGCAACCTCGTGTGGCGCGCCGCCGAGCTGCTGGCCGAGCGCGCCGGGGTGCCCGCCGACGCCACCATCGCGATCGACAAGTCGATCCCGGCCGCCGCCGGGCTCGCCGGGGGCAGCGCGGATGCCGCGGCGGCGCTGGTCGCCCTCGACGCGCTGTGGGGCACGCACGCCACCCGCGGGGAGCTCGCCACGCTCGCCGCCCAGCTGGGCAGCGACGTGCCGTTCAGCCTGCACGGCGGGGTGGCGCTCGGCTCGGGGCACGGGGAGCAGCTCTCCCCGGTGCTGGCCCGGCAGCGCTGGGACTGGGTGCTCGGGATCGCCGGCGAGGGGTTGTCGACCCCCGCCGTCTACGCCGAGCTCGACCGGCTGCGCGCCGAGGGGCGGGTGCCGGACGGCGAGGTCCTCGACCCGGTGGAGCCGGTCATCTCGGCCCTGCGCAGCGGGCCGGTGACGACGCTGGCCGCCGCGCTCGCCAACGACCTGCAGCCGGCCGCGCTGTCGATGCGGCCGGAGCTGCGGCGGGCCCTGCGGGCGGCCACCGACGCCGGCGCGGCGGGGGCGATCGTCAGCGGGTCGGGGCCGACGATCGCCGCGCTCAGCGAGGACGAGGAGGCCGCGGTGCGGCTGGCCGCCGTCCTGGCCGGTGAGGGCGTCTACCGCACCGTGCGCGCCGTGCACGGCCCGGTGCCCGGGGCCCGGCTGGTGGGCTGAGTGTCGCCCGGTCGGGTGGGCGTCGGCGTGCGGGCGGCCGGTGCCCGTCCGGAGGAGGCACCCTAGGCTCCTGGGGGACGCCGACCGGTGTCCGCGCCGCCGTGGCACCGGTGACGCCCGCAGTGGGGGATGGGGTAATCGGCAGCCCGCCGGCCTTTGGAGCCGGGAAGTCTCGGTTCGAGTCCGAGTCCCCCAGCAACGCCGCCCCGAGCCCGAGGCACGAGGAGACCCGTGACCGTTCCACCCGCCCCGACCGTCGCCGCCGTCGTCGTCCTCGCCGCCGGCCAGGGCACCCGGATGAAGTCCGCCACCCCCAAGGTGCTGCACACCCTCTGCGGGCGCAGCATGCTGGGGCACGTGCTGGCCGCGGCCGAGCCGCTGTCGGCCGGGCACACCGTCGTGGTCGTCGGCGCCGGCCGGGAGCAGGTCGAGGAGCACCTGGCCGCGGTCGCGCCCGACGCGCGCCCGGTGTTCCAGGCCGAGCAGCGGGGGTCCGGGCACGCCGCCGCCGTCGCGCTGGACGCCGTCCCGGAGGTCGACGGCCCGGTGCTCATCGTCAACGGCGACGCGCCGCTGCTGCGGCCGGAGACGGTCGCCGCGCTGGTCGACGAGCACCGCGCCGCGGGCAACGTGCTGACCGTCCTCACCGCCGTGGTCGACGAGCCCACCGGCCTCGGCCGGATCGTGCGGGACGCCGACGGCGCGGTGACCGCGATCGTGGAGGAGCGCGACGCCACCGAGGAGCAGCGCGCGATCCGGGAGATCAACGCCGGCGTCTACGTGGGCGACGCCGCGGCCCTCCGCCGGACCCTCGCCGGGCTGGGAGAGGACAACGACCAGGGTGAGCAGTACCTCACCGACGTCCTGGGGCTGCTCGTCGCCGAGGGCGCCCGCGTCGGCGGGGCCCCCGCCGAGGACCCGGTCGACGTCCTCGGCTGCAACGACCGCCGCGAGCTCGCCGCCCGCCGGCGCACCCTCAACGACCGGTTGCTCGACGAGCTGATGCGCTCCGGCGTCACCGTCGTCGACCCGGCGACCACCTGGGTCGACGTCACCGTCACCGTCGAGGCCGACGCGGTGCTCGAGCCGGGCGTGCAGCTGCAGGGCGCGACGACGGTCGCGACCGGGGCGGTCGTCGGCCCGGACACCACGCTGCGGGACACCGCGGTGGGGGAGGGCGCCAGCGTCGTGCGCTCGCACGTCCTCGGGGCGGTCGTCGGCCCGGAGGCCACGGTCGGGCCGTTCAGCTACCTGCGGCCGGGTACGCGGCTGGCCGCGGGGGCGAAGGTCGGGGCGTTCGTCGAGACCAAGAACGTCACGGTGGGCGAGGACTCCAAGGTGCCGCACCTGTCCTACGTGGGCGACGCCACCATCGGGCGCGGCGCGAACATCGGGGCGGCGACCGTGTTCGTCAACTACGACGGCGTCGCCAAGCACCACACCACCGTCGGCGACCACGTCCGCATCGGCTCCGACACGATGCTCGTGGCGCCGGTCACCGTGGGCGACGGCGCCTACACCGCGGCCGGGTCGGTGATCACCCAGGACGTCCCGCCGGGGGCGATGGCCGTCGCGCGGGGCCGCCAGCGGAATGTGGGAGGCTGGGTGCAGCGGCGGCGTCCGGGGACGGCCGCGGCGAAGGCCGCCGAGGCGGCCGGGGATGCAGGGGCCGGGTCAGCGCCCGACACTGGGACGACGGGGTCCGAGTAGCGCGGCGAACGGCGACGAACTTCGACGATCACCAGGGGTAGCAGAGCCGATGAGCGCCATCCGGCAGACACCGAGCAAGAGCCTGATGCTGTTCTCCGGCCGGGCCTATCCGGAACTGACCGACGAGATCGCCGGGCACCTCGGGGTGACCCCGACGCCCACGGCGGCCTACGAGTTCGCCAACGGCGAGCTGTTCGTCCGCTTCGAGGAGTCGGTACGTGGCTGTGACGCCTTCGTGGTGCAGAGCCACACGGCGCCGATCAACACCTGGCTCATGGAGCAGCTGATCATGGTGGACGCCCTCAAGCGGGCGTCGGCCAAGCGGATCACCGTGGTCGCCCCCTTCTTCCCCTACGCCCGTCAGGACAAGAAGCACCGCGGACGCGAGCCCATCTCCGCCCGCCTGGTCGCCGACATGTTCAAGACCGCCGGCGCCGACCGGCTGATGACCGTCGACCTGCACACGGCGCAGATCCAGGGCTTCTTCGACGGCCCGGTCGACCACCTGTTCGCCCTCGACCTGCTGGTGTCGCACGTCTGCGACCGGTGGGGCGACCGGGACATCACCGTCGTCTCACCGGACTCCGGCCGCGTGCGGGTCGCCGAGCGCTGGACCGACAAGCTCGGCGGCGTCCCGCTGGCCTTCATCCACAAGACCCGCGACCCGATGCGCCCCAACGAGGTCGTCGCCAACCGCGTCGTCGGTGAGGTCGAGGGCCGCGTCTGCATCCTGGTCGACGACATGATCGACACCGGCGGCACCATCGTGAAGGCCGCCGAGACGCTGTTCGACGCCGGTGCGGCCGACGTCATCGTCACCGCGACCCACGGCGTCCTGTCCGGGCCCGCGGTCGACCGGCTGAAGAACAGCCGGGTCAGCGAGGTCATCGTGACCAACACGCTGCCCATCGAGCCGGCCCGCCAGTTCGACAAGCTGACCGTGCTCTCCATCGCCCCGCTGCTGGCCCGGGCGATCAAGGAGGTCTTCGAGGACGGCTCGGTGACGAGCCTCTTCGACGGCGCCAGCTGAGCACATCGCGGTCCTCCGGACCGCACCGCGGCCAGGTGCCGTCCCCCTGCTGTGCTGAGCCGGACGGCGACGCGGCGACGAGAGCCGCGGTGTGGCCGCCGGACCCGCGCTGTACCGCGGCTCCGGCGACCACACGGCGAGGTCGGTGGCCCGGGACGGCGGGCTCGGGAGCTGGGGTACCCTGGGCGAGTTGCCCGGCGAGGGAGACGGTCCGCCGTACTCCGTGATCGACGTGCGTGTGCCCTGCGAGGTGTGCCGCGCCGTGTGCCGGCTCCAGACCTGATCCACCTCCCGAGGAGCACACCACCGTGGCTGACTTCCGCCTCGTCGCCGAGGCCCGCACCGAGTTCGGCAAGGGCAGCGCCCGCCGCACCCGCCGGGCCGGCCGCATCCCCGCCGTCCTCTACGGGCACGGCCAGGACGTCGTGCACCTGTCCCTGCCGGCCCGCGAGTTCGCCGCGGCGCTGCGCAACGGCGGCACCAACGCCCTGCTCACCGTGGTCCTCGACGGCAAGGAGCAGCTGGCCCTCACCAAGTCCGTCCAGCGCGACCCGCTGACCCGCGTCCACGAGCACGTCGACCTGCTGCTGGTCAACCGCGGCGAGCGGACCACCGTCGACGTCCCGATCGTCGTCGTCGGTGAGCCCGGGGTCGACGCGATCACCAACCACCAGCTGAACACCGTCTCCCTCGAGGCGGATGCCACGAACCTGCCCGAGACGATCGAGGTCGACGTCACCGGGCACACGGCCGGGCAGAACATCACCGCGGGCGACCTGGTGCTGCCCGCTGGCGTGACCCTCGTGACCGACGCGGAGGCGCTCGTCATCGGCTTCCTCGGTGCGCCCTCCGCTGAGGCCCTCGAGGCCGAGCTCGAGTCCGCCGAGGCCGAGGCCGGCATCGAGCGCGAGGAGTCCGCGGCGCCGGTCGAGGAGGCCACCTCCGAGATCGAGGGCGCCGTCCCGGCCGACGCCGGCGAGAACACCGGCGTCCAGCCCTGAGCACCGCGTCCGGGGACCCCGGGGGCGCCGGCACCGCCGGCGCCCCCGGGGCGTCTCCGTCCGAGGGGCCCTTCCTCGTCGTCGGGCTGGGCAACCCCGGCCCCTCCTATGCCGGCAACCGGCACAACGTCGGCGCGATGGTGCTCGACGAGCTCGCCGCCCGCGCCGGGGTGAAGCTCTCCCCGGGCAAGGGCAAGCGGGCGCGGACGCTGATCGGCGAGGGTCGCCTGGCCGGCCGCCGCGTCGTGCTGGCCCGTCCGACCAGCTACATGAACGAGTCCGGTGGCCCCGTCCGTGGCCTGCTGGACTACCACTCCATCCCGGCCACCGACCTCGTGGTGCTGCACGACGAGCTCGACATCCCCTTCGCCAGCGTGCGGCTCAAGCGCGGCGGCGGCGAGGGCGGGCACAACGGGCTGCGGTCGATCACCCGGTCCACCGGCACCAAGGACTACCTGCGGGTGCGCGTCGGCATCGGCCGCCCGCCCGGCCGGCAGGACCCCGCCGACTTCGTCCTCAAGGACTTCTCCACCACCGAGCGCAAGGAGCTCGACCTGCTCCTCGCCGAGGCGGCCGACGCGACCGAGGAGCTCCTGGTCCGCGGCCTCGAGGCGGCGCAGAACGTCGTCCACCCCCGCAGCTGACCCCGGCACCCCATCCGGTGACGCGGTCACCGTGCGTGCTCCCGATCGGGTGAATGGTCACGCTCCGCATTGACCTCCCCGTGACGCCCTGTGATGGTGGCCAGGTCGCCGAGCGTCGCGACGGGGGAGAAGTCCTGGTGACACGGGCAGTCCTTCCCCCGCACGCGTGACCGTCGGCTACACACCGTCACGCGTGCTCGGGGGGAACCGTGCTGCTCGACCACTCCAGGATCCGTCTCGGGACGGCGTCGCGGCCGGCGGCCGTCGATGCCGCGCCACGGATCCGGCCACGCGCCGGGGCCCCGGCCTGGGCGGACCGGTACTCCCTCGCGCTGACGGTCTTCGAGGTCGTCGCCGCCGCGGTGGCCGGCGGAGCGGTCCTCGCCACGCACGCGGGTGCCTTCTCGCCCGCGACGTCGATGTTCTGGGCCGCGCTCGCCCTCGTCGTCGCCTGGCCGGTGCTCCTGCAGGCCACCGGCGCGCACTCGGAGCGGGTGTTCGGCACCGGCAGTGACGAGTACCGCGCCGTCGGCAAGGCCGGCTTCGTGCTCCTCGCCGTCGCGGGCTTCGTGTCCTACGCCGCAGCCCTCGACCTCAGCCGGGCGCTGGTCGTCGTCGCCGTCCCGGCGCTCACCCTGGCCACCCTCCTGGGCCGCTGGGCCGCGCGCGGCACCCTGCGCAGCCTGCGCGCCCGCGGCCGGTGCACCAAGCGCGTGGTCGTCGTCGGCCGCGGGTCCGCCGTCCTCGACCTCGTGGGCCAGGTGCGGCGGGAGCAGTTCGCCGGCATGGACGTCGTCGCCGCCTGCGTCACCCCCGACGACCGGGCCCGCGTGGCCGAGACCTCCGGCGTCCCCGTCGGCGGGCTGGACGAGGTCGTCGCCCTCGCCGGCCGGCTCGGCGCGGACACCATCGCGGTCACCTCGGCCAGCGAGACCGCCGCCCAGTACCTCCGGCAGCTGTCGTGGCAGCTCGAGGGCACCGGCATCGAGCTGCTCGTCGCCCCGGGGCTGATCGAGGTCGCCGGGCCGCGCCTGCACATCCGGCCGCTGGAGGGGCTGCCGCTGCTCTCGGTCGAGCAGCCGCGGTTCGAGGGCTGGCGCCGGGTGGTCAAGGGCGGCCTGGACCGTGTCGCCGCCGCGTGCGCGGTGGTCCTCATCGCCCCGGTGCTGCTCGCCATCGCCGTCGCGATCAAGCTGACCAGCCCCGGTCCGGTCCTCTACCGCCAGGAGCGGGTGGGCGTGAACGGCCGGTCGTTCACCATGCTCAAGTTCCGCAGCATGGTCGTCGACGCCGACCGCCAGGTGGACGCGCTGCGGGCGGAGAACATCTCCGACGGCCTGCTGTTCAAGATGCGGGTCGACCCGCGCGTCACCCCGGTGGGCCGGCTGCTGCGCCGGCTGTCGCTCGACGAGCTGCCCCAGCTGTTCAACGTCCTGGGCGGTTCCATGTCCCTGGTCGGCCCGCGCCCGCCGCTGCCCGGCGAGGTGGCCCGCTACGACACCTCGGTGCACCGCCGGCTCCTGGTGAAGCCCGGCCTGACCGGCCTGTGGCAGGTGTCCGGCCGCAGCGACCTCCCGTGGGAGGAGGCCGTCCGCCTGGACCTCCGCTACGTCGAGAACTGGTCCCTGGCGATGGACCTGCTCATCCTCGCCAAGACGTTGCGCGCCGTCCTCAGCCGTTCCGGCGCCTACTAGAAGGACCTCCCTGCCCCCCACCGCTCGCCCGCTCGCGGCGGGGCCCTGCAGGGAGGCCGCCCAGCCCGCCCACCGCTCGCCCGCTCGCGGCGGGGCCCTGCAGGGAGGCCGCCCTGCCCGCCCACCGCTCGCCCGCTCGCGGCGGGGCCCTGCAGGCAGGCCGCCGCCCTCCTCCCGGGTGACTCGTGGGGGTGAGGGCGTCCGCTCTGCACTCCCGTCGGCGGCCCGAGCCGACGAACCTCACTGGGAGCGACGGCACCAGTGCGTCCTGCACGCCGTGCCGCCTCGCTCGGACGCCGAGGAACGGAGAACCCGTGGACCGCTTGAGCATCGCCCTCGTGGGCACGCGCGGTGTCCCCGCGCGCTACGGGGGCTTCGAGACCGCCGTGGAGGAGGTCGGCCGCCGCCTGGCCGAGCGCGGGCACCGGGTCGTCGTCTACTGCCGGACCACCCCCGGCGCCGAGCAGGCCCCGCCGGCCGAGCACCTGGGCATGGAGCTGGTGCACCTGCCCGCCGCGCGGAAGCGCTCGCTGGAGACGCTGAGCCACACCGCCCTGTCGGTGCGGCACCTGCTCACCCACCGCACCGACGCCGCGATCGTCTTCAACGCGGCCAACTCCCCGCTCCTGCCGGCGCTGCGCGCCGCCCGGATCCCGGTCGCCACGCACGTGGACGGGCTGGAGTGGAAGCGCGCGAAGTGGGGCCCGGTCGGCCGCCGCTACTACCGGGTGGCCGAGGCGCTCGCCGTCCGCTGGTCCGACGCGCTCATCGCCGACGCCCAGGGCATCGCCGACTACTACCGTGACGCCTTCGCCGCCCCCACCACGCTGCTCAGCTACGGGGCGCCGCTCATCGAGCCCGGCTGCGGCCGGCTCGCCGAGGTCGGCCTCGAGCCGCGCGGCTACCACCTGGCGGTCGCCCGCTTCGAGCCGGAGAACCACGTCGACGTGATCGTCGAGGGCTACGCCGCCAGCGCCGCCCGCGAGCCGCTGGTCGTCGTCGGGTCCGCCCCGTACGCCGACGAGTACACCCGCCGCGTGCACGCGCTCGCCGACGGCCGGGTGCGCTTCCTCGGCGGGGTCTGGGACCAGGAGCTGCTCGACCAGCTCTACGCCAACTGCTGCACCTACCTGCACGGTCACTCGGTGGGGGGCACCAACCCCTCGCTGCTGCGCGCCATCGGCGCCGGCGCTGCGGTCACCGCCTTCGACGTCGACTTCAACCGCGAGGTCGTCGGCGACACCGGCCGCTTCTTCCGCACCCCTGCCGACGTCGCCCGCGAGGTCGAGGCCGTGGAGGCCGACCCGGAGGGGACGGCGCGCGCCGGCCAGCGGGCCCGCGAGCTGGCCCGCGGCTACGACTGGGACGAGGTCGCCGCCGGGTACGAGGAGCTGGCCCGCGCGCTGGCCGCCCGCCGCTTTCCCCGGCGCCGGCCCTCCGGGCGGCGCCGCGCGACCGCCGCCGACCTCCCCGTGCCGGTCAGCCGTCCGCAACCGGCCGGCGCCGCGACGCTGCCCCGGCCGGCTGCCGCCCCGGCGGCCGAGGACCTCCTGGCGGGCCAGCAGTGACCGCGACCGCCGAACGCCCGGCCTCCCCGGCGGGGGAGAGCCTGCGCGCAACCGTCGCCCGGCTGTCGGCCGCGCAGAAGGGAGCCGCGGGCGCGCCCGCGTACTCCCGGTTCGTCAACCGCAAGCTCGGCCGGGTGTTCGCCGCGCTGGCCTTCCACGCCGGGCTCACCCCGAACGCGGTCACCGGCATCAGCGCCGCGTTCACCGCCACCGGGATCGCGCTGCTCGCCCTCGTCCCGCCGTCCTGGGCGACCGGTGCCGCCGTCACGGCCTGCCTGCTGATCGGGTACGCGCTCGACTCGGCGGACGGGCAGCTGGCCCGCCTGCGCGGCGGTGGTTCCCCGGCGGGGGAGTGGCTCGACCACATGGTGGACGCGGTCAAGCTGCTGAGCCTCCACCTCGCCGTGCTGGTCGGGCTCTCCCGGTCCGAGGTCGTCGAGAACGGCGCGCTGCTGCTCGTCCCGATCGGCTACTGCATCGCCGACGGCGCCCTCTTCTTCGCGATGATGCTCAACGAGGCGCTGCGTGCCCAGCACGGCGTCGCGACGCGCGCCCAGCCCTCCGGCGCCGGCCCGGGGCTGCGGCGGTCGCTGGTGAACCTGCCGACCGACTACGGGGTGCTCTGCCTGGCCTTCCTGCTGCTCGGGGCGCCGACGGCGTTCCTGGCCGGGTACGGCGTGCTGCTCCTCGCCACGGTGGCGCACCTGGGGATCGGATCGGTCAAGTGGTATCGAGAGATGGGCAGGTTGCCGCGATGAGTTCCCCTGACGACAGCCGGCCGGTGCCGTCGCGCCGGCGCGAGGTGATCGGCGGCGCGCTGGCGGCGCTGGTCATGCTGGCCGTGGTCGTCCTCGGCCTGGCGCTGCGCGGGGGCGACGGGGGAGGCGGGGACGTGGCGGCCGCCGGGGCGGCGACGTCGGCTCCCGCCAGCAGCTCCGCCGCGCCGCCGCCCGCGACGTCTCCGGAACAGCCCGCGCAGGGGACGCCGGAGCAGGCCCCGACGACCGGCGACTCCTCCCAGCTGCCGCCCGCCCTCCCGGCCGTCGCCTTCGACCAGGAGGCCTCCGGCGAGGACGGCGTCCGCGCCCAGGTGGTGTCGCTCGACGCGATCGACGGCACCGCACAGGGCCCGGGCAACATCGCCGGCCCCGCGCTGCGCGCCACCGTGCGCCTGGTCAACGAGACCAGCGAGCCCCTGGCGCTGGACCTCGTGGCCGTCAACCTCACGCACGGCGCGGACGGCACGCCGGCCCCGCCGCTGCAGGACGCCTCGCGGGCGCCGTTCACCGGCACCCTGGCACCGGGGGACAGCGCCGAGGGCGTGTACGTCTTCACCGTGCCCGAGGGCGCCCGTGACGTGGTGACCCTCACCGTCGGCTATCGGGCCGACGCCCCGTTCCTGGTCTTCACCGGATCGGCCGGCTGACGCTCCCCGACCCCCAGCTCCACCCCGCAGGGCCCCGGCGACCGCCGGGGCCCTGCGCGCGTTCCGGCCCCACCAACTCTCACCCAGAGTGATGAACGACGGAGGGTGATCGGCGCCGACCAGGCCTTCGTCACCGGATCAGGGGATGCCGGACCCCTTCTCGTCACGCTTAGTGTTCGCCCGCTGGTCCGTGGAGACCGGCGATTGTCGTTGTTTCGACGAGCGGGGGAACATCGCATGTCTTCACTGTTGGCCACCTGGGGGAAGTCCCTCATCGGTGGCCTGCTCAGCCTCCTGCTGGGGGTCGGGGTGATCGCCCCGCCGTCGGCGGCGGCCGACACCGCGCCACTGGACCCGGCCAACCCGGCCACCCCGGCGACCGTGACCGCCGACCCGCTGCCGACCGTGCAGATCAACGGTGTCGCGTGGTCGCAGGTCGTCGTCGGCACCACCGTCTACGTGGCGGGCAGCTTCGACCGGGCCCGCCCGGCCGGCGCCGCGCCCGGCACGCAGGAGGTGGTGCGCAACAACCTGCTGGCCTACGACATCCGCACCGGCGAGCTCATCCCCTCCTTCGCGCCCAGCCTCAACGCCCAGGCGCTGGTCGTGACCGCCTCGCCCGACGGGTCGCGCATCTACGTGGGTGGCGACTTCACCCAGGCCGACGGCCAGGCCCGCTCCCACATCGCCGCGTACAGCACGGCCACCGGGCAGCTGGTCAGCGACTTCCGCCCCGCGTTCAACAGCCAGGTCACGACCCTGGCGGCGACCACCAACCGGGTGTACGCCGGCGGCTGGTTCACCGCCGTCGGCTCGACGGCCCGCCGCAACCTGGCCGCCGTCGCCGCCTCCAATGGCGCCCTGGTGTCGTGGGCGCCCGTCCCCGGCCCGGGTAACGTCACGTCGCCTGCCACGTCGGTCACGGCCCTCACGGTCACCAACAACGGCACCCAGGTGGTCGTCGGTGGGCGCTTCGGCACCCTCAACGGCGTCGCCTCCGTCGGCATCGGCGCGCTGGACGCCACCAGCGGGGCGACCAGGTCGTTCGCGATCGGCCGGATGCTCACCAACCAGGGCACCGGCTCGGCCGTCTACAGCCTCACCAACGACGGCACCCACGTCTACGGCACGGCGTACAACTTCCAGAGCCAGGGGAACCTCGAGGGCTCGTTCAAGGTCACGGCGAACGGCGGCCAGCTGGTGTGGGCCAACGACTGCCGCGGCGACACCTACTCGAGCTTCGTGTCCCGCGGCGTGCTGTACCAGGCCACGCACGCGCACAACTGCGATCAGATCGGGAGCTTCCCGGAGCAGAACCCGCGGGTGAACCAGTTCGCCACCGCGCTCACCCTGGCCGCGACCGGGACGGTCGGCACCCGGACCATGAACAACGCCAACTTCGCCGGCAAGCCCGCGCCCACCGTGCTGCCCTGGTTCCCGACCTTCTACTCGGGCAGCTACACCGGTCAGTTCCAGGCCGGCTGGAGCGTCAGCGGCAACAACGACTACGTCGTCTACGGCGGTGAGTTCCCCGGCGTGAACGGCAGCGAGCAGCAGGGCCTGGTCCGGTTCGCCGTCCCGGCCCTGGCGCCGAACAAGGTGGCACCGCGCGCGACCGGGACCTTCGCCCCGACCGTCAGCCTGGTCACCGGCGCCGTCCGCGTGTCGTGGAAGGCCGTGCACGACCGCGACAACGAGAACCTCACCTACCGGGTGTACCGGGACGACGAGGACTCCGCCCCGGTCTGCGAGGTCACCCGGCCGTCGCAGTGGTGGAACCTGCCCACCTACGCCTGCTCGGACACCGGCGCCCCCGCGGGCTCGCACCGCTACCTCGTGGTGGCCAGCGACCCGGCCAGCAACGAGCTGGCCTCCACCTGGGCCACCGCCACCGTGGGCGCCGCCAACAGCAGCCCGTCGGGGGCCTACGGCACCCGGGTCGGCGCCGACGGCGCCACCGCGCACTGGTCGCTCGGTGAGACGTCCGGTTCGACGGCCCACGACCGGGTCGGGATGCAGGACATGACCATCAACGCGGGCGTCACCCGCAACCAGGCCGGCGCCATCGCCGACGGTGGGAAGGCGTTCTCCTTCAACGGCACCTCGACCGGGTTCCTGTCCACCACGACCGCGGTCCCCGGCCCGCAGACCTTCTCGGTCGAGGCGTGGTTCCAGACCACGTCGAAGGCCGGGGGGAAGATCATCGGGTTCGGAAACCGCGCGACCGGCACCAGCACCGGGCACGACCGCGAGGTGTTCATGGACACCGCCGGCCGAATCGGATTCGGTGTCTACCTCGATGCCCAGCGCATCGTGCGCAGCACCGCCGCCTACAACGACGGGCGCTGGCACCACGTCGTCGGCACCGTGGGTCCCGACGGGCTGTCGCTGTACGTGGACGGCGTCCTGATCGGCAGCCGCGCCGACGGCAACGGTGGTCAGCGGTTCAACGGCTACTGGCGAGTCGGTGGCGACACGATGTGGAGTGGCAACGGCAGCAACTGGTTCGCCGGCCGCATCGACGAGGTCGCGGTCTACCCGCGGGCGCTGTCCGCCGGGCAGGTGAGCCAGCACCACACCGTCGGCAGGGGCGTCAACTCCGCCCCCACGGCGTCGTTCACCTCCAGTGCTGCGGGCCTGGTGGTGTCGGTGGACGGGTCGGCCTCGGCCGACGCCGATGGCCGGGTGGCCTCCTACGCGTGGGAGTTCGGGGACGGCGGGACCGGCACCGGTGCCACCGCGTCGCACACCTACGCCGCGGCC
>NZ_JBJGYR010000038.1:0-28565 GCF_054050095.1 Geodermatophilus sp. SYSU D01105
CCCCCCCCCCCCCCCCCCCCCCCCCCCCCCCCCCCCCCCCCCCCCCCCCCCCCCCCCCCCCCCCCCCGTCCCGGGGTCACTCCCCGGGGGCGTCGCCCTGGCCCATCGCGTCGTCGACCGTGGTCTCGCCGTCGGTGCGGCCGCCGCCGGCGCGCTCGGGCTGCTGCCCGACGCTCGCGTGCGAGCCCTCCGGCTCCTGGTCCTGCCGTCCGGCGTCCGTCGGCTCACTCATCGCGTCCTCCTCGTTCCGGGTCGTCCCCCCGGGGTGCCCCGGCCGGTAGTCGGGCACACCCCCGCTCGTCGAGGGGGTTGAGCGGCGCAGCCCGGGTACCACAGGGGCACAGGCCCCGGGCGAGACGGTCCCGGCCCGTCCGACCGCCAGGGAGCCGCCGTGGTCACCACCGCCGTCCCCGTGTCCGAGATCGACCAGCAGATCGCCGAGGCCCACCGAGACCTCGGCGTCGCACGATCGGCCTTCGCCGAGTCGCCGAGCATCGCCGCCTTCACCGCCTGCCAGGCGGCCGAGGCCCGCCTCAACGAGTGGCTCGAGGCGCGCTGGGCACGCACCCGCCCGGCGGCCTGAGGTCGCGCGGCAGCGGGACCGAGCCGCGTCACGCCCTCCCGAGCCGCGCCAGCACGCGGGTGGCCCGGTCGGCGTCCGCGGGCGCCTCGACCGCCGGCGCGCAGATGCCCTCCATGTAGAGCGCGTCGCCGAAGCCCTCCACCCCCTGCTCGATCCGGTCCAGCTCCTCGTCGGTGAAGCCGGCCTCGACGCCCGTGGACCGCGCCACGTCCCAGCGGTGCACCAGCATGTCCCAGACGTAGAACTGCTCGAACGCGGCACCGACGGTCGTCGGCCCGAAGAAGCCGTCGAACGCGGCGCCGGCGACGGCGTCGTCGGCGATGGCCGCAGCGACCCGCCGGGCGTGCTCCCGCCAGGCGGCGGCCGGGTCGGCGTCGACGTCGGGCTGCTCGCCCAGCTCCACGCCGCGGCCGGTCAGGAACCCCCGCTGCGTCTCCACCATGTGCCGGACGACGTCCCGCGCCGACCACCCCTCGCAGGGTGACGGTGCGGTCCACGCCTCGTGGGGGACGGCGTCGAGGACGGCGTCGAGGACGGCGGTCAGCGGCCGGTCGGCGGCCTCGTAGGAACTCGCGGTGTCGGTCATGGCCGAACGGTAGGCAGCACGGCAGGGTGCGGTCTTGATGAAACCCGACACGCCCCCGGCGGCGCCGCTGGACGCCATCGACCGCGCCCACCTGCGCGATCCCCGCGACGCGTCCCACGTGATGCACCGGTACCCGGTCGACCCCGAGTTCGCCGGTCTCCTCCAGCGGTTCTGGATCCCGGTCTGGTCGGTGGCTCCCGGGCAGGAGGCGCCGCAGCGGGTCCTGCAGTACCCGGTGGCCCTGCTGGTCGTCTCACCCGGGTACGCGCGCTTCTACGGCGTCGTCTCGGGGCTGTCCACGACCACCCTCACCGGGCAGGGTTGGGCGGTCGGGCTCATGTGCGCCCCCGCGGCCGGGTACCTCGTGGCGCGGACGCCGATGGCCGCCCACACCGACCGGCACGTCGACCTCGCCGAGGTCCTGGGTGCGGAGGGGACCCGGCTGACCGGCCGCGTACGCGCCGCCATGGCCCCCGACCCGGCCTCGCCGGCGGCGCACCGGGCCGCCATGGCGGCCTTCGCCGACGCGCTGCGCCCGCTGCTCCCCGTCGACGCCGAGGGCGACCTGGTCAACCGCGTGGTGGCCTTCGTCGAAGAGGACGCCGGGGTGATCCGGGTGGCCCAGGTCTGTGCGCGGTTCGGCCTGTCGGAGCGGGCGCTGCAGCGGCTGGTGCACCGCCGGCTGGGTCTGACGCCGAAGTGGCTCATCCAGCGCCGCCGGTTGCAGGAGGCGGCCCAGCGGCTCCGTGCCGGCTCCACGACCCTCGCCGAGGTGGCCGCCGTCCTCGGGTACGCCGACCAGCCGCACTTCAGCCGCGACTTCGCGCGGGTCACCGCGATGACGCCCCGCGAGTTCGCCGCCCGCTACGCCGGCTGACGCCGGAGCCGGTCCGCCCTCAGTCGGGCAGCAGCCGACGGAGCACGCCCTTCGCGGTGGCGACGGTCCGGTAGGACTGCACCAGCCACGACCCGCAGACGATGTTGGCCCCGGCCAGCGCCGGGACGGCGAACTGCGTCACCCGCTGGCGCCGCTGCCACTTCGCGAGCTCCTCCGGGGTCCCCGCGGTCGGCAGGGTGGCGTCCTTGACCTCGACCGGCGTACCCCGCTGCTCGAGCTCCTCCGCCACCTTGCCGATGCGGCTGCCGGTGTAGGCGGCGTACGCGGTCGCGCCGGCGCCGGCCACGGCCAGCCCCGCCTTGAGCGCACCGACCGTCGCGAAGCCCTGCTGCAACGCCATCCGGCGTCCGCCGACCTGCGTGAGCCGCAGGCCGGCCAGCAGCGTGGCGGCGATGCCGCCCCACTGGGCGGGGGCGTACCGGCCCCAGGCCGAACTGGCCACCCGGATCCGGTCGATGCCCTGGCTGAGCTCGCTGCCGGACTTGTTGACCCCGGCGATCCCCATCACCGCGCCGCCGAGCCAGAGGGCGGAGCCCAGGTCGTGCACCGCCTGGGCGAGGAAGTGGTTGTCGCTGCCTGTCGTCATGGGTCCCCCTGGCTCGGTCGGCGTCCCGGATCCCTGCCCGGGCCCTACCCCCGTGCGGCCACCGGGTAACTGCCGGCCGGCCTCACGAGGCCAGCGCCGTCCAGAACGCCGCCCGGACACCCGAGGCGCCCCAGGCGTTGGGCTCGATGACCCGGCAGAACCACGACGCCCGGTCCGGCGGGCGCGCCTCCGGCCGCGCGGGGTCCCCGGCGAGCAGGCCGTGGCCGCGGAACTCCTCGGCTATCTCGGCGACACGGACGCCGTGCCGGCCGGCGGTGGCGCGCAGCGCGTCGTTGAGCTCGCCGAGCACCGCGACCGCGTCGGGCCAGGGCGGCAGCCCCATCCGCGCCGCGTCGCCGGTGCCGTCGCTGGGGTCGTACACCGTGCCCAGCACGATCCGCGCCCCCGGCGCCGAGAGCCGGGCGATCTCGGCCAGCGCACGGTCCGCGGCGGACGCCACCCGGGCGACCGTCGCCCGCGCCGCCGCCGTGTCGCCGTACGCGCCGAGCAGGTCGTTGCCGCCGATCGTCACGGTGACCAGCGACGGGCGGGTCCCCAGCGCCGCCAGCCGGGGCAGCTGCACGTCGAGGAGGGTGCGGGTGGTCGCGCCGTCGGTGGCCAGCATCGTGAAGGCGGTCGCCGGGTCCGCGGTCACCAGGTCGCGCCCGCGCCACTCGGGGAAGTCCTCGTCGCGGTTGGCGAACAGCAGGCTGGCACCTCCCCGGCCGGGACCGCCCGCGTAGTCGTCGATGGAGATGGAGTCGCCCAGGGCGACGTACCCCGGGCCTGCGCCGTCCGCCATGTGCCGTCCTCCGCCCGTCGTCCGTGACCGCTACAGCAGGCGGACGTCGGCCTCCACGGCCTCGAACGCCTTGCGGGCGGCGATGAGGACCGGGTCCCACACCGGCGCGAACGGCGGGGCGTAGGAGAGGTCCAGGGAGAGGATCTCGTCGACCCCCATCTCGTTCCAGATGCAGATCGCCAGCGCGTCGATGCGCTTGGCCGCCGCCTCCTTGCCGACGATCTGCGCGCCCAGCAGCTGGCCGCTGCGCCGCTCGGCGATCATCTTCACCCGGATCGGCTGGGCACCGGGGAAGTACCCGGCCTTGGTCGTGGAGTCGACCGAGGCGGTGACGTAGGAGTACCCCGCCGCGGTCGCCTCGGCCTCGGACAGGCCGGTGCGCGCGGCCTCCACCTCGCAGACCTTGGTGATCGCCGTGCCGATGACCCCGGGGAACGTGGCGTACCCGCCGCCGATGTTGATCCCCGCCACCCGGCCCTGCTTGTTGGCGTGGGTGCCCAGCGCCACCACCACCCGCTGGCCGGTGAGCCGGTGCCGCGACTCGACGCAGTCCCCGGCGGCCCACACGCCCTCGGCGTCGGTGTGCATCCGCACGTCGACGGCGACGCCGCCGGACACCCCGAGCGGGATGCCCGCCTCCCGGGCCAGGCGCACGTCCGGCCGCACACCCAGGCCCAGGACCACCAGGTCGGCCGGCAGCTCCTTGCCGCTCGCGGTGACCACCGCCCGGGCGCGGCCGCTCCGGTCGACCTCGATGGCCGCGACCGGGTCGGACATCACCAGCTCGATGCCCTCGCTGCGGACGGCGTCGGCGATGAACTCCCCGACGTCGGGGTCGAAGGTGCCCACCGGCGTGGCCGAGCGGTCGACGACGGTGACCTCCAGCCCGCGGATGCGGCAGGCCTCGGCGATCTCCAGGCCGATGTAGCCGCCGCCGACCACGACCACCCGGCGGACGTCGCCACCCTCCAACTCCGCCCGCAGCGCCACGCCGTCGTCGAGCACCTGGACGCCGTACACGCCGGCGGCGTCGATGCCCGGCACCGGCGGCCGCATGGGGACGCTGCCGGTCGCGTAGACCAGCTCGTCGAAGGGCTCGGTGCCCTCCCGGCCGCCGTCGAGCTCCCGCCAGGCGACCACGCGGCGGTCCAGGTCGATCCCGACGACCTCGGTCCGCATCCGGACGTCGATGCCCGCGGCGCGGTGCTGCTCGGGCGTGCGGGCGACCAGGTCCGCCTCCGAGTCGACCGCGTCGCTGATCCAGTACGGGATGCCGCACGCGGAGTAGGACGTCGCCCGCCCCCGCTCGAACATCACGACGTCGAGGCCCCGCTGCCGCTTCTTCGCCTGGGAGGCGGCGCTGCCACCGGCTGCGTCCCCACCCACCACCACCACCCGCGTGCCCACGTCCGGGAACGTAGGCGACCCGGCGGGCGGTCGCCGCTCGAGGCCGTCCCGACGAGGGGTGCGCGGGGCCGGACGCGGGTAGCGGGGCGGTGCGCCGGCTGCCGGAGGAGGACCCCGATGACCCGCACGGTGGCCGGATCCGTCGTCGTCCTCACCGGGGCGTCCAGCGGCATCGGGCTGGCCACCGCCCGCGCGTTCGCCGGCGCCGGCGCGCGCCTGGTGCTGGCCGCCCGCGAGCAGTCGCGGCTGGCCGCGGCCGCGGTGAGCTGCACCGCCCTGGGCGCCGAGGTGCTCCCCGTGCCGACCGACGTCACCGAGGCCGCGCAGGTCGAGCGGCTGGCCGAGGCGGCCGTGGCGCGGTTCGGCCGCATCGACGTCTGGGTGAACGACGCCGGCACCAGCCTGTGGGGACCGTTCGAGGAGATCCCGGTGGGGGTGCACGCCCGGCTGGTGGAGGTCGACCTGCTCGGGGTGCTGCACGGGTGCGCGGCCGCGGTCCCCCGCATGCTGGCCGCGGGCGGCACGGGCGTGATCGTCAACGTGGTGTCGATCGGCGGCCGGCTGCCCGCGCCGTGGGCCGCGAGCTACAGCGCCGCGAAGTACGGGGTGGCCGGCTTCACCGACGCGCTGCGCGCCGAGCTCGCCGTCCGCTCGCGCGTCGCCGTGTGCGGGGTCTACCCGGCCTTCGTCGACACCCCCACCCCCCTGGCGTCGGGCAACTGGACCGGCCGGGCGCTGCGGCCGGTGCCGCCGGTCGTGCCGCCCGAGCGCGTCGCGCGGCGGATCGTCGGGCTCGTGACCCGCCCACGGCGCTCCGTCCGGGTCGGGGCCCTCAACGGCGTCGCCGTGCCCTACGCGCTGGCCCCCGACCGGGCCGTGCGCCTCGCGGCGCGGCTGGGCCGGCGGTACCTGCTCGGCTCGGGTCCTCCCGCGCCCCCGGATCCCGGTGCCCTGTTCGGCCCGGTGCCGGGGCCGGCCGAGCCCCGCGGCGACTGGGGCCGGCCGCAGCGGCGCCGGGCCCGCCTCGCCGCGGCGTCCCTGGCCCTGGTCGGCGCCGCGGCGGCCGCCCGCCCGGCCCGCCGACGGCTGCGGTGACCCCTCACGGGCCGTGGGTCAGCGCGGGCCGGGGGTCAGCGGGGCCCGGCGCCCGGCCGGCTGCCGGCGCTCCCCGCGGGGACCTGCCTCTCCGCGTGCCGGCCGGTGCCCACGGGGGTGGCCGGGAGGCGGAAGGCCAGGACGGTCAGCAGGACCGCCGTGACCGAGACCAGGCTGAGTGTCACCGTCTGCAGCACCCGGTCGCTCGCCGTCTCGAGCACGTCGAGGTGCTGCTGGTGGTAGAGCTGGTGGGGCAGGTAGGCCACCACCGCCGCGAGGCCGGTGGCGCGGGCCAGCCACACGCCGCCGGTCACCAGCGCGACCAGCGCCAGCACCCCGAAGCCCAGGTTGCCCTGGCCCACGTCGCGCAGCAGGTGCTCGTTGTAGGGGCCGTCGACGTCCACCCAGTGCCGGCCGAGGCCGGGGAAGTCGTCGAAGAAGGAGCGCGGCGCGAACGCCTGCCAGGCGCCGACGGCCAGGCCGTAGAGCGCGAACCACGCCAGCAGGGCGGTCACGGCACGGCGCACGGGACACCTCCTCGGGGTGGGGCCGGGCTCCGGCGGTGCGTGCCCGCCGGGTGCACCCGATGGTCCCGTCGACGTCGCCGGGACGAAAGACGCTGCGCCGCGGCAGGGTGACCGGCGACCGGGCACCGGGTAGGAGCCCACCCATGACCTCGCCGCCCCTCCCCGGTCCGCAGCCGCCCTCGCCCGCCCCGTCGCCGATGGACCCGGTCTCGCCGCCCGGTCCGGCGCCGGTGCCGCAGCCGGGTCCCACCGACCCGACCGCCCCTCCTCCGGAGGGCCCGCCGCCGGTCTGAGCGCCGCGACGAGCGCCCGCTGGCCCGACAGCCCTGACGACGCGGCGGCCGAGCAGCGGCGGCTCGGGGCGCTGCGGCCCCGGGCGTGGACGCCGGGCGCGGGCCCTCCGCTGGTCGCGGCGGCCGTCGCCGTCTCCGCCGCCGACGGAGAGCGCTGCTGGGCCGCGGCGGTGTCAGTGTGCGGAGGGCAGGTGCTCGCCGCGCGCGTCGTCGAGGGGACCCCTGCCGCGCCCTACGTCCCCTCCCTGCTCGTGGTGCGCGAGGGCCCGCTGCTGGCCGGGGCCGTCGAGGGGCTGGGCGTCTCCCCCGACGTGCTGCTGCTCGCCGCCACCGGCCGGGACCACCCCCGCCGCGCCGGCCTCGCCCTGCACCTGGGTGCGGTGCTGGACCTGCCCACCGTGGGCGTCACCGACGTCCCGCTGCTGGCTCGCGGTCCCGCCCCCGGGCCGCGGCGGGGGGACACCGCTGCGCTGCTGCTGGACGGGGAGGAGGTCGCGCGGTGGGTCCGGACCGCGACCGGGGTCCGCCCGGTGGTCGCCGCCGCGGCCTGGCGCACGACCGCGGCCACGGCCGCCGACGTCGTCCTCGCCACGGGCACCGGGGTGCGCACGCCGCAGCCGCTGCGGGAGGCCCGCCGCCTCGCCCGCGAGACCCGGGCCGGCGCGGTGCGCTGACCGGCTCAGGCCCGCCCGTTCTCGGCGACGCCGACCGTCCGGCAGGCCAGGTGGAGGGCCAGTCGCTGCTCCGGGTCCTGCAGGTCGACGGCGAGCAGCTGCTGGATGCGGGCCACCCGCGCGGCGACGGTGTTGCGGTGCACGCCGAGCACGGCCGCGGTCTCGGCGATCGAGGACTCCGCGTCCAGGTAGGCGCCCAGGGTGGCCAGCAGCTCCCCGGGCTGCTCCTGCAGCGGCTCGAGCAGGGTGCGGGCGGCCGGCTGGAAGGTGTCGGTGCGCGTCCAGGCGAGCAGCAGCTGCGCGAGGCCCAGGCGGTCGACGTGCACGAACCGGCCGGTGTGCGGCCGGGCCGCGGCCAGGCGGCTGGCGTCGGAGGCCTCCGCGAGGCTCCGGGGCAGCCCGCCGGGCCCGGGGTGGGCGCGCCCGACGCCCACCTGCGTCTCCACCACCGCGGTGAGCTCGCGCTGGGCGCGCCGCAGCGCCGCCGCGTGCGCCTGGACGTCGGCGGCGCTGGGCTCCAGCGGCATCGTGGTCCAGGCCGACCACCCGTCCTGGGCCTCCACGACCACCGCCCGGACGCCCTGGCGGTCGAGGGCGGCGACCACCTCCGGCCGCAGCCCGACGGTGTCCACCTCGCCGGTGACCCCGATCCGGGCGGCGATGTGCCACCCCTCCAGCGACCAGCCGGCCGCCACCGCTCGCCGCCGGGTGGCCACGCTGAGCTCGCCGCCGGCGTTGAGCACCTCGCCGAGCAGCGCCGTGCGCGCGCGGGCGTCCCGCTCGACGGCCAGCCGGCGCACCGCCAGTCGGTGGCCGACGCCGATCGCCGCCACCCCGAGCGCCGCCGCGACCGCGGCCTCCTCCGCGGCCAGCGGCGTGGTCAGGGTGGCCGCGGCCCACGCCGTCGTCCGCCCGCCCGGCACCGCGACGGGGGCGGCCAGCACGACCGCGCCGGAGGGCAGGGGCACCCGCGCGTCCTCCCCGGGGGTGCGCCGGGTGCTGAGCGCCGCGCCGAGGGCGGCCCGGTCCTCCTCGGTGCGGGGGCCCTCGCCCGCGGTGACGTGCCCGCTGGCGTCGAGCAGCGCCACCGGCCGGCGCAGCACGCGGTGCACCTCCCCGACGAGGTCGGCCACGGTGCCGCCCGCCCGCCGGCAGGCCATCGCCGTCCGCAGCACCGACCGGGCGCGCACCTCCTCCGGCCGGGACAGCAGGGAGCGGGCGGCGAGGCCGGACTCCAGGGGGTCCGGGCCGCCCACGACCGGCAGCCCGAGCCGGTCGGCGAGGGCCTGCGTGGCCCGGCGCAGCGGCTCGACCCCGGGGACCAGCAGGGCGGCGGCGCCGGCCGCTCGCACCCGGCGGACGAGCACGTCCAGCCGCCAGTCGGCGCGGTCGAGGCCGTCGAGGACGACGACCAGCCGGCCGGGGCAGGCGTCCTCGGGCACCTCGGGCCCGGGGACGACGCTCACGCCGGAGAGGGCCCGCGCCGGGTCACCGGTCAGGAGGCGGACCCCGCTCCACTCCGGCGCCGCGAGCAGGCCGGCCAGCGTGGCCTCCCCGCCAGGAGTGCTCACGCGCCCTCCATGAGCACCGGGTCGCAGTCGATCCCGAAGGCCCGCGGGCCCACCCGCGCCAGGTGCCCGGTGCGCAGCCACCACGCCGGCCCGGGGAGGGCCAGGACCACCACCTCGTTGCCGGTGCGCACCGTGTCGACGGCGAGCGGCCGGCCGGTCCGCCGGTCCAGGGCGCAGAGCAGGTCGGGGCAGGTGACCACCGGCTCGCCGTCGCGCAGCGCCACCAGGAACTCGTTCTCGGACTCCAGCCGCAGCACCGCGCCGTTCCCGGTGTCGACCACGGTGACGCTGCCGCGGGCGAACCCGCCGGACACCCCGTGCCGGTCGACGTCGACCACGCGCCCGGAGGCGAGCACCCGGCCGCCGAGCGCTCCGGCCAGCGCGGCGCGGTCCGGCGTGGAGGGCAGGCGCCCCGCGGCCCGGCCGAGGGCGGCCGCCCGGGCCAGGCCGCCGGTCACGCAGGTCGCCGGGATGTCGCGCGCCGCGACCGGCGGCAGCGCCAGCGCGGCCCAGCCGCCGGACTCGGCCAGCATCGCCCGGATGCTGCGCTCGAGCCCCGGCGCGGCCGCCCCGTCGACCAGCAGGGTGCGCCCGCCGGGCTCGCGCACCACGCAGGGCGTCATGGGCTGCCCGCAGGCGGCCCAGGTGAACTGGTCGAGCCGGGGCAGCGCGCGGCCCATGAGGTCGGCGTCGACGAGGGGCAGGCCGAGGTCGAGGGCGGCCACCGCGCCGCTGAGCCCGTTGAGGCCGCCCACCTCGAGGTCCATCACCGCCGCCGGGCGCCGTCCGGTCCACCGGGAGACGGCGGCCACGGCCTGGGCGAACTCGGTGCCGTCCGGCAGCTTCTCGGCGAAGACCCGGGTGGCGCCGATGACCCCCACCGGGACGACGGGCGCGTCCCCGAGGTCGCCGGGGTCCAGGACCGGCAGCGAGCCGCCGTCCAGGCCCCGGCGCAGGACGTGCGCGAGCATCCCCGCGTCGCCGCCGCCGCCGGAGCCCAGCAGGGAGACGCCCAGCTCCAGCGGCGGCACGTCGGCCGCCGTGAGGCGGCGCAACGCCGGTGCCGACCGCATGCGCAGGATCGTGCCACCCCCTCGGCCGGCGACCGGTCGCGCGCCCGGGCCGGCCGCCTGCTCAGACCGGGCCCGCGCCCACCGGGTCGGCGTCCTCCGCCCGGCTCTCGACGGGGCGGAACTCCTCGTCGAGACCGAACGCGGACGGGCCGAACGTGGCCAGTGCCTCGGGTGTCCGCATGAGCTCCGGCGTCGAGATGCCGACGACGGTCACCCGCTGGCCGTAGCGCAGTCCCTCGGTGGTGATCGGCTCGGCGGTGTCGGCCTCGAGGACCACGATCAGGTCGGGCACCAGGCAGCGCACCACCCCGTCGACCGTCGCGACCAGGTTCTCGTTCTGGAAGGCGATCTCCAGGACCGAGTCGCCGCCCTCGCCGCGGAACCTCGCGCGGCCGCGGGCGAAGCCCTCCACGGTGCGCCGCTCGACGTCGACGACCGTGCCCCGGAACAGCACCCGGAGCTGGCTGTAGAGCGTCGGGGCCAGCGCGTCGCGCAGCGCGGCCACGGGGTCGCGGTGCTCCGCGCGGGCCTCCCGGATCGCCGTCCCCAGGGACAGCGCCAGGGAGATGGTGCGCGGGACGGCGGTCCGGCGGACCTCGGCGCCGGTCATGGCGTACTCGGCGATGTGCCCGACCCCGCCGAGGCGGATGGTGATCGCCCGGGCGAAGGACTCCATCCGCCGGTTGTCCGTGCCGGTGTCGATGATCGCCGTCTCGTCGTTCTCGCCGGCGATGGCCAGGGGCGAGCCGCGGACCCCGTAGACGGAGAAGGTCTCCATCTGCAGCTCCGGGAAGGCCCGGCCCATGCCGTCGGCGTCGACCACCGGCAGGCCGGTCCGGGCGGCCACCAGCAGCGGGATCATCGAGTTGATGCCGCCGCACTCGATCGGCATGGTGGCCTGCGCCGTCCGGCCGAGGTGCCGCTCCAGGGCGCGCAGCGCGGCCACCGGCTCGGTGCCGCGGGGGATCTTCTCGACGACGACGGTGGGCGCCCCCATCTGCGCGGTGGGGATGACCAGGGCGTCGTCGTCGACCTCCTCGGGGTCGAGGACGGTGACCGGGCCGCTCCCGGCCATGGCCTGCTCGACCAGGAGGCGGCCGATGAAGGGGTCGCCACCGCCCCCGGTGCCCAGCAGGGCGGCGCCCCGCGCGAGGTCGGCGAGCTGCCCCGGCCCGAGCTGCCAGCTCATGCCGGGACCGCCCGCACCGGCTCGGTGTCGTAGCCGAAGTACCGCGGGCCGACCAGCTCCAGGGCCGCGGCGCTGTGCCAGCGCGGGTCGCACGGGGCCGCCAGCACGGCGACCCGCTGCCCGAACCGCAGCGACTCGGTGGTGATCGGCTCCCCGGTGTCGGCCTCCAGCACGATGATCAGGTCCGGCGTGGTGGCCTCGATGACGCCGTCGCGCTCGGCGATCAGGTGCTCGTTCTGGAAGTGCAGCACCATCCGGTGACCGGCGTCGGCGCCGGTCCCCTCGACGACGCCCTCGCCGCGGGCGAAGCCGGTGGCCGTGCGGCGGGCGACGTCGACCACCTTGCCGGTGTGGACGACGCGGCCGCCGAGCACGCCGGTCACCGCGGCGACGGGGTCGGCGTGCGCCTCGCGGGCGGCGGTGATGGCCCGGCCCACCTCGGTGCACAGCGACAGCGTCCCGGGCACGTAGTTGTCGCGGAGCTGGCTGCCGCTCATGGCGTAGAGGGAGACGATCGTCGAGCAGCCCATGTCGATGGTGGCGGTGCGGGCCAGCCGCTCGGCCCAGTGGTTGGAGATGGTGTCGAGGACCCCGCGGTTGCCCTTCTCGTCGACGATCGACATGGGCGTCGCCGCGATGCCGCCCAGGGTGGGCAGCACCATCTGCAGCTCCGGGAAGGCCCGGCCCATGCCGTCGCCGTCGACCAGCGGCAGCCCCAGCTGGGCCGCGGCGACGAAGGGGATGGTCGAGTTGACGCCGCCGGCCTCGATGCAGGCCAGGTGCGTGGGCGTGCGCCCGAGGTAGGTCGCCAGGGCCTGCACGGCCGTGCCGACCTGGTCCGACGACGGCAACTTCTCCACCATCACGGTGGGGGCGCCCATCATCGCGACCGGGACGACGACCGCGTCGTCGGGAACCTCCGCCACGTCGACCAGCGACACCGGGCCGTGCTCGCGCAGCGCCGCCTCGGCGAGCAGCCGCCCGACGTGCGGGTCGCCTCCTCCCCCGGTCCCGAGCACCGCCGCCCCGCGGGCGAGGTCGGCCAGGTCCTCGTGGGTCACCTTGCGCATCGTCAGCCCTCCATCCGCAGGTCGCCGACGGCCTTGCAGCGGATCCGTGTCGCGTTGCCGGGCAGGTACGGGATCGGCACCTCGTCGAAGTCGACCACCTGCACCGACGAGGGGTCGGCACCGGCGGCCACGGCCCGGTCCACCGCCTCGGCGCGGGCCTGCTCCACGACGGCCTCCCGGCGTCCGGGCTCGATCGCGAAGATGCGGTCCACCTCCCCGCCCACCTGGGCGATCGCCGCGCCGATGGCGTTGGCGACGGCGTAGTTCTCCGGCCGGTGCACCGCGCCGAGGCCGGGCAGCTCGTCGGGCAGCAGGATCGAGCCGCCGCCGACCGCGACGACCGGGAGCGGCTCGGGCGAGGTGCGCATGCGCTCCACGACGTCGGCGACGTCCACGGCGACCCGCTCGAGCGCCCGGCGGGCCAGGTCGAGGTCGACCGAGCGGACCCGCTCGGGGTCGCCGATCACCGCCCGGCCGGCGGCGACCGCGACGTCGGTGGCGGTCAGCGTCTGCCCGCCGAAGACGAGCGCGTCCTGGATGAGCCGGTACCCGACGGAGTCGGGGCCGACGGTCACCCCGCCGTCGTCGCGGACCAGGCTGCCGCCCCCGATGCCGACGCTGAGAACGTCGGGCATCCGGAAGTTGGTGCGGATGCCGGCGACCACGACCTCGGTGGTGGCCTCCCGCGGGAACCCGTTGGTGAGGATCCCGACGTCGCTGGTGGTGCCGCCGACGTCGATGACCGCGCAGGTGCCCAGGCCGGAGAGGACCGCCGCCCCGCGCATGGAGTTGGTCGGGCCCGAGGCGAAGGTCGCGACCGGGTAGCGCCGGGCGTAGTCGACGTCCATCAGCGTGCCGTCGTTCTGGCTCAGGTAGATCGGCGCGGTGATGCCGTGGCCGCTGACCGACTTGGCCAGGCCCTCGACGATGCCGGTGGCCAGCTCGCGCAGCGCCGCGTTGATGATCGTGGCGTTCTCCCGCTCCAGCAGGCCGATGCGGCCGATCTCCGACGACAGCGAGATCGCCACCTCGGGGCCCAGCTCCTCGGCCAGCACCGCCGCGGCCCGGTGCTCGAACTCGGTGTTGACCGGGGAGAACACCGAGGAGATGGCCACGCTGCGCACGCCGGAGGCGCCCATGTCCGCGGCGTGCCGGCGCAGCTCGTCCTCGTCGAGCTCGGAGATGTGCCGTCCGTCGAACTCGTGCCCGCCGTGGGCCAGGTAGGACCGGCCCCTCACCGCGTCCACCAGCCGCTGCGGCCAGTCGACCATCGGGGGCAGCGAGGCGGTGGCCGGCAGGCCGAGCCGCAGCGCCGCGGTCGGCGCCAGCCGGCGGCCCTCGACCAGCGCGTTGATGAAGTGGGTGGTGCCGATCATCACCGCCCGGACGTCGGCCGGGTCGAACGCCCGCTGGCCCTGCAGCCCGTCGAGCGCGCCGACGATGCCGCTGGTCACGTCGTCACTGGTCGGCGCCTTGACCGCCGCGAGGACGGTGGACCCGTCCATGAGGACCGCGTCGGTGTTGGTGCCGCCGACGTCGATGCCGATGCGCACTGTGGTTCTCCTCCTGGGTTCCGGCTCAGCCGGCCGTCGACGACTCGGGGGTGGCGGTGTGCACGCGCGGGCCCGCCAGGTCGCGGGTGTAGGAGACCCCGACCCCGCGGACGAGCCCCAGCTTGCCCGCGACCACGTACAGGACCATCGCGACCACCAGCGAGTTGATCGACGGCAGACCCCAGGTCACGAACTTCCCGACCAGCGCGCTGAGCAGCCAGATGACGAGGGTCGCGGGCACCCACGTGGGGGCCTCGTCGGGCACCGCGCCGCGGGCCCGGGACTCCTCGAGCGCGCCGCGCCACTGCCGCACGACGAAGTACTCGGCGACCATGATCCCGGCGATCGGCGGGAAGGCGACGCCGAGCAGGGTGAGGAAGTCGGTGAAGCGCTGCAGGATGCCGCCGGCGGCCAGCAGGCTGCCGACGACGCCCACGGCGAGGGTGACCGCCGCGCGGTTGACGTGCCGGCCGAAGACCGCGCCGACGAAGTTCACGATGCCCAGGCCGGAGCTGTAGAGGTTCCAGTCGTTGATCTTCAGCGTGCCCAGGATGATCACGAGGGTGCCGACCCAGCCCACCGACGAGGTGACGATCGTGATGATGTCCGCGGACTGCACGGCGTGGGCGAGCAGCACGCCGGACAGGCCGATGACGTACTCGCCGAGGGTGATGCCCACGACGGTCTGCTTGACGACGTCGGCGGTCGACCGGTTGAAGCGGGTCATGTCCGGGGTGATGACGGCGCCGACGATGAACGCGCCCGCGACCAGCGTCGTGCCCTGGAGCAGGGACAGCTCCGGGCCGGGGGGCGGGGAGGTGACCAGCGCGCCGATCTCGACGTCGAGCAGCGCGGAGACGATGGACCAGCCGACGAGGAGGACGAACGCCGGAACGGTGATGTAGGCGACCCACTGCATCGAGCCGAAGCCCCAGAGCACCACGAGGGTGACGGCCAGGCCGAAGACCAGCGACCACGCCCAGACCGGCAGGACGCCGACCAGGGACACCAGCCCCTCGGCGGACACCGCCGACTGGATGCCGAACCAGCCGATCAGGCTGATCCCGATCGCCAGGCCGACGAGGGACGAGCCGCCGTGGCCGAAGCCGGACCAGCGGGCCAGCAGCGAGGTCTGCATGCCCTCACGGGCGCCCATCACGCCGACGAAGATGGCGACCACCTCGAGGATGACCGCACCGAGGGTCAGGGCCCAGAAGGCCTCCCAGAACCCCATGCCGAAGCCGAGCGTCGAGCCGAGGAGGAACTGGCTCAGGGCCGAGATCTGCCCGAAGCGCTGCACCGCGACCGAGCGCCAGGAGTAGCGCGCGTCCTGGGGGACGCGGCCGAGGGCGTAGTCGTCCGTGCCAACAGCAACCATGGGGGCCTCCGGGTGGGCGTGGGAGGCCCGCAGGCTATGGAGGCATCCCGCTCCCGGTCACTGTGCGGACCGCCTGGTCGCCGGTCGGCCGCTGTTCAGTGTGCACAGCGGAACCCCGGGGCCGGGGACGGCGGCGCCCTCAGTCGCTCCGGTCCTCGTCCTGGTCGATGATCGTCTGCCGGCGTGGCAGGACCCAGAGGACGACCCTCTCGGACGTGGTGGCGGCAGTGCTCAGCCGGCGGGGACCCGGGGCACGGGCCGGACGTCGCGGGCGCCGGAGAGCTCGTGCCCGGCCTCGCAGACCAGGGCCAGGTGCACCGGCTCGCCGCACTCGCGGTGCCGGAGCTCCAGCGGCGCGTCCCCCTCCCCGGCCAGGTACCGGTCCCCCCACTCCATCAGCGCGACCAGCGCCGGGTGGAGGTCGACCCCCTTCTGCGTGAGCCGGTACTCGTGCCGCTGCCGCTCCCCCTGGGCCTGGTAGGGCACCCGCCGCAGGATCCCCTGGTCCACCAGGGTGGCGAGCCGGTCGGTGAGCACCGCCCGCGGCGCGCCGAGCACACGCTGGAAGTCGGCGAAGCGGCGCACGCCGAGGAACGCCTCGCGCAGCACGAGCAGGCTCCACTTCTCACCGACGACGGCCAGCGTGCCCGCGACCGAGCACCGCGACCGGTCCCACACGGCTGCGCTCACGAGGCCAGTCTACCCGGCTGGGTTCACTTGACGAACTCACTCGACCGGAGCAGAGTTCGGTTCTCGAACTCAGGGAGGTCGGGATGGACATCGGGCTGGCCACCAGGCCGGTGCGGGAGGACGACGGGCCGCGGTTCTGCCGGCTGTGGAGCCGGTTGTCGCGCGAGACGGTCTACCGCCGCTTCCACGCGCCGCTGCACCGCCCGCCGGCGGACGCGCTCCCCCGGCTGGTCGCGGTGGACCACGACCTGCGCGAGGCGCTGGTCGCCGAGGTGGGCGGCGAGGTGGTCGGGGTGGCCCGCTACGACCGCTCCCCCGCCGACCCGGCCACGGCCGAGGTCGCCGTCCTCGTCGAGGACGGGTGGCAGGGCGTCGGCGTCGGCCGCCAGCTCCTGCGCGAGCTGGTGGAGCTGGCGGCACGCCGCGGGGTCGCGACCCTCACCGCCGACGTCCAGGTCGACAACGACCGCGTCGTCGGGCTGGTCCGCCGGCTGCTGCCGGGCGCGTCCCTGAGCGCCGCGGACGGCGTCTACGCCGTCTCCGCCCCCGTGCCCCGCGTGTCGGCCCTCGCCGGGGCCTGAGCCCCGGAGGGAGTGCCGCATCCCGGGCGGCTCGCCGCCGACCCGAGCTCCCGGTACAGCCGGGCCAGGTCGGGCAGCTGGTAGTGGGCGTTGAGCCCGCTCGGGTTCGGCACCACCCAGGTGTGCGCCCCGCCGATCCGCTCGTCCTGCCGGCCCAGGACCGCCCGCGGCCGGCCGAAGCCGGTCCGGTAGGCACCGACCCCGAGGACGGCGAGCACCCGCGGCCGGTACCGCCGGACCAGGTCGGCCAGCGCGGCAGCGCCCGCGCGCAGCTCGTCGGGGGTCAGCTCGGCCGCCGTCCGGGTGGGCCGGTCCACCAGGTTGGTCACGCCGAGGCCGTACCGGGGCAGCTCGCCGTCCTCGTCGGGCGTCATCCGCCGCGGGGTGAGGCCGGCCAGGTGCAGCGCCGGCCAGAAGCGGTTGCCCGGCCGGGCGAAGTGGTGCCCGCGCGCCGCCGACAGCAGCGAGGGGTTGATGCCGCAGAAGAGGACGTCGAGGTCGGGCGCGACGACGTCCCGCAGCGGCTTGCCGGGCACCAGGGGAGGCTAGCCCCGGGGCCGCGGGCACGGGGTCGGGACCTCCGGCCGCTCGCGGACGGCGGGTCGCCGGGCCAGGGTCGGTCCATGACCGTCGACGACCGGCTGCGCGAGCTCGGCATCGAGCTGCCCGAGCCGATGAGCCCCCGCGCCAACTACGCCCCGGCCACGTGGGCCGGGGACCTGCTGTTCCTCTCCGGCACGGGACCGGTGCGGCCGGACGGGAGCCTGCTCACCGGCAAGGTCGGCGAGCGCGGGCTGGACCTGGACACCGGGCGGGAGGCCGCGCGGCTCGCCGGTCTGCAGGTCCTCGGCCGGCTCCGGGCGGAGCTCGGCGACCTGGACCGGGTGCGGCAGGTGGTCAAGCTCTTCGGGATGGTGAACTGCGCGCCCGGGTTCACCCAGATCCCGGCCGTGGTCGACGGCTGCTCCGACCTGCTCACCGACGTCCTCGGCGACGCCGGCCGGGCGGCCCGCTCCGCGGTGGGGATGGCGGAGCTGCCCTTCGACATCGCCGTGGAGGTCGAGGCCGTCGTCCTCGCCGCGCCGCGCTGAGACGCGCGACGGGGCGCCTCCTGGAGGAGGCGCCCCGTCGCCGGAGGTGCCTCACCCCGCGGGCGCGAAGGCGTCCTCGCCCACCCGCGGCCGACCAGGTCGGCCCGGACGTCCTCGACCTCGCCCGCCGGGCCCGCGCCGCCGTCGACCCGCTCGGGATCATGGCCCGCGGCGTCCTGTGACGGGGGGCCGCCCCTCCTCCCCGGGCTGCCGGGGCCGGGCCGCGCCGGTCGCCGCAGACTGGAGCGGTGACCGACGTCGAGGAGGCGTTCGGCCGGTTCGTCGCCGCGGAGCGGCCGGCGCTGCTGGCCGAGGCGCTGCGGCTGACCGGCGACCCCGGCCGGGCCGAGGACGCCGTGCAGGCGGCGCTGTCCCGGGTGCACCGCCGCTGGGGCCGCGCGGGCGTCGACCCGCGCGCCGCCGCCTCCGCAGCGCTGGCCGACGCCGCCGGGCGAGGGCGCGGCGGCGGGCAGGTGCTCGAGTCCCTCGACGCCGCACCGCCTCCTCCGGTCGTGCCGGGGAGGTGGCGCCTGGGCACCGCCGAGGCGGTCGCCGACGCCGTCTCCCGCAGCCGTCGGTCCCGCCGGCTGCGCGCCGCGGCGGGGACGGCGGTGGTCGCGGTGGCCGCCGTCGCCGGACCGCTCGCCCTGCGCGGCCCGGAGGCCCCTGCCCCGGCCCCGGCCGCCGCGGCCCCCTCCGACACCGCCGTCCTGGCCGAGCCGACCCGCGGCACCCTCGCCGGCGACCGCGCGTACGTCGACGCCCTCCGGCGGCTGGACTGGGGGCCGCTGGTGCCACCGCCGGAGGACGAGCGGCAGGTCGTCCTGGCCACCGACACGCCCGCGGGCCGGGTGGCCCTGGTCGCGGGGACGGTGGACGAGGACCTCCGGGGGGTGTGGCTCACCGGGCCGGTGGGCGCCGCGGCCGGCGAGCTGGTCGCGCACGTGCCCCAGCACCTGGGGCCGGGCCGGCCGGTGTCGCTGCTGGTCGGCGACCCGGGTGCGGCCACGCTGGTCGTCGTCGCCGGGCGGGACGACGCCGTCGAGGTGTCCCCGCGACTGCAGGTGGGCCCCCGCGGGACGGTCGGCCGCACCTACCGGCCGGTGGACGACGTCGACGGCGTGGCGGTCGTCCCGGTGGGGACCCCGGCGGTCGGCGCCGCGCTCAGCGTCCGGGTGGTGCGGGACGGGCGGCCGGTGCACCGCTCCGGGGTCGACGTCTCCACGGTCCCCGAGCCCGCCGCTCCCCCACCGGGCCCGCTCGAGCCCCTGCGCCCGTCGCCGGTCCGGCCCGCGCCCGCCGCCGTCGCGGCCGCGCTCGCGGAGGTGGCGGTCCCCCTGGGCGCCGAGCCGGCGGCGCTGGAGCCGCAGCTGCTCTGGTCGGGCCCGGTGCCCCTGGAGGGCGTGCCCGGCACGGTCGCCGTGGTCGTCGCGCGCAGCCCCGGCGGTGGGCTGGTCGTCACGACGTGGGCGGCACAGGTCGGGCCGAGCGGCACCGGCCGGGTGGTCCCGTGCGGGGTCTCCACCCCGCCCGGCAGCGCCGACGTGGCTGGCCTGGTCGTCGCCCGGGTCTGCGACCTGTCGGTGCCGGAGACCGAGCCCTCGGACGACGGCCGCTGGCTGGTGGTCACCGCTCCCGCGCCGGCCGCCGACGCCGCCGTGCTCGACGACCGCGGCGCCGTCCTGGGCACCGTGGCCCTGCAGGACGGCAGCGCGGTCGCGCTCCTGCCCGAGGGCGGGCGCACGGTCCGCATCCGCGACGCGGCCGGCCGGGCGGTCACCGACGTCCCCGTCGCCGCGGCACCGGTGACGCCCTTCGGCGACTACGGCGGCGGCCCGGTGCGCTGAGCCGTCGGCCGGCTCAGGCCCGGCGCCGCGGCACCGCGACGGTCTGCAGGTCCTGCGCGACGACGAGGTCGCCGTCGAAGACCGCCGCCGCCTCGTCGCGGAAGGCGTCGGGCTCGGGGTACCGCTGGGAGAAGTGGGTGAGCACCAGCCGGCGCACGCCGCACCCCGCCGCCACGGTGGCCGCCTGGCGGGCGGTGAGGTGGCCGTAGGCGGCGGCGAGCGCGGCGTCCTCCTCCAGGAAGGTCGACTCGACGACCAGCAGGTCGGCGTCCTCGGCCAGGGCGAAGACCGCGTCGCACAGCCGGGTGTCCATGACGACGGCGACCCGCTGCCCCGGCCGCGGCGCGCTCACCTCCTCCAGCCGGACGACCCGGCCGCCGACGTCCAGGGACCCCTCGCGCTGCAGCCGCCCCACGTCCGGGCCGGCCACGCCGGCGCGGGCCAGCTCGTCGGGGAGCATCCGCCGCCCGTCGGGCTCGACCAGCCGGTAGCCGAAGGCCTCCACCAGGTGGTCGAGGCGGCGGGCCTCCAGCGTCCACGACGGTCCCGAGGCCACCGGCCCGTCGGCGGTCAGCGGCACCTCCCGCAGGTCGAGGACGTCGTGGAAGACCGACGCCGCCCGCAGCCTCGAGAAGTACTCCCGGCCCGACGCCGGGAAGTGCGCGTGCACCGGGTGCGGGACCCGGTCCAGCGACATCCGCTGCACCACGCCTGGCACGCCGAGGCAGTGGTCACCGTGGAAGTGGGTCAGGCAGATCCGGGTGACCGCGCTGCTGGGCACGCCGGCCAGCAGCATCTGCCGCTGGGTGCCCTCCCCGGGGTCGAACAGCAGCCCCTCGCCGTCCCACCGCAGCAGGTAGCCGTTGTGGTTGCGGGTCCGGGTCGGCGCCTGGCTGGCCGTGCCGAGGACGACGAGCTCGCGGACCGTCACGCCGGGGCGGGCCCGCTCGCCGACCGGGCGCGGTACCGCTGCACCAGGGCCGGGACGACCTCGGCCCCTGCGGTGCCGGCGGCGGCCCAGCCCAGGACGACCCCCCAGGACAGCGGGTCCAGCGGGGTGCAGCCGAAGAACCGGCTGACCCCCGGCGTGGAGACCAGCGCGACCAGCACCGCCAGCGACCCGGCGGCCGTGGCCAGCACCAGCGGGCTGCGCCGCCCGGCCCACGCGGTCTGCCCCAGCTGGGTGGCGATCAGCGCGGCCAGGCCCATCGTCCCCGCCCGCCCGGCGGGCCCGGTGAGCCGGCCGGCCGCCCACGCGCCGGTGGCGCCGGCCGCGGTGGCCGCGCCGCGCACCAGCACCATGCGGCGGACCGCCCCGGAGAAGCCGCGCTGCGGCCCGGCGCGCAGCACCGCCTCCTGCGGGTGCCCGGCCAGGGGGCCCTCCGACTGCTCCAGGACGGCTGCCCGTGGGGAGGACACGGCGACGGCCAGCGCCGGGAACATGTCGGTGAGCAGGTTGACCAGCAGCAGCTGGCGGGTGCCCAGCGGAGCGCGCCCGCCGAACGCGGTGCCGAGGACGGTGAAGGCGACCTCGCCGGCGTTGCCGCCGACCAGGATCGACACGGCGTCACGCACCCGCAGCCACATGGCCCGGCCCTCGCCGATGGCGTCCACCAGCCGGGTCAGGTCCAGGTCGGTGAGCACCAGGTCCGCGGCAGCCCGCGCGGCCGGCGACTCGGCACCGGAGACGCCGATCCCGACGTCGGCCAGCCGGATGGCGGCGGCGTCGTTGACCCCGTCGCCGGTCATCGCGAGCGTGGCCCCGGCCCGGCGCAGCGCGCTGACCAGCGACACCTTCTGCTCCGGGGACAGCCGCGCGAACACCGCCCCCTCCCGCACCATCTGCGCCCGCTCGGTGTCGGAGGCCCGGGCGAACTGCGCCCCGGTGACGACCCGGTCGGCGCCGGGCACGCCGGCCTGCGCGGCGATCGCCCCGGCGGTCTCCGGGTGGTCGCCGGTCGCGAGGACCACCCGGACCCCGGCGGCGCGCAGCTGCTCGATCGCGGCGACCGACGACGTCCGGAGCGTGTCGGCGAGCCCGACCAGCCCCCGCAGCCGCAGGTCGGTCGCCGCGGCGTCGAGGTCGTCGGGGGCCCCGTCGAGGTCGCGGTCGGCCACGGCGAGGACCCGCAGCCCGTCGGCCGCCAGCTCCTGCACCGCCGACCGCACGTCCGGCGCCCCGGCGCAGCGCGCGACGACGACCTCCGGCGCGCCCTTCACCAGCAGCCGGCCGTCCCGGACCGCGGCGGAGAACCCGCGCTCGGCGGCGAAGGGCACGCAGGCCTGCGCCTCGCCGTCCGGGGCCAGGTCCCGCTCCCGGGCGGCCTCGACCACGGCGCGGTCGGTCTCGTGCGCCTCCGCGTCGCCGTTGGCCACCCCCGCCGCGGCCAGCCGCAGCACGTCGTCCTCGTCGGCGCCGTCGTCGAGCGGGAGCAGCCGGGACACGCTCAGCCGGTTCTCCGTCAGCGTCCCGGTCTTGTCGAAGCAGACGGTGTCGACGCGGCCGAGCGCCTCCAGCACCCGGGCGCTGCGCACGACCGCGCCGCGGCGGGACAGCCGGCGGGCGGCGGCCTGCTGCGCCACCGTCGCGACCAGCGGCAGCCCCTCGGGGACGGCGGCCACGGCGACCGCGACGCCCGCGGCGACCGCCTCGCGCAGCGGACGCCGCCACAGCACCCCGAGCGCGGTCACCGCCGCACCCCCGGCGAGGGTCAGCGGGAGCACCGCCCGGGTGAGCTCGGCCAGCCGGGCCTGGACACCGGCGGGAGGCGCGGCGCCACCGGCGGCCCGGGCAGCGCGCCCGGCCTGGGTGGCCGACCCGACGGCGACGACGACGGCCCGGCCGCTGCCGGCGACCACGGTGGTGCCGTCGTGGAGCATGCAGGTGCGGTCGGCGACGTCGGCGCCCGGTGTGGCCGGCACCGACTTGCCCACGGGCAGCGACTCGCCGGTCAGGTTGGACTCGTCGACCTCGAGGTCGGTCGCCGCGAGCAGCCGGGCGTCCGCGGCGACCACGTCCCCGGCGGCCACGCAGACGACGTCGCCGACCCGCAGCGCGCTCGCGGGGACGTCCTCGCACCGGCCGTCGACCTCCCGCCGGACCGTGACGTCCTGCTCGAGCAGCAGCGCCTCCAGCGCGGTCTCCGCCCTCAGCCGCTGCAGCCCGCTCACCAGCGCGTTCATGACCGTGACCCCACCGACCAGCAGCGCGTCGGTGTTCTCGCCCAGCGCCGCGGTCGCCCCCGCGCCGGTGGCCAGCACGGGCGTGAGCGGGTCGGCGAGCTCGGCGGCGACGGTCCGCGCGAAGCGGGCGGGCACCCGCACGACCGGCAGCTCACGCACCGCCCGGGCGGCTCCGGACAGCCGGCCGGCCCGGCCGTCGGACTGCTCGGGGAGGTCGGCGAGCCGGCCGAGGACGTCGTCGGGCTCCAGGGCGTGCCACGGGGTGTGCACCGACGGCGGCGGCACGGGCCGCCGGGCGGCGCGGACCGCCGTCCAGGCGCCGTCGACCAGCGTGGCGGTGCTGGCCGTCTTGCCCGGTGCGGTCGCCTTCGCCTGCCCGTACCGGGGGCTGCCGACCGCGGCGAGCAGCCCGCCCAGCACGTTGCCGGTCACCGCGGTGGTCACCGACCGGCGGCTGACCGCACGGGCCGGCACCGTGGCCGCGACGACCGCACACGCGTCGACCAGGCCGGGGCCGGTGACCAGGTCGGCGCCCCAGGCCGGCGCGCAGCCGGGCACGACGGGGGCGACGGCGACGTCGGCGGCCATCAGCGCGGGGCCGTCGGCGGCGGAGACGAGCAGCACGGCGCGCCCGTCCCCCTGCAGCCGCCGCACCGTCTCCACCAGCGGCTCGCCGGCGGGGGCGACCTCGTCCGCGGCGGCGCCCACCTCGCGCGTGCCCACGTGCCGGGTCAGCACGACGCGGTGGCCGGCGTCGGCGGCGGCGGCCATCAGGGCCTCGGCGTACGGGTCCAGCTCGGGGGCCACGGTGACCACGCCGACCCGGCGGCGCCCGCGCAGCAGGCTGCGCACCTCCCCGCCCGCGGCGTCCGCGGCGGCGCGCGCCGGCCCCAGCCGCAGGTGCGGCTCGCCGTCCGCCGCGCCGGCGCCGGGGGTGTCGTGGTCGCCCAGCAGCCGCACGGCGGCGGTCCACACGGCGGCGTCGTCCTCCCCCTCGGCGGTGGCGGTCGCCTCGATGACGACGGGTGGGCCGGTGCAGAGGGTGGCGGAGTCGAGGACGACGGTGTCGACGCGGTCGAGCCGGCGGTAGGCCGAGCCGTCGAGGGGCAGCACCCCGCGCCGGCACATCAGCAGGTCCAGCGTGGCGGCGAAGGACTCCCGCCCCAGGCCCGCGGCCTTGGGGTTCTGCGACTTGAGCATGTCGGCCGAGCGCCCGGGGCTGCCGGTCAACGGCAGCATGCCGAGCGAGGCGGCGAGCGCGACGGGCTCGAGGCGGGCGCGGTAGGTCTCCACCGGCCCCGGCGGCAGCGGCACCGGCCGCGGGCCCGGCGGGACCAGCGGCTCGGTCTCGTCCTCCGGCTCGGGGCCGCACAGCTCGCCCTCGCGGCGCTGCCACACCTGGCGGCGGGCGCGCATCTCGACCACCTGCTGCAGGGCCGCGGCGGCGTTGAGCGCGGGGATGACCGGGCTCTGCGTGAGCGCGTGCAGCAGCGCGCTGGTGCCGTTGAACAGCAGGTCGGTGCCGATGACGCCGATCCGGGCCTCCAGGCCCGACCGGACCCAGCGCTGACTGTCGAGCAGGGCGATGGACAGCGTGACGTGCCGGGACAGCGCCGGGATGGGCAGTGCCCTGCCCAGGTAGGCGACGCCGACCGAGGCGGTGTCGATGGCCGCGGCGGCCGCGGCGGCCAGCAACGGCTCGAGGTCGGCGGGGTGCTCCACCATCTCGGGGAAGACCCGGGCACCGCCCCGGGCCTGCTCGATGGCGGTCACCGCGCCGACGACGTCCTCGACGCCCACCCGGCGCTCGTCGAAGGCGACGAACACCCGGCCGACGACGTCGTTGACCGTCGCCCACTGGACGCCCTCGAGCCGTTCCAGCTGGCGGCGCAGCGCCCGGCGCACCTCTGGCTGCTCCTCGACCGAGGGGGCGCAGACCTCCATCTGGACGTGCCCGCGGTCGGCCCAGACCCGGCGGGTGTGCCGGTGCCGAGGCGGTTCGACCATGCCGCGGGCGGCGTCGAGGAGCGAGTGCAGGTGGCCGTCGGGGACGGGGTCGGCGCCGGTCAGCAGGGTGCCCACCGCGCGGGTGCCGGTGACCGCGGCGCTGTGGGCCAGGTGCCGGGTGGCGCCGGCCACCGCGGAGCCCACCTCGGACGCGGTCCGGACGGTCGCCCGCGCGGGCCCCCCGAGCAGGCCGGCGGTGACCAGCGCCGGGGCGGCGGCCAGGCCCAGCCCGAGGCGCGCGGCCGCGCCCGCCGCGCTGCGTGCGGCGTCGATGCGGCGGAACAGGCCCATGGCGTCCCTCGAACGGTGGTCTGGGAAACCTACGCCGCCGGAACGGGATCGGCCTCCCCAAAGCCCGCGCCGGGGACTCCCAGCGGGGATGTGGTGCACGTTACGTTCGGCGCCACCGCCCATCCCAGGAGGACCCATGGACAGGCTGCGCTTCGGCACCTTCCTCGCCCCGTTCCACCCCGCCGGGGAGAACCCGACGCTCGCCCTGCAGCGCGACCTGGAACTGGTCGAGCACCTCGACCGCCTGGGGTACGACGAGGCGTGGATCGGCGAGCACCACTCGGCCGGGACCGAGATCATCGCCTCGCCGGAGATCTTCATCGCCGCGGCGGCCGAGCGGACCCGGCACATCAAGCTCGGCACCGGCGTGACCTCGATCGCCTACCACAACCCGCTGTGGGTGGCCGAGCGCATGGTGCTGCTGGACCACCTCACGCGCGGCCGGGCGATGCTGGGGTGCGGGCCGGGCTCGCTGCCCACCGACTCGATGATGCTGGGGCTCAACCCGACCGACACCCGCGAGCTGCTCGAGGTCGACCTCGACATCATCATGCGGCTGCTGCGCGGCGAGACGGTCACCCAGAAGACCCGCACGCACGAGCTGGTGAACGCCCGTCTGCACCTGCGGCCCTACACCCAGCCGCGGTTCGAGGTCGCCGTCGCGGCCGTCGCCTCCCCCACCGGGCCCCGGATGGCCGGCACGCACGGCATCGGGCTGCTGTCCATCGGTGCCACGCTGACCAAGGAGGGCTTCGACGCGCTGGCCCACCACTGGAACGTCGTCCAGGAGCGCGCCGAGCACTTCGGCCAGTCGGTGTCGCGGCGGGACTGGCGGCTGGTCGGGCTCATGCACATCGCCGAGACCCGTGAACAGGCCTACGCCGACGTGCAGTACGGCATCGAGACGTGGTTCCGGTACTTCCAGAAGACCGCGGCGTTCCCCCAGATGGCGGTCGAGGGCGGCGACGCCAAGGAGATGATCGACTTCATCAACGAGGCCGGGATCGGCGCCATCGGCACGGTCGAGGACGCCCGCGCCCAGGTGCAGCGGCTGTGGGACCAGTCCGGCGGGTTCGGCTGCATGCTGCTGCTCGGCCACGAGTGGGCCAACCCGCAGGCCACCAAGCGGTCGTGGGAGCTCATCGCCCAGCACGTGATGCCGCACTTCCAGGGCGGCGAGATCAGCCACGCGCAGCAGACGCTGGACTGGAAGGCGTTCGCCAGCGGCAAGCGCGAGGACTACGCGGCCCAGCAGATGCAGGCGGTCGCGACGATGACCGAGCGGTACGAGAAGGAGAAGGCCGGGGGCAGCTGAGGGAGGACCCCCTGCCGGCACGACTCGCACGCTCGCGCAGGTCCCTGCAGGGGCCGTTGACCCGCCGACCGCCGCGCTCGGGCGGTCGGCGGGTCAGCGCAGCGGGAACGAGTGGTGCTCGTGCGCGACCAGCCAGCGGCCGTCCTCCCGGCGCAGGCCGAGGGTCAGCCGCAGCCGCCGCGCCGGGGCCTCCGCCAGCTCCTCCGGGGTGCCGCAGCGCAGCAGCGCGTGCGCGTACGCGACGTCGGTCCCGGCGGTGACGTCCAGCTCGACGACCTCGAAGCACACCCCCTGCCGCTGCCACGCGGAGAACGGCGGCCAGATCTCGCGGTAGGCGGCCAGGCCCCGCACGCCGTCGTCCGGCGGCGGGACGTCGAACACGACGACGTCCTCGGCGTGGTCGGCGAGGACGCCCTCGAGGTCGCCGGTGTGCACCGCCTCCGCCCACCGGGTCACCAGGTCACGGATGGCGGCGTCGTCGTCGGTCATGCCCGTTCCGACCCCGGGAGCGGCTCGGGCTCATCGGCACGGGGCTCGGGCACGGCGAGGGCCTCCGGGACGAGTTCGTAGCGGCGGCCGTAGGTCTCGACGACCGCCTGGACCGCGGCGACGACGGGGATGGAGACCAGCGCGCCCATCGGCCCGAACAGCGCCGCACCGACGATGACCGAGCCGAAGGCGACCGCGGGGTGGATGGAGACGGTGGCGGCGGTGATCCGCGGGCCCAGCAGGTAGTTCTCGACCTGCTGGTAGACCACCCCGAACACGACCACCCACAGCGCGTCGAGCGGCTGCCCGGCCAGTGCGATGAGCGCCGGGACCCCGATGGCCAGGTAGGTGCCGATCGTGGGGATGAACTGGGACACCACCCCGGTCCACAGCGCGAGCGGCAGCCAGAAGGGCACGCCGAGCAGCCACAGGACGACCCCGGTGGCCAGGGCGCTGATCGTGGCCAGCACCAGCCGGGAGACCACGTAGCCGCCGGTCTTCTCCGCCGCGATCGCCCACACGGTGGAGATCACCCGCTGCTGGCGCGGTGGGAACCGCCGGGCGACCGACGCCCGCAACGCGGGGCCCTGCGCGGACATGTAGAAGGCGAACAGCAGGAACGTCAGCCCCTGGAAGAGCAGGCCGACCAGCGCGGTCAGGATGCCGACGACCCCGGGCGTGAGGTCGGACAGGATGCCCTGCACCCGCTCGGGCGTGAGGTCGAGTGAGTCGACGATGTCGCTGGGCCGGAACGAGGTGTCGAAGCTGCGGTTGACCCACACGACGACCTCGCGAACCACGTCGGGCAGCGCCCGGAACAGCGAGGTGAGCTGGTCGACCAGCAGGGTGCCGAAGGCGGTGAGGAACCCCACCACCAGCACGGTGAGCCCGAACAGCACCAGCCCGGTGGCCGCCCCGCGCCGCATCCCGGTCCGGGCCAGCCGGGCGACCACCGGTTCGACGCTGATGGAGAACAGCCAGGCGAGGAAGAGCAGCCCCAGGAAGCCGCGGAGGCTGGCGAAGGCCCACACCGCGACCTGGAAGACGGCGATCGCGACCAGCGCGAACACCACTCCGCGGCGCAGCCAGGGCGGGGCCTGCCGGAACCAGCCGGCCTCGTCGGCGGGACGCCGGGCATCCTGCTCCGCGGGGCGGGGCGCTGCGCGTTCGTCGCCGTCCACGCGCGGACGCTAGACCCTCCCGACCGGCGGCGGCAGCGTTCTCCCGACGGGCCCGGGGTGCGTGCCGGCGCCGCTGGCCACCAGGATGGGCGCATGGCCGACACCAGCGACGACGTGCAGGCGGTGCTCGACGCGGAGGACCGCCGCTACCGGGCGATGGTGCAGGGCGACCTGACCGCGCTGGACGCGCTGCTGGCCCCCGGCATGACCTACACCCACTCCAGCGGCCGGCGCGACACCAAGGACGAGTACCTGGACAAGCTCCGGTCGCGCTACTACGTCTACCGGAGCGCCGAGCACCCGGTCGAGCGGGTCGAGGTGTCCGGGGATGCCGCGGTCGTGGTCGGCCGGATGACCGCGGACGTCGACGTCGACGGGGTCCCGAAGGAGCTCGACAACCTCGCCACCGCCGTCTGGACCCGCGCCGACGGGGACTGGCGGCTGCTCGCCTACGCGTCGAGCCCGCCCCCGCGCTAGCTGTACTGCCCGGAGAGGTTGTTCAAGCGGGTGATCGGCGGGTGGCATCCGATCGCGGTGTGGGGCCGGTGATGGTTGTACTCGTGCAGCCAGGCTGGCAGCGCCTTCCGGCGGGCTGACTCGCTGAG
>NZ_JBJGYR010000039.1:0-28516 GCF_054050095.1 Geodermatophilus sp. SYSU D01105
CCCAGCGCACCCTGCTCAAGCGCGAGGTGCTGCCCGACCACGTCGCCGACGCCGTCCACGCCCTCACCGCCGGCGACCTGTCCCGCACCACCGGCCTGCACATCCCCGTCGACTCCGGCGTCGCGGCGGCCTTCCTGCGGTGAGCTCCGTGTTCGCGGCGGTCGACCTGGGGGCCTCGAACGGCCGGGTGATGGCCGCGCGGGTCGGTCCGGACCGGCTGGAGCTGACCGAGGCCCACCGGTTCCCCAACCGGCCGGTGCGCCTCGGCGGCACCCTGCACTGGGACGTGCTCGGCATCTACGCCGGCGTCCTCGACGGGCTGCGGGCCGCCGGCCGGGTCGACGGCGGGCACCTCGACGGCGTGGGCATCGACAGCTGGGCGGTCGACCACGGCCTGCTCGACGCCGACGGCGCGCTGCTGGGCAACCCGGTGCACTACCGGGACGCCCGGCACGCGACCGCGGTGGCGGCGGTGCACGCCATCGTCCCGCCCGAGGAGCTGTACCGGGTGACAGGGCTGCAGCACCTGCCGTTCAACTCGGTCTTCCAGCTCGCGGCGGCCCGGGGCACCGCACAGCTGGCCGCGGCGCGGACGGCGCTGCTGATCCCGGACCTGCTGGCCTACTGGCTCACCGGCGCGGTCGGCGCGGAGGTCACCAACGCCTCGACCACCGGCCTGCTCGACGCGACCACCCGCGAGTGGGCCTGGGAGCTCGTCGACCGGCTCGGCCTGGACCGCGGGCTGTTCCCGCCGTTGCGTCAGCCGGGGGAGCGGCTGGGGGAGCTGACCCCCGAGGTGCTGGCCGAGACCGGGCTGGCCGGGCCGGTGCCGGTCACCGCGGTCGGCTCACACGACACCGCCTCGGCCGTGGTCGGCGTCCCGGCGTCGTCCGACCGGTTCGCCTACGTCTCCTGCGGCACCTGGTCGCTGGTCGGGGTGGAGCTGGAGAAGCCGGTGCTCACCGAGGCCAGCCGGGCCGCCGGGTTCACCAACGAGCTCGGCGTGGACGGCACCGTCCGCTACCTGCACAACGTGATGGGGCTGTGGCTGCTGCAGGAGTCGCAGCGGGCGTGGGCGGCCGCCGGGCTGCCCGCGGACCTGCCCGACCTCCTGGCCGCCGCCGCGCAGGTGCCCGCCTTCACGGCCGTCGTGGACGCCGACGACCCGCGGTTCCTGCCGCCCGGCGACATGCCGGCCCGGATCGCCGCGGCCTGCGCCGAGACCGGGCAGCCGCCGCCGCAGAGCGTGCCGGCGACGGTGCGGTGCATCCTCGACAGCCTCGCGCTGGCCTACCGCCGGGCCGTCCGGCGGGCCGCGGAGCTCTCCGGCCGCGAGGTCGGGGTCGTGCACCTGGTGGGCGGCGGAGCGCGCAACACCCTGCTCTGCCAGCTCACCGCAGACGCGTGCGGGCTGCCGGTCGTGGCCGGGCCGGTCGAGGCCGCGGCGCTGGGCAACGCGCTGGTGCAGGCCCGCGCGGCCGGGGTGCTCGACGGCGGGCTGCCCGAGCTGCGCGCGCTGCTGCGGGCCACCCAGGAGGTGCAGACCTATGCACCGTCCGGGTCGCCGGCCGCGTGGGATGCGGCCGCCGCCCGGCTGGCTCACCCGTGAGGAGCGGCCCCAGGGGAATGGCCGAGTCGGCGGGTCACGGGCCACCGGGTCGGTCCTCGACGTCGGCTGCGGTACCAGCGACAACGCGCTGCACGTCGCCTCGCGAGGGCTGCCGGTCCAGGGCGTCGACGTCGGGGAGACCGCCGTGGCCATGGCCCGGGTCGAGGCGGCCCAGCGGGGGATCGCGGCCGCGTCCGCCGTGGCCGACGCGTTCCGACTCGAGCGCCTGGGGCGGACGTTCCAGACGGTGCTGGACTCCGGGCTGTTCCACGCCTTCGACGCCGGCGAACGAGCCGGCCACGTGGCGAGCCTGGCGTCGGTGACCGAGCCCGGCGGGACCCTCCACCTTGCTGTGCTTCGGCGACGTCGGCCCCGACACCGGCCCGCACCCCGTTCGTCAGGTGGACCTGCGCGCGCCGAGGCGCCGCGAGACCGGTGGGGACGCCCTCGCCATCGAGCCGGACCGGGTCCTGACGCGCTACCACGACGACGGCGCGCCGGCCTGGCTCGCGACGATCCGACGGACGGAAGTGCGCCCTCGGGGCCGACCGGACCAGGTGACAGCTGTCTACGCTCGCCCGGTGATCACGCGCGCCGAGCTCGACGCCGCCGTCCACATCGTGCGGCCGCACGTGCCGGTGACCCCGGCGTACCGCTGGCCGCTGCTGGAGGAGGTCACCGGGACGCCGACCTGGGTCAAGCACGAGAACGCCACCCCGACCGGTGCCTTCAAGGTGCGCGGCGGCCTGGTCCACGCGGCGCGGCTGGCCGAGGAGGAACGCCCGGTGCGCGGCCTGGTCTCGGCCACGCGGGGCAACCACGGCCAGTCGCTGGCCTACGCCGGACGGGCGCACGGCATCCCGGTCACGATCGTCGTGCCCGAGGGCAACAGCCCGGACAAGAACGCCGCGATGGAGGGGTTCGGCGCCGAGCTGGTCGTGCACGGGCGCGACTTCCAGGAGGCGCGCGAGCACGCCGTCCGGCTCGCGGAGGAGCGCGGACTGCGGATGGTGCCGTCGTTCCACCGGGACCTGGTCGCCGGCGTCGCCACCTACGCCGCCGAACTGCACGAGCAGGCGCCCGCCCTCGACGTCGTGTACGTGCCGGTCGGCCAGGGCTCCGGACTGTGCGCGAACATCGCCGTCCGCGACCTGCTCGGCCGCGGCACCGAGGTGGTCGCGGTCGGAGCGGAGGGCGCCCCGGCGCACGCCCTGTCGTTCGCGGCCCGGCGCCCGGTCACGACGCCCGAGGCCGACACCTTCGTCGACGGCGTCGCCACCCGGGTCCCCGACGAGGACGCCGTCGACGTGATGGTCCGCGGAGCAGCGCGCTTCGTGCAGGTCAGCGACCAGGCGACGGCTCAGGCGATGCGGGTCCTGTGGCAGACCACGCACCAGATGCCCGAGCCGGCCGGTGCGATCGCGCTCGCGGGCCTGCTGGCCGACACCGCCCGCCCCGACGGCGCCGTCGCGGCGGTCGTCATGACCGGCGGCAACTGCGACCGCGACCTGGTGCTGCGCGTCCTCGCGGAGACGTAGGGGCGCCCTCCAGCCCCGGCCGGTCGCCGGTGGGTGGTCCGGCCGACGCTGCAGGAGGGCGGCCGACCGTGACGTGCGAGGAGAGGACAGCGATGGGCGAGGACGGCAGCACCCGCATCCCCGTGACCTACGAACGCTGCGAGCACGTCGAGGGGCCCTTCTACCACGGGACGAGGTCCGCGCTCGAGGTCGGCGACGAGCTCGTTCCCGGCCACAGCTCCACCTTCCTGGAGGGCCGGGTGTCCAACCACGTCTACTCCACCGCGCTCGTGGACACCGCCGCCTGGGGAGCGGAGCTGGCGACGGCGCTGGCCGGGGGTGGGGAGCGGGGACATGTCTACGTCGTGGAGCCCCTGGGCCCCTTCGAGGACGACCCGAACGTGACCGACAAGAGGTTCCCCGGCAACCCCACGCAGTCCTACCGCACCCGCCATCCGCTGCGTGTCGTCGGCGAGGTGGAGGGCTGGGAGGGCCACGACCCGGAGGTGGTGCAGGGCATGCTGGACAGCCTGGCGCGGCTGCGGGAGCAGGGCTCGACGTCATCGAGGACCAGCCGGGTCCTCGTTCCCGCGGATGACGACGCGGGGCGCTGGGGCCGGGTCCCCACGCGGGAGGACCCGGCCCCAGCGCCCACGGTCCGGGTGTGCCGTCCTGAGAGCCGTCCGTGACGTGGGGTGCGGACATGCGGGGCTGGGCCGTTCGTCCCTGCTGCCACCCGAGGGCGCAGCGCGAGGGTGGACGGGTCCTGGAAGCCCAGCCCCCGGTGCCACGGTGCGTCGCCGGTCTGGCCCGGTGTGCGACTTCCCCCGCTCCTACTCCCGAGGGCCCGCCATGACCGCAGTCGCAGAACAGACCGGCAGTGCGATCCGTCCCTTCCGCGCGGAGATCCCGGAGGAGGCGGTCGCCGACCTGCGCCGCCGCCTCGCCGCGACGCGCTGGCCCTCCCGGGAGCTGGTCGCCGATCGCGAGCAGGGCGTGCAGCTGGCGACGATGCAGGCGCTGTGCCGCTACTGGGCCGACGACTACGACATGGGCCGGGTCGAGGCGCGGCTGAACGCGCTGCCGCAGTTCACGACGGAGATCGACGGCGTGGACGTCCACTTCCTCCACGTGCGGTCCCCGCACCCGGACGCGCTGCCGCTGGTCATGACGCACGGCTGGCCCGGCTCGGTCATCGAGCTGCTCGACTCCGTCGGCCCGCTCACCGATCCACCCGCGTACGGCGGAGCGGCCGAGGACGCCTTCGACCTGGTGCTGCCCTCCCTGCCCGGCTACGGCTTCTCCGGCGAGCCGACCGAGACCGGCTGGGACGTCGGCCGCGTCGCGCGGGCGTGGGCGGAGCTGATGCGCCGCCTCGGCTACGCGCGCTACGTCGCCCAGGGCGGCGACGTCGGCGCCGGCGTCACCGACGCGATGGGCCGCCAGGCGCCCGAGGGGCTGATCGGCATCCACACCAACCTGCTCGTGACGGTGCTGGGCGGCCCCCAGCCGACCGACACCGAGCAGGAACGCGCGGCGGCCGCCGCGATCGAGAGGTTCCGCACGAGCGGCTTCGGCTACTTCCTCGAGATGGCCACCCGGCCGCAGACGATCGGCTATGCCCTGCTCGACTCACCCGCCGCCCTGGCGGCGTGGATGCTCGACCACGACACCGACGCCTACTACAAGATCTCCCGGGCCTTCGTCGACGGCCAACCCGCGGGCAACCTCACCCGGGACTCCGTCCTCGACAACACCACGCTGTACTGGCTCACCGGCACCGGCGCCTCGGCGGCCCGGTCCTACTGGGACAGCTACGGGGTCGCCGCCCAGGCCGCCGCGGCGGGCCGGCCCCTCCCGGAGGTCACGGTCCCGGTCGGGTTCACCACGTTCCCCGGCGAGATCTGGCGGACGCCGCGCAGCTGGGCCGAGAAGGCCTACCCCACCCTCAGCTACTTCCACCAGGTCGATCGGGGCGGCCACTTCGCCGCCTGGGAGGAGCCCGAGCTGTTCGCGACCGAGGTGCGGGCGGCGTTCCGCCCGCTGCGCTCGCCGCAGATCCCCGAGCCGCGCCGCTGACCACGACCCCGGCGGCGGCTGCGACGACACCGGCCGCCGCCGGGGAGGGTCGCGCCGTGGCGACGTCGCGGACCGGGGTCAGCCGCGCCCGCCGGCGGCCGCCAGCCCTGCCTTGGTGAACGCGAGCGCCTCGCGGGCGAGGGTGACGTTGTCGGTCCACAGGTTGCGCCAGATCGCCAGGTCGTTGGACAGCGTCCGGTGCACGACCTCGGAGGAGAACGACTCGAAGGTCACGATCCCCTCGTAACCCACCTCGGTGAGCGCGCCGAAGAACTCCGTCCAGGGGATGGTGCCGGTGCCCAGCGCGCCGCGGTGGGACTCCCCGACGTGCACGTAGCCCAGCCGGCCGGCCGCCGCGGCGGCCCGCACCGCCTCGCGGAACGAGTGCTCCTCGATGTTCATGTGGTAGGTGTCCAGGTGGGCCATGACGTTGGGCCGGTCCACCGCCGTGATGAAGTCCAGCGTCTCCCGGGTCGTGTTGATGACGTTGGTCTCGTAGCGGTTGCAGAACTCCAGTGCCAGCGTGATGCCGGAGTCGGCGGCCTTGTCGGCCAGCCAGGCGATCGCCTCCTGGGAGTTGGCCCGGCCGCGCTCGGTCGCCGGCCCGGCGTACTTGCCGAGCTTGGAGTACAGGACGCCGCACAGCACCGAGCCGCCGCTGTCGCGCAGCACCGACAGAGCCGTCGCCAGGCGCTCGCGCCCCCGGGCGACGACGTCGGGGTCCTCGCTGGACACGTCGGTGTCCGCGCTGAGCCCCAGCGACGCGCTCACCTGCAGGCCGTGCTCCTGCAGCAACCGCGCGGTCAGGTCGGCGTCGAACCCGGTGGGGTCGATGGGGGCGATCTCGATCAGGTCGTAGCCGGCCTCGGCCGTGGAGGCGATCGCGTGCCGGGCCTCGTCGGGGGACCAGCCCCCGGTCCAGACCAGCGCGTGGACGCCGTGGGTGATCGCCATGTGACCTCTTCCTCTCATCCGGTGGTCAGTCGTCCAGCCAGCCGCGCCGGCGCAGTTCGTCGACCAGCCGCCGGAAGCCCTCCTCGAGCGGGCCGACCTGGGCGGGGTCGGGGTCGACCACCTCGGCGGCGCGCACCATCCGGTCGGCGGTCTCCGCCGGTGCGGCACCGGCCAGCGCGGCGGCGGCGAGGACCGCGGCACCGAAGGCGCTCGACGGTTCGGCGGGCCGGGACACCGGCCGGCCGAGGGCGCTGGCACGGATCGTCGTCCACACTGCCGACCCCGAGCCGCCGCCGACGACCCGGTGGTCGGCGGAGGCGACCCCGAGCGCGGCCAGCCGCTCCAGGCCGAGCCGCTCGACGAGGGCGACGCCGTCCAGCAGGGCGCGGTGGCGCTGCAACGGGGTCGGGGTGCCGGGGCCGAGCAGGAAGCCGGTCGCGTCGGCGCGGGCGAACGGGAAGCGCTCGCCGGTGCCCGGGAGGGGGTAGGCGGTCCACGGCGAGGGGCCCTGCCGGTCCGCGTCGGCGTCCGCGGCGGCCAGGTCGGGCACCCCGGCCAGCACCCCGGCGCCGGTGTTGGACGCGCCGCCGGGCCACCACCGGCCGTCGGGGGACAGGTGCGAGTACACCGCACCGCCGAAGCCGGTCACCTCCTGCCGGGCGACGCCCTTGAGCACCAGCGTCGTCCCCAGGACGCCGGTCGTCCGGCCCGGTGCGACCGCCCCCGCGGCCAGCTGCGCGGTGCAGCCGTCGGTCATCCCGGCCACCACCCGCACGCCCGCGGGCAGGCCGAGCTCGGCCGCGACGCCGGGGCGGACCTCGCCGACCACCGTGCCCGGGTGCACGAGCTCCGGCAGCGCGTCGTCAGGCACGCCGGCCGCGGCGAGCAGCTCGGCCGGCCACCGCGCGGCGACCGGGTCGATCCCGGCCTTGAGCGCGTGCGAGGTGTCGGTGACCAGCCGCCCGGTCAGGTCGGCCACCACGACGTCGGGCACGTGCAGGAACCGGGCGTGCGGGTCCTGCTCGGCGAGCCAGGCCAGCCGGCCCAGGGTCGAGGCGGCGCCGACCGGGCGGCCGAGCGCGGCGCGCACCCGGTCGGTGCCGCGCTGGTCGGCGTAGAGCAGCACGGCACCGCGCGGTACCCCGCGCTCGTCGGTGGCCACGACACTGCCGGAGGTCGCGGTCACCGAGAGCGCCCCGACCGCGGCCGCGCGCGCGCCCAGCCCGGCGGTCACCGTCCGGAGCACCGACCGCACCACCGTCGCGTGCACCGGTGCCTGCTCCTGGCACCCCGGCGCGGGCACCGCGGGCGCGGGGAGCGCGGCCGAGGCGGTGGCGACGACGTCCCCGGTGCCGGTCTGCACCGCCGTGACCCGGACCGCGGCGGTGGCCAGGTCCACGCCGAGGACCAGGTCGTCCACGGTCACCGTCGCGGGGCGGTCAGCGGCAGCAGCACCTCGGCGAGGCCGGTCAGGTCGGCCACCGCGAGGTCGGCCTCGGCCAGCTGCTCGGGCGTCGGCTCGTCGGGCGCCTCGCCGCGCAGCACCCACACGGTGCCCAGGCCCAGCGCGGCGGCGGGCCGGACGTCGTTGTCGAGCCGGTTGCCCACGTGCACCGCCTCCTCCGGCGCGCAGCCGGCCCGCTCCAGGCACCAGGCGAACAGCTCGGGGCTGGGCTTCTCGAACCCGACGATCGCCGACACACCCCAGACGTCGACGAAGGGGGCGACGCCGTCGCGTTGGAGCGCGTCGACGACGGTGGCCTCCTGGTTGGCGAGCACGCCGACGGCGACCCGCCCGTGCAGGGCCCGCAGCAGCGGCAGGACGTCGGGGTAGAGGGTGCCCGGCGGGTGCACCCAGTGCCGGCGGGTCCGCTCGTGCAGCGCGCCCCGCAACCCGGCGTCGCCGAGCAGCCCCTCGGCCAGCGCGGTGCGCAGCGAACCGCCCTGCCGCGCCCGGGCCGCGTCGTGGACCCGCCGGACCTCCGCCCGGTCCACCGGGCCGCGGCCCTGCTCGGCGCGCAGCTCGTCGAGGGCCCGCACGACCGCGGCCAGGAAGTTGCCGTCGTCGTAGACCGGGCCCCCGACGTCGAGGAACACCGCCCGCAGCCGCCGGGGCAGGGTCATGCCGGCGCGCCGCCGATGCGGGTCCGGCGCTCGACGACGTCCTCCCGGGCGAAGAACTCCTCGACCTTCGCGGCGTCGAGGGGGACCACCCCGCCGACCGAGTACGCGGCCACCCGCACCCGCGCGCCCTTGACCGCCATCTCCGACGCGGCCTCGACCCCCGCCGGGGCCGGCGCGTTGACCACGATGCCGTGGTTGCCGAGCAGGACCAGGGTGGGCAGCTCTCCGTGGGCGTCCGCGTACCGGCGCAGCGCCTCCAGGTAGACCCGCCCGAGGTCGATCCCCGGCGTGGCGTAGGGGACGTGGAGGGGGCGGCCGATGACCACGGCCTCGTCGGAGTACACGTGCCGGTCCCAGGCGGTGGGCCCGTGCACGCTGGCGAGCAGCCCGACCACCGCGGTGGGGTGGGTGTGCCCGACGAACGCCGTCGGCGCGAGGGCCTGCGCGGCCACGTGCACCAGCGTCTCGATCGAGGCCCGCCGGCGCCGGCCGCCGTGCTCCCCGGCGTCGAGGGCCGCGGTCAGGTCGGCCTGGGTCGCCGTCGGCGAGCCCATCAGCTCCACCAGCGGGTCGACGTCGACGACGACGAAGTCCTCGGCGGTGGCCGTGCGCATGTTCGACCCCGAGGCCTTGACCACCACCCGGCCGTCGGGCAGCCGCTGGGAGGTGTTGCCCTCGGCGAGGACGACGAGGTCCCGGGACCGCTCGCCCAGCGACCGGGTGAGCGCGACCAGCTCCTCGCTCACCAGGCCGGGGTCCCAGACGGCGCTCACCCGGTCCTCCCGTACCTGCGGTTGGCGTAGCCGTTGAGCAGGGCCGCGAAGACCAGCACGATGCCGAGCGCGAACAGCTGGTACTGCGAGCCGGCGTTGCCCGGCACGGCCAGCAGGATCCCGGCGTTGAGCCACACGATCAGCAGCGTGGCCAGGACGACGCCGGCCACCCGCCCGATGCCACCGGTGATCGCCACCCCGCCGAGGACGGCGATCGTGATGGCCGGCAGCGCCATGCCGTTGCCCGCCACCCCGGCGTCGGGCCGCGCCGAGGCGAACTGGGCCACCGTCACGACCGCGACCAGCCCGGAGATCACCCCGGCCGTGAGGTAGGCGGTGAACCGGGTGCGCCGCACGTCGATGCCCGACCACTCCGCGGCCACGTCGTTGGTGCCGATGGCGTAGAGCCGCCGTCCGTACGTGCTGCGGTTGAGCAGCAGCCAGACGACCACCGTCGTCGGCAGCAGGAAGGTCAGGATGCCCAGCGGCACCTGCAGCGGGTCCTCACCGCCGCCGATCGGGACCGACCGGGCGGCGGAGAAGAACTCCTGGATCGGCTGGGTGCTGATCGGCTGCTGGTCGTTGATGACGATCGCGATCGAGGAGAAGGCGTAGTAGGTCGCCAGGGTGGTGATCAGCGCCGGGTAGCCGATGTAGGCGATGAGGAACCCGTTGACCGCGCCGCACAGACCGCCGAACGCGGCGGCGAGCACGATCGAGGTCCACAGCGGCCAGCCCCACTCCCCGTAGGCGAAGCCGAACACCATGCTGGTCAGCGACACGATCGCGCCGACCGACAGGTCGATCCCGCCCCGCCCGGAGGTGATGACCAGCAGCTCGGCCAGGCCGAGCATGACCAGCGGGACGGCGCTGATCAGCGTGGCCGACAGGTAGGACGCGTCGTACGGCGCGGTCAGGTAGTTGCGCGCCGACAGCGTCAGGAACGTGACGACGACGGCGACCAGCAGCACCAGCAGCAGCACGATCCGCTGGGTGAGCAGGGCCCGCAGGACCAGCTCGGGCAGCGCCCGGGCCCGCGACTGCCGGGGACCGGCCTCGTCGTCGGACCGCGGCGCCGGCGCCGGGACCTGGGGTGAGACCGCGGTGCTCACGTCGTCCTCCTCGCCCGCTGCCGGAGCAGGTCGGCCCCGACGGCGATCAGGATGAAGATGCCGATGAACAGGGCCGACAGCTGCGAGCGCCAGCCCAGCTGGGTCACCCCGGAGGTGACCGTCTGCACGAGCAGCGCCCCGAGCACCGTGCCGAGGACCGAGCCGCGGCCGCCCATGATCGAGGTGCCGCCGATGACCACCGCGGCGATCGCGGCCAGCTCCATCCCGGCGCCCACGTTCGGGGCCAGCGTGGACGTGCCCCGCGCGATGACGAAGCAGGCGGCCAGCCCGGTGAGCAGGCCGGTGAGGACGTAGGCCGACATCACCCGCCGCTGCACCTTCACCCCGGCCAGCCGGGCGGCGTCGGCGTCCCCACCGATCGCGTACAGGTGCCGCCCGCCGGGCGTGTGCCGCAGGTAGTACCAGGCCGCCGCGGCGATGAGCAGCATGATCAGGAAGCTGTGCGGGACGCCGAGGGTGCGGCCGGCCTCCCCGCGGCCGAAGAAGGCCAGCGTGCCGGGGATGTTGTCGACCGTGGTGCCGCCGAACAACTGCAGCCCGAGGAACTTGAACAGGTTCGCGGTGCCGAAGGTGATGATGATCGCGTGCACCCGCCCGTAGGCGATGAGCACGCCGTTGACCAGGCCGAGCACGCCGCCGAGGACCACCGACAGCAGCACCGCCACCGGCAGGGAGACCCCGGAGTCGACCATCGCCTTGGCCACCACGACGGCGCAGACCATGACGATGCCGGCCACCGAGACGTCGATGCCGCCGGTGATGATGATGACGGTCATCCCGATGCCGATGAGCGCGACCGGCGCCATGGCCACCAGCAGCGGCACGATCGAGCCGCTGGTCAGGAAGGCCGGGGTGGCGAGGGCCAGCGCCACCCAGAGGGCGGCGATGACCACGATCAGCACGATCTCCTGGCCGGTGATCGGGAACGGCAGGACCCGCCCGCGAGCCGTGGCGGCGTGCGCCTGCGGCCCGGCCGGGGCGGCACCGCCGGGGGGCGTGAGGGTGGACGAGCTCATGCCGCCTCCTCCTGGTCGAGCGCTCCCGCGGCGGCGGCCAGGACGTCGGCCTGGCTCGCCCCGGGGCCGAACTCGACCGTCGTGGTCCCGGCCCGGACGACCTGCAGCCGGTCGGAGATGCGGATGGCCTCGGGCAGGTCCGAGGTGACGATGAGGACGGCGGTCCCCTCGTCGGCCAGCGACCGGACGATCCGGTGGATCTCCTCCTTGGCGCCGACGTCGACGCCCTGCGTGGGCTCGGCCAGCACCAGCACCCTGGGCCGTTCCACCAGCTGGCGGGCGAGCACGACCTTCTGCGCGTTGCCGCCGGACATGGCCGAGACCGGCTGCCGCTCGTGCGGCGTCTTCACCGACAGCCGGGTGATGAAGTCCCGGGCGACCTGCCGCTCCCGCCGGCGGTCCATCCAGGTGCCCAGCTTGGACAGCAGCGGCAGGTGGCCGGCGGAGATGTTGAACGCGATCGACTGGAAGCTGAACAGGCCCTGCAGCTTCCGGTTGGCCGGCAGCAGCGCGATGCCCAGCTTCTTGGCGGCGCGGGGGGATGAGGGGGCGATCGGTCGCCCGTCGAGCAGCATCCGGCCGCCGGTGGCCCGGCGCATGCCGTACACGGTCTCGGCGACCTCCGCGGCGCCCGAGCCGATCAGGCCGTAGAGGGTGACGATCTCGCCCGGGCGGACGGCGACGTCGACGTGCGCGTACTCGCCCTCGCAGGACAGGTCCTCCAGGACCAGCCGTGGCGGGGCGTCGGGGACGGTGTGCGCAGGCGGGGTGTCCTCGAGGATGCCGCCCACCATCAGCTCGACGACCCGCCGGACCGAGAGCTCCTCGATCGGCCAGGTGCCCAGGGTCTGCCCGTCGCGCATGACGGTGACCTCGTCGGCGATGACGAACAGCTCGTCGAGGCGGTGGGAGATGTAGATGATCGCCACCCCGGTGGAGGCCAGCCGCCGGACGACGCCGAAGAGCACCTCGATCTCGGCGTCGGTGAGGATCGCCGAGGGCTCGTCGAGGATGAGCACCTTCGCGTTGCCGACCAGCGCCTTGGCGATCGACACCTGCTGCTGCTCGGCGATGGACAGCTCGCTGACCGGGACGGTCGCGTAGCGGGCCGGCAGGCCGATCAGCTCCAGCAGCTCCACCACGCGGGCGTTCTGCGCCGTCCAGTCCACCCTGCCCCGGCGGGTGATCTCCCGGCCGGTGAAGACGTTCTCGGCCACCGTCAGGTCGGGGAACAGCTGCGGTTCCTGGTAGACGGTCGCGATGCCCAGGGCGATGGCGTCCGCGGTGCTCGAGATGGTCACCGGTCGGCCCTCGAAGGTGATCCGGCCGCTGTCGGCGGTCGCCGCCCCGGACAGGATCTTGATCAGGGTGGACTTCCCGGCGCCGTTCTCGCCCACGAGGGCGTGCACCCGGCCGGCCCGCACGGTCATGTCCGCGTTGCGGATGGCCCGCACCGCCCCGTACCGCTTGGACACCCCGGTGACGGACAGCCGCTCGGCTCCCGCCCCGGCCGGCTCGGAGGACGCCGGCTGCGCCGGCCCGGTCGTTCGGGTCTCGTTCATCGTCTCCTCGCTGCGGACGGGAGGCCGGGGAGGGCCGGCGGCGCCGGCCCTCCCCGGGGGAACGGTCAGTAGTCGTACTGTCCGGCGTTGTCCTTGGTGATGCGCAGCGGCGGGCCGAGCAGCAGCACCTTGGTGCTCTCGTCGAACGTCACCTCGGGCATGTCCGCGTTGACGTTGTTGGTCGCCTGGAACTGCTCGCCGTTGGCCAGCTGGACGCCGGCCCACGCGGTCAGGTAGCCCAGGTTCTCGACGTCCCAGAGGATGCTGGCGCTCGACGAGCCGTCCTCGAGGTAGGGCAGCATCGACTGCGGCGTCCCGAGGCCGACGGTGAAGACCTGGCCGGTCTTCCCGGCGTCCCGGACGGCCTGCGCCACGCCCGGCGCCGACGAGGTGCACTCGCCGACCAGCCCGGTGAGGTCAGGGTGGGCGTTCATCAGGTCGGTCGCCATCTGGGTGGCCTGCGCCTGGTCCTCACCGGCGTAGACGATGTCGACGATCTCGGCGTCGGGGTACTTCTCGGCCGTGTAGGCCTTCTGCACCTCGATCCAGGAGTTCAGGTTCTCGGCCGTCTGCCCGCAAGAGACGATCGCGTACTTGCCGGACCCGCCCATCGCCTCCATCAGCGCGTCGGTGAGCGCCTGGCCGATGCCCTCGGTCGAGGCCTGGCTGACGAACACCTCGCGCACCGAGTTCGGCGCGTCGGTGTCCGAGGTGGCCACGGAGATGCCGGCGTCGGCGGCCTGCTGCAGCAGCGGCGCCATCGAGTCGGGGTCGTTGGGGGCGACGATCAGCGCGTCGACGCCCTGCTGGATGTAGGAGCGGACGATGTCGGCCTGCGCGGCCGGGTCGGCCTCGACCGGGCCCTGGTAGAGCCAGGTGCAGCCGATCTCCTCGCAGGCGGCCTGCCCGCCGGTGTTCATCGCCTCGAAGTACGGGATGCCCTGCAGCTTCGGCACGAAGGCCACGGTCACGCCGCCGCCGCCGCCCTCGGAGCCGCCGCCCCCGCCACCGCCGCCGCCCCCACCGCCGGAGGCCGAGCCGCCGCTGCCTTCTCCGCAGGCGGCGAGGGTCAGGGTGGCGGCCAGGCCGAGGGCGACGGCCAACCTCGTCGTTCGGATGCTGCTCATCGGTCACCTCTCGGAGTGGGGGGTCGCCCCCCGCGGTGTCACCGGGCTCGGCGAGCCGGTGGTGCCCAGGAACGTCCGCCGGTCAGGTCGGGATCAGCCCCCGCTCGCGGTCGTCGTCCTGGGTTCGCTCCCGCAGCAGGGCTGCGGCCTGTTCCCAGCGCGGATCGGGGCGCGGGGACCAAGTTCGGAGGTCGGCCGTCCGGGCGACGACCGTGCGGATGTCGGCGATGCCACCCAGCTCGCCGAGGGCGACCAGCTGCGTGGCGGCGTTGCCCAGGGAGGTGGCCTCGACGGGGCCGCAGTGCACGGGCAGCCCGGTCGCGTCCGCGGTGGCCTGGGCCAGCAGGCCGTTGCGGGCGCCGCCGCCGGTGACGCAGACGGCCGGCGGGGCGGTGCCGGTGACCGCGGCGAGGTCCTGGGCGGTCACCCGGTAGGACACGGCGAGGGAGTCGACGACGCAGCGTGCGATCGCGGCCGGGGTCTCCGGCACCGGCTGGCCCGAGCGCCGGCAGTAGGCCTGCACGCGGGCGGGCATGTCGCCCGGGCCGAGGAAGTCCCGGGCGTTGGGGTTGACCACGCTGCGCAGCGCCGGCTCCCGGCCGGCGAGCTCGGTCAGGTCGGCGTAGGACAGCTCCAGGCCGCGGGCCGCCCAGGCGCGGCGGCACTCCTGGAGGATCCACAGGCCCATCACGTTGCGCAGCAGCCGCGTGGTCCCGGCGTAGCCGCCCTCGTTGGTCAGGTTGGCCGCCATCGACGCCGCCGTCACCACCGGCCGGGGGACCTCCACGCCGACCAGCGACCAGGTGCCCGAGGAGATGAACAGCGCGCCGGGCTCCGGGAAGGGCGTGGCGACCACGGCGCTGGCGGTGTCGTGCCCGGCCGGGGCGACCACCCGCGTCCCGGCCAGGGGGCCCTCCGCGAGCGGCCCGACGACGGGCCCCAGGTCGGTGCCCGGGGGCACCACCTCGGGCAGCAGGCGGGTCGGGATGCCGAGGGCCTCGGCGAGGTCGGTGACCCAGCGCCCGCTGGCCACGTCGTAGAGCCCGCTGGTCGAGGCGGCGGTGGACTCGGTCACGCGGGAGCCCGACAGCAGGGAGTGGAAGACGTCGGGCATCATCACCAGCGAGGCCGCCCCGTCCAGGCGGGTCGTCGTCCGCGCGTCCGAGACCAGGGCGAACACGGTGTTGATCTCGTTGACCTGCACGCCGGTGGCCCGGTACAGCCGCTCCCGGCCGACGGTGGCCAGGGCCTCGTCCATCGCCGCGAGCTGCCGCGGGTCGCGGTAGCAGGTCGGCGCGTCGACCAGCGTCCCGTCCGCGCGCAGCAGCCCGTAGTCCACGCCCCAGGCGTCCACGCCGACCGAGGCGACCGGCGTCCCCTCGGCGCCGAGCGCGCCCAGCCCGTCGGTGATCGCGCGGCCGAGCAGGCCGACGTCCCAGCGCAGGATGCCGTCGACCGGCACCGGCGTGTGGGGGAACCGGGCGACCTCCCGGACGATCAGGCGCTCGCCGTCGAAGTCGGCCCGCTCGACCCGGCCGCTCCCGGCGCCGAGATCGACGGCGGCCACGGTGACCGCCGGACGGCGGCCGCTCACCGGTGCTCCTCGGGGACCTCGACCCGGTGCACCCGGGTGCCGGCCCGCTCGATCGCGGCCACGACGGCGGGGTCGGCCGCGGCGTCGGTGTAGAGGGCGGTGACCTCCGACAGCGGCGTCGCCGTGTGCAGCGAGAAGCTGCCGAACTTGCTGGAGTCGACCAGCCCGAACAGCTGGCTGCAGTGGGCGGCGAAGTACTGCTTGGCCTGCGCCTCCTCGAGCGCCATGTCCAGCACGCCCCGTTCCGCGGAGACGGCGTGGGCGCCGATGAAGCCCTTGTCGATGCGCCCCCGCCCGGCGAGGACGTCGCCGATCAGCCCGACGACCGACCGCGCCGACCGGCGCACGATGCCGCCGGTGACCAGCACCGTGGCCTCCGACCGCTCCGAGAACAGCGTCGCGGTCGGCATGCTGTTGGTGATCACCACCAGGGACCGGCGGTGCAGCAGCTCCCGGGCCAGGTAGTGGCAGCTGGTCGAGGAGTCCAGTGCGATGACGTCGCCGTCCTGCACGAGCGGGGCGACGGCCCGGGCGATGGCGGCCTTCTCCGCCCGCCGCGCGCGCAGCCGCGTCTCGAAGGACCCCTCGTCCACCAGCGGTGCGGCGACCGCGCCGCCGCGGACCCGGCGCAGCGCCGCGCGCTGCTCGAGGGCGTCGAGGTCCTTGCGGATGGTGACGGGGGAGACCTCGAGCCGCTGGGCGAGGTCGTTGACCTCCACGCGGCCGGTGGCCCCGAGGGCGGACAGGATCGCCTGCGAGCGGGCGTGCTCGTCCAGCGATGGCACGGCCACCTCCTCGCGTCGGCTGCTGTGACCGGGGTCACTCGGCGCGCGACAAGGTAGAGGCGGGCGAAAACCAACGTCAAGACACGAAAAGGAAACGAAAGCGCGGCGGTTTCAGATCGTCAGCCAGGCGCTTTCGTCCGACGCGACGGACCGGTCCGGGAGCGGTGCCGGACCGGTCCGCGCGTCGTCAGGGCCCCGGCGCTCAGCCCGAGACGGCCGACAGCACCCGGTAACCCGCCGCCGGCTCGCCGTCCCGCGGCTCGACGCCACCCACGGCGGTGACCGGGACCGGCGCCACCTGCTGGGCCCCGAGGACGGTCTGCGGGGTGCGGTCGACGCCGAAGCGGAAGACGTCGGGACGGGCGTAGTGGCCGGCCGAGTCGGCGAAGAACCGGGCGAAGGGGATGACCCCCAGGTCCAGGTCGGCGTAGAGGACGGCCTCGTCGTGCCGGTGCGGCTCGGACAGCCAGCGGCCGTCGGGTCCCATGAAGCCGGTCATCCCGCCGCCCACGGTGGGGGCGTCGGGGCCCTCGGGCACACCGAGCCGGTCCACGATCTCCTCGGACAGGCGGCCCTGGACGACGACCACGTAGGTCTGGGCGCAGATGGCGTGGGCGGCGGCGAGGGTCTGCGAGTAGTGGTCGAAGTTGCCGGCGTTGGGGTCGGCGTGGGTCGCGCTGATGGCCGGCCACGCGGCGACGTGGATCTGCTCGCCGAGCGTGGCGAGGGCGTACTTGTTCAGGTCCATGCTGTGCTCGAAGCAGATGAGCCCGCCGACCTTCGCGAAGCCGGTGTCGACCACGAAGACGTCGCGGCCGTCGCCCCGGCCCCACACCGTCCGCTCCGCGTTCGTGGGGACCAGCTTGCGGTGCCGGGCCACCAGGCGGCCCTCGGGGGAGTAGTAGGCCTGGGTGTTGTAGAGCGTGCCGCCGTCGCGCTCGTTCATGCCCATGACCACCCAGGTGCCGGCCTCCTTCGCGGCGGCGGCGAGGGTGTCCGAGGCGCGGCCGGGGAGGTCGACCGAGGCGGCGAACAGCTCGGCGAACAGCGGGGCGGCGTACTTGGCGGTGTGCGACCAGATCCAGCTCGGGTAGCCGGGCAGGTAGGTCTCGGGGAAGGCGACCAGCTGGGCGCCGTTGCGACCCGCCTCGACGATCAGCTCGGCCGCGCGGGCGACGCCGGCGTCGAGGTCGAGGAACGGAGCGGCGCCGTGGACGGCGGCCACGCGGACGACGGAGGGGGAGGAGGTCATGGCGCGGACGGTAGGGAGCACGCGGCCCGCGTTCTTGGACATCCGTGCACGGGTGCCCGGGAGCGCACGGCGTACGGTCGCTGTCCTCGGCCACACCGCGCACCCGCTCCTGACCTCCCTGGACGGCCCGTGACCCCACCCATCGACGAGGACCGCTTCGAGTCCGGGCCCGCGGGCGGCCCCGATTCGGTCGCCGGCTGGACGGCAGCCGCCTCGCGGATGCTGGTGCCGCTGCGGATGCGCAGCACCGCGGCGAACATCCACGGCCGGATGCGGATGCGCCGCTCCAGCGACGTGCGGCTGTGCCACCTGCAGGCCACCGCGCACACCGGAGTGCGCACCGGGGAGCTCGCCGGCGGGGCGGGGGCCGGCCACTACAAGGCCGCGGTCGCGCTGGCCGGCAGCGTGTCGGTCGGCCAGCACGGGCGGCGCTGCCGGCTCGCGCCGGGGCAGGTGGCGGTCTACGACACCTCGGAGCCCTACGAGGTGGGCAGCGAGCTGCCCTTCGGCGTCCTCATCGCCCTGCTGCCGCACGAGCTGGTGACCGTCTCCCGGGACCGGGTCGCCGCGGTCTCCGCGACGGTCATGGCCGGTGCCGCGGCCGAGCGGCTGGCCACCCGGCTGCTGGGCGGGACCCCGGACGGCGGGCTGCCCGGCGCGTTCGACCGGGCGGTCCGGGAGACCCCGCGCTCGCGGGCCGGTGCGGGGACCGGCGACGCGGACCTGGTGGCCCGCGGCCGCGAGGTGGTCGCCCGCCACCTGGACGACCCCGACCTCGGCCCGGAGCTGGTCGCGGCGGTCCTCGGGGTCTCGCGGCGGCGCCTCTACACCGCCTTCTCCGCCGAGGTCGGCCCGGTGGCCGCCTACGTCCGCGGTGAGCGGATGGCGCGGGCCCGCGACCTGCTGCTGGACCCGCGCCAGGGCCACCTCGGCGTCGCCGACGTCGCCGTGGCGGTCGGCTTCCCCGACCCGGCGCACTTCAGCCGGGTGTTCCGGGCGGCGCACGGCGTCCCGCCGCGGGTCTACCGCCGGCGGCACCGCGCCACCGGGAGCTGACCGGGAGCCGTCACCCCGGCGCCGCGCCCCGGCCGCGACTCTGGCGCAGCGGCCGGGGGCGGTCGTCGTCTCAGGTCTGCCGCGCCCGCCACTGCCGGACCCAGGCCCGGCCGTAGTCGTTGCCGTGCGGCGTGCGCAGGACCGTGTGGATGTGGAAGGTCTTCGGGGTGTCGTAGTCCAGGAAGACCCCGCAGTGGTGGTCGAGCTCGGCGATCAGCACCGGCGACTGGAGGCGGTAGTAGAAGACGTCGCCGGGGCGGTGCCCGCCGATCCAGGAGAACCAGGTCTGGTGGAGGTGGTCGTCGACCTCGCGCAGCCGCGCCGCGCGGGGGCCCTCGGGCAGCACCCGGACGAAGGTCTCGGCGATCCGCAACGCCAGGCGCCGGGCCTCCTCGGGCATCTCGGCGACCCGGACGCCCTCGACCGGGATGACCCGGTTGTCCTGGAAGGCGCCGGCCAGGTGCCGCTCGTCGCCGGGGTGGACCCGGCCCGGCGGCATCGCCGGGTCGACCATCTGCTCGTAGACGGTGGCTGCCCGCCGCTGGTCGGGGTCCAGGGCCGCCATGAGCGCGGTGCCCAGGTCGATCCGCTCGGCGAACGGGCCGCTCAGCCCGGCGTGGGGCCCCTCGTCGATCTCGTCGGGCTCGGCGCCCAGGAACACGGGGGAGACCACCATCCGGCCCTCGACCACCAGGCAGTTGACCGCGCAGTGGTGGCCGTAGAGCTGCCAGCCCCAGGGGGCCCGCAGGTCCGGCTCGCCGTAGAGGGCGATGTTGTAGCTCCACTCGCCCAGCACCGTCGGGAGGTCGACGACGTCGCCGAGGAAGCCGTTGATGAGCATCATCGCGTGGGCCAGCTCGAAGCCCTCCGGCGAGAGCGAGGCGCGCACCAGCGCCAGTGCCGCCTCCCGCACCTCCGGCGGTTGGAACTCCAGCCGCAGCCCGGTGTCGAACTGCATGAACTCCGGGTTGGCCCAGGTCTGCCACTCGACGGCGTCCACGGCGAAGGAGATGCGCTCGCGGCCCTCGTCGTCCAGGGCGGCCAGCAGGTCCCGCGCGGCGGCGACCATCGCCTCGACCGGCGCCTCCTCGCCCGGCCGCGGGGGCTCCAGCGGGTACAGGCCCTCGCGGAGGGTGCCGTCCTCGGTGACGCCGCGGAACTCGCTGCGGTAGAGCGGCGTCCAGCCCTCGACCAGCCCGCCGGTGAAGGTGCCGGGGGTCCGGGCGTGCTCGCGGTAGGTGTAGGGGTCCATGCCGCGGACCTCGGCCAGCCGCGGGTGGTCGTGCGGGAACAGGTACTGGCGGAACTCACCGGACACGGGTTCAGGCCTCCTTCCGCCGGGTGTCGTTGCCGACGACGGTGTTGCGCAGGACGCCGAGCCGCTCGACCTCGACCTCGACCTCGTCACCGGGCTGCAGCAGCCACGGGGGCGTGCGGGCGTAACCGACGCCCGACGGGGTGCCGGTGGCCAGCAGGTCACCGGGCCGCAGGGTGAAGGTGCGGGAGATCAGGGCGAGCGTGTCGCCGACGGTGTAGACCATCTCGTCGGTGCGCCCGTCCTGGACGGTCTCGCCGTTGACCCGGGTCTGCACCCGCAGGCCCTCGCGCAGGTCGCCGACCTCGGCGGCGGGCACCAGCGGGCCCAGCGGGCCGGAGTTGTCGCCGTTCTTGCCGAGGATCCACTGGCTGGTGAGCTTCTGTGCCCGGCGCGAGGTGAGGTCGTTGAAGGTCGAGTAGCCGACGACGGCGGCCAGCGCCTCGTCCGGGGTCGCGTCGACCAGCGTGGCGCCCACGTACGCCACGACCTCACCCTCCCAGTCCAGCCCGTCCTCGTCGGCGGGCACCGGCACCTCGGCGCCGTCCACGGTGAGCGACTGGGTCCAGCGGGCGAACAGCGTCGGGTACGGCGGCAGCTCCTGGCCGGAGAACGAGCCCTCGGCGACGTGCTTGAGGTAGTTCAGCCCGATGCACACCACCCGGGCGCCGGGCAGCACGGGTGGCACCTGCTCCACGTCGCCGACCGGCAGCGTCGGGCCGCCGGGTTCCCGGCTCAGGTGGGCGGCGGCGTCGGCCCAGAACTCCTCCAGCGGCGCGACGACGGTCACCGACCCGCCGTCGTCCGACAGCGACGCCACCTCGACACCGGCACCGTCCGGCCGCCGGATGCCCACGATCCTCATGCGTCGTCCTCTCCTCGTTCCTCTGGGGACGCGTCTCGCGCGTCCTCGTGCCACCCGCAGGCTCGCACCAGGGCGGCAGCGGCGGCGCCCGGGTCCCCGCCGCGCCACGCGACGTGCTGGTCGGGACGCACCAGGAGCAGCGGCGCGCCCCAGGTGTCCCGCAGCGGCGCGGCGCCGGGCGGGACGTCGTCGTCCCCGAGCCGGACGACGGTCAGCGGGATGCCCCGGTCGGCGGCGGCGCGCCGCACCGGCTCGACGTCGGTGTCGGCCAGGGCGAGCACGGTGAAACCCCGGCCGAGCAGGTCGTACACCGAGCGGTCGCCGCTCAGCCACCGGTGGGGCAGCAGGCAGCCGGGACGGGCCGACGGCGTGTAGCGCACCGGGTCGTCGACCGGCGGCGCGCTGCCGTCGTCGGAGACCAGCGGCGAGTCCGCGTACTGGTACCCCAGCACCAGGCCCAGCGAGGAGAACTCGCTCTCCTTGACCTGCAGCGCCTCCGCGGTCTCCTTGCGCAGCAGGTCGGCCTCGGCGCCGTCCGCGCCCAGCCGGGGGTCGGCGAAGTGGTGCGCGAGCGCGCGGTCGTTGGCGCCGGCGTCGGCGATGGTGCGCGCGGCGACCGGTCGGCGCTCGGCCTCGTAGCTCGGGAGCAGGTCCGGCCCGCCCCAGCCCTGCAGGACGGCGGCGGCCTTCCACCCGGCGTTGACGGCGTCGCCGACGCAGGTGTTGAAGCCGTGCCCGCCCCACGGCGGGTTCAGGTGCGCGGCGTCGCCCACGAGCAGGACGCGGCCGGTCCCGTAGGAGTCGGCCAGCAGCATCCGGGCCACCCACGGGTCGGTGGCGACGACCTCGACGTCGACCGGCTCGCCGACCAGGGCGTGCACGAGCGCCACCGGGTCGACGTCGCCGGCGGTGCGGACGTCGACGCCCTGGACGATGGCCCACCAGGTGTCACCGAGGTCCAGCCGGCCGACGATGCCGGCCGCACCGGGGGCCATCACCCAGGAGTGGACGGCGTTCCGGTGGGGCACCCGATCGGCCAGGCCCGGCGCGCGGAACAGGATGCTGAGGTTGGGCTTCTCCCCGGAGGAGCCCTCGTAGGCGGCGCCGACCGCGCCGCGCACCACGCTGCCGCCGCCGTCCGCGCCGAGCACGAGGTCGGCGCGGACCGTGCGGGTGGCGCCGTCCGCGCCGGCGACGGTGACCTCCACCCCGTCGTCGTCCTGCCGGACGCCGGTGACCCGGGAGCCGGTCTCCAGCCGGGCGTGCGCCGAGCCGGTCACCGCCGCGCGCAGGACCTCCTCGATCACCGGCTGGGGCACCTGCTGGCCCACCTCGGGGGACCACTCCTGCGGCTCGCTGTGGAGCTGGAAGGCGTGCTCGAAGCGGCGCACCTCGTGACCGAGCAGCGTGGAGCAGAAGACGACGTCCTGGGCCCAGTCCACGGGGAGCGGGGCGGCGGCCCGCAGCCGGTCGGCCAGGCCCCAGCGCCGCAGGTGGGTCATGGTGCGGGCGTTGGTGGTCTTCGCCCGGGGGCGCAGCGGGTCGACCGTGACGCGGAGCTCGACGACGAGGCTCGCGACCCCGTGGCCGTCCAGCTCCAGCGCCGCGGCCAGGCCGGCCGGGCCGCCGCCGACCACGACGACGGGCACGTGCTCGACGGTCGCGGTGTCCGGGGTGGTGGTCATGCGGCACCTTCCATCTGCGCGGGGCGGGCAGCGGCGACCTGCGCGCCGCCGGGGGTGGTGGCGCGGTCGCGGCGGGGGAGCGGCGCCATGGCGAGGGCGCCCAGGAGGGCGGGACCGGCGAAGGCCAGGCAGCCGGCCGCCACGGCGCTCCCGGCTCCCACGAAGGCGGCGCCGTAGGTCGGGCCGGCGATCGCCCCGAGCCGGCCGATGCCCAGCGCCCAGCCCAGCCCGGTGGCGCGGGCGGCGGCGGGGTAGTAGCCGGCCACGTGGTCGTTCAGCATGTTCTGCGTACCCAGGCCGCCGAAGCCGGCCAGCGCCACCAGGACCAGCGCGACGCCGGTGGGGGGTGTGGTGGCGATGACGAGCAGGGCGACCGCCGCGGCGGCGAAGCCGGTGAGCACCATCGCCTTGGCCCCCACCCGCTCGGCCAGCGCGGCGGCGATCAGGGTGCCCACCACCGCGCCGGCGCTGTAGAGCAGCAGGAAGCCGATCGCCGAGCTCACGCCGTAGCCGGCGCTGCGCATGATCTGCGGCAGCCAGGTGCTCACGCCGAAGACGGTGAGCAGGCTGCACACGTTGACCAGCCAGATCCCGACCGTCACCGGGCCGCGGCCGTCGGCGAACAGTGCGCCGACGGGGGAACGGCGCCCCGCCTGGGTGGTGGCCGGGGCGGGCAGCCCGAACCGCGCGGCGATGCGGTCGGCCTCGTCGGCCCGGCCGCGGGCGCGCAGGAAGGCCGGGGACTCGGGCAGCAGCCACAGCGCGACGGGGACGAGCACGAGAGGCAGCACGCCCAGCCCGTAGACCCAGCGGAACCCGCCGTCGGCCACGGTGGCCACGGCGACCCCCGAGGCCAGCAGGCCGCCCAGCGGCGGCCCGGTGAGGACCGCGCCGATGATCCGCGAGCGTCGCCCGGGGGCGGCGAACTCGCTGGTCAGCGCCACCGCGGTCGGCAGCAGGCCGCCGATGCCCAGGCCGGCGACGAACCGGCAGGCCGCGAAGGTGCCGAACGACGGGGCCAGCGCGCAGGCGAGCATGGCCAGGGAGAAGACGGCGATCGACGTGACGAACAGCCGGCGCCGACCGAGCAGGTCGGTGAGCGTGCCGGCCACGAGGGAGCCGCAGAGCACCCCGACGAGGGCCAGGCTCGCCACGGCGCCGGCTCCCCCGGGCGTCACGCCCCAGCCGGGCTCGGTGAGCAGGCCGGGGACCGTCGCGCCGTAGGAGAACAGGTCGTACCCGTCGGCGATGAGCGCCAGCCAGCACAGCAGCGGTACGAGGACCGCGGCGCGGCGGGCGGGGCGCGCGGGGGCGAGATCGTCCATGGAGGTCTCCGGATCTGAGGGGATCGGGCTCGGGGCTGGGGCCTCGCGCCGGTCCGGGGAGGAGCCCCGGGGGCGCGTGCCGGGCCTGCTCCCACCCTGGGTGACGCCGGTCACGTCGTCCGAGGGCCGTGCCACTCAATGGCAGACGAGCCTGCGGCCGGGATCAGGTTCCGAGCCGGTCCCGGAGGAAGGCCGTCGTCCGGGCGAGCGCGTCGCGGGCGGCGTCGGGGGCGCCGAGCCACATGTGGTCCGCGCCGGGGTGGGTGTGCAGCTCGACGTCGGCGCCGGCGGCGCGCAGCGCGTCGGCCAGCCGCTCGCTCTGCACCGCCGGGACGAACCGGTCGGCCTGCCCGTGCAGCAGGAGGAACGGCGGGGCGCCGGGGGAGACGTGCGTGACGGGGCTGGCCTGCGCGGCGGCGTCCGGGGCCGCGGCCGGCGGGGCGCCGAGGAGCTGGGCCTCGCGGGAGGTGGCGTCCCGCGGGTCGGCACCGGCGTCGGCGGCGAACCCGGTCAGGTCGGTGGGCGGGTACCAGGCGGCGACGGCGACGACCGCCGACGACGGGCCGGTCAGCCCGACGTCCCCCGCCAGGGCCGCGTCGTCGCCCGTCAGGCCGAGCAGCGCGGCGAGGTGGCCGCCGGCCGACTCGCCCCAGGCGGCGACGCGGTCGCCGTCGACGCCCAGGTCACCGGCGCGGGCCCGCAGCCAGCGGACGGCGGCCTTCGCGTCGTGCAGCTGTGCCGGCCACACCGCCTCACCGGAGAGCCGGTAGTCGACGCTGGCGACGGCGATGCCGGCCTGCGCCACCTGCTCGAACAGTGACGGGCCGGGGAACGCCGGGCCGGCCGACCGCCGGCTGCCCAGCCGCCAGCCGCCGCCGTGCAGGAAGACGACGGCCGGAGCCGGGCCCTCCCCGGCCGGGAGGTACAGGTCCAGCTCGAGCGGTCGGATCCCGGGGATCGCCGCGTACGGGACGCCGGGCAGGACGCGGGTGCCGCCGGGGCCGGGCGCCGGGCGCGGGAGGGGCGCCTCGTGCGCCGGCGGGGGGAGGGGCAGGGCGGGGGTGGGCACGGCGCCCCTCAGGAGTCGCGCCGGGCGTCGTCCCACCGGAAGTCCGGCATGAACTGCATGTCGTGCTGCTGCGCCGCGGCCCGCATGCGGGGGAAGTCCGGGACGAACGGCACCTGGTCGGCCGTGGGGGAGTCGGTCGGGGTGCCCATGTGCTGGAAGAAGCGCTCGAAGCCGCCGGTGAGGACGCCCATCATCCGGGCGGCCTCCTCGATCTGGTAGGCGTGCGCGACCCCGGCCGGCACGTAGCCGAAGTCGCCGGCGGTGAGCAGCTTGGTGGTCCTGGTGCCCGCGGCGTCCTCGAAGAACAGCCGGACCCTGCCCTCGAGCACGTAGAACGTCTCGTGGGTGGCGTTGTGCGAGTGCGTGGGGATGACGTCCCCGGCCGGCGACTCGCTCACGATGACGCCGAACTGGCCCTCGGTCTCGTCGCCGGAGACCAGCACGGTGAACAGGTCGGTGAAGAGCATCGCGTGCTCGCCCTCGCCGCGGCGGAGCACGTAGGGCTCCGGCTTGCCGGGCAGGAGGCCCTTCCACTGCGGGCCCCTCGCGGGGTCGATCAGGTACTCGAAGCTCATGCGTGCTCCCGGGCCGGGTCGGCGGTGACCGTCCGAGCATGGGTGACCGGTGCCACCGCAGCCCACTGGGCTGCCATTGGGTGGCAGACCTCTCGCGGTGCGGTCTGCCACCATGGCGGCGTGACCGCCGACGACGCCGGTCCGCGGCCGGTCGCCCGCGGCAAGCGGCCGCCGCACGGGGACCCCGTGGTCGACCGCGCCCTGGGCCTGCTGGCCGCCTTCGACCCGGCGCACCGCCGGCTGACCCTGTCCGACCTCAGCCGGCGCGGAGGCGTTCCGCTGAGCACCGGCCGGCGGCTGGCCGAGCGGCTCGTCGCCTGGGGTGCCCTCGAGCGTGGGGCGGACGGCGACTACGTCGTCGGCCTGCGGCTGTGGGAGGTGGCCTCGCTGGCGCCGCGCGGCCACGGCCTGCGCGAGGTCGCGATGCCCTACATGGAGGACCTCTACGAGGCCACCCGGCACCACGTGCTGCTCGCCGTCCTGGAGGGGGACCAGGCGCTCCTGGTCGAGCGCCGCTCGGGGCGGACGGCGGTACCCGTGGAGTACCGGGTCGGCGGCCGGCTGCCCCTGCCGATGACCGGCGTGGGCCTGGTCCTGCTCGCCCACGCCCCGAACGAGGTGCAGGAGCGGGCCCTCGCCGGGGAGGTCCCCGGGGACGCGGCCGACCCCGCGCCCGCCCCCGCGGCGCTGCGGCGCACCCTCGCCGAGGTGCGCCGGTCGGGCGTGGCCGTGATCAACCGGCGCCGGCCCGCCGCGGTGGTCTCGGTGGCCGCACCGGTCCGCGGCGAGGGGGACCGGGTGCTCGCCGCGCTGTCGATCGTCGTGCCCGCGGGCGGCACCTCCCCGAAGACCCTCGAGCCGGCCGTCCGGGCCGCGGCCCGCGCGGTGTCCCGCGGCCTGGGCGCCCCCACGGCCATGACCGTCCGGCCGCCGGCCGAGCGGTGACCGTCGGCGGCCGGACGGGACCTGGTGCTGCCGGTGCGGGCATGCTGGGCCGGTGACGACCCCGCCGGCCGCCGCGGCCCGACGCTCGTGGGTGGGCTGACGTGTCCTACGTGGCCCTCGGCAGCTCGTTCGCGGCCGGGCCGGGGATCGAGCCGGTGCTCGACCCCGGCTGCGGGCGCTCCGGCGCGAACTACCCGCGCCTGGTGGCCGAGCGGCTCGGCCTCGACCTGGTGGACGTCTCCTGCGGGGGCGCCACGCTCGACGCCGTCCTGCGGACCCCGCAGGTGCTGCTCGCCGGGGGCACCGTGCCGCCCCAGGTCGACGCCGTCGACGACCGGGCGGACCTCGTCACGGTCACCGTCGGGGGGAACGACGTCGAGTACCTGCTGACCATGCTGCGCTGCTCGTACCGCGTGGCGCCGGGCACCGCACCGGCCTCCGTGCGGGCGTACTTCGGGCTGCCGGTGGACCGCGCGGCCGTCGAGCGCGGGCTCGCCGGGCTGCCGGTGGCGCTGGCGGGGCTGGTCACCGCCGTGCGGGAGCGCGCACCCCGGGCCCGGGTGGTGCTCGTCGACTACCTCACCGTCCTGCCGCGGTCCGGCGGGTGCGCCGCGCTGCCCATGGTCGACGACGACCTCGCGTACTGCCGCGGCATCGCCGAGCAGCTGGAGGTGGCCACCGCGACCGCCGCCCGGGAGACCGGGGCGGACCTCGTACGGGCGTCGGCGGCCAGCCGGGACAACTCGGTCTGCTCCGCGGAGCCGTGGGTCACCGGGTGGGAGTTCGGCGACATCGCGGCCGGCGGGGTGGTGCCGTACCACCCGAACGCGGCCGGGATGCGCGCGGTCGCCGACCTGCTGACCGACCACCTGCGTCGCGCCTGACACCGTCACGTCGTCGCGGTCGCCGGCGACCTCCGACCGCTGCACTCGTCCTGGCGCTTCGCCGCGTTCCCTCGCGCCGATCACTCGAGCGCATGGTGCGGACGTCGGTGTCGAGCCCGCGTGCTGTTCTGTGGACGGTTCCGTGACCTGGGGATCCGTGCCGCGAGGGAGTGATCCCGGCGGTGGACTTCGAACGCCTGATCGAACCGCCGGGAGGTGTCCGTGGACCAGTCGACCGAGGCGCTGCCGGCCGCTGGACCACGGCCGCACCGTCCGCCTGGTCCCCCGCACCTGCGCCGCGCGGTGGAGGCCCGCGACGGCGGCTGTGTGCTCGCCGGGTGCGGGGCGCCGACCTGGTGGTGCGACGTGCACCACTTGATCGAGTGGATCCACGGCGGCGAGACCGGCCTGGAGAACTCCGCGCTGCTGTGCGAGCGGCACCACACCAGGGTCCACTCCGGGTTCCGGATCGAGCGACGGGCCGACGGCCGCTGGCGCACCCGGCGGCCCCGACGGCACCGAGATCCACACCGGCCTCCCCCTGCCCGCAGCAGCCTGAGACACCACTCGGTCACCGCTGCCCGAGTGCGTCGTCGGCCGCTGTGTCCCGTCGGGCAGGATCGCGGCGACCCGCACCCCACCTCGGAGGAGAACCGTGACCGTCGTCCCGCCGCCGCTCGAGCACGTGCTGCACCTCGAGGTGACCGTCGACCGGCCGATCGAGATCGGGTCGACGCCGGGCGGGCACCGGCGGGTCATCCCGATCACCGGCGGCACGGTGTCCGGGCCGCTGATGACCGGGCGGGTGCTCCCCGGCGGCGCGGACTTCCAGGTCATCCGCACCGAGACCGAGACGGTGGCCGAGGCCCGCTACGTCCTGGAGAGCGACGACGGCGAGCGTGTGTACGTCGAGAACCTGGGCCTGCGCACCGGCTCGGCCGAGGACGTCGCCCGGCTCCGCCAGGACCTCCCGGTCGACCCGGCGCGCATCTACTTCCGGTCCACGCCCCGCTTCGAGACCGACGTCCCCCGGCTGGCCACGCTGACCTCGCACGTCTTCGTCGGGTCGGGCGTGCGCCACCCCACCGCCGTCGTCTTCGACTTCTTCCGGGTCGGCTGAGCGGCGTCGGCAGGGGCGGGCTAGCTGTACTGACCAGAGACGTTGGTCGAGGGCGTGTGACGACACGATCTGACTGATCTTGTTCGGGGAGGACCTCCGGACGTGGAGTGGAGCTGCTGAAGGCGACCACTCACACGACCCGGAGGTCCTCG
>NZ_JBJGYR010000040.1:0-27089 GCF_054050095.1 Geodermatophilus sp. SYSU D01105
GGCCCAGCGCGGGAGCCGCCGCGCCCCCCCCCCCCCCCCCCCCCCCCCCCCCCACCCCTGGGCTCAGCGCCAGCGGTGGAGGTCGCGCAGCAGGGCGATCTCGGCGCCGTGGTGGATCACCTCCCGGTTGATGTGCAGCACCAGCGTCGCCATCGGCAGCTCGGCGTAAGGCCCCTCGGCCGGCCCGCACGGCCGGGCCAGCGCCGCCTCGTCCAGTCCCCGCACGCCCGTCGTCCACGCGGCGTAGACGGCGTCGAGTTGCGCCAGTGCCGTGGCCGCGTCACCCGGGTATTCGTGGCTCTCGTAGTCCATCGCCGGACCGCCGAAGTGGGCGGCCGCCCGCGTGCCGAGCACGCCGACGACCAGGTGCCCCATCCGCCAGGCGATCGTCGTGACCGGCGCGGGGTCGGGCTCGGGCACGGCGAAGTCGATGGTGAAGTCGCCCCGGCCGGCGGCGATCGGCGCGGGGGAGGTGCCGCGCGGGCGCACGTTCCAGGCCCCGCGGACCGGTTCCCAGCGGTACTCCTCGTCGGTCAGCCCGTCCAGCCGCGGCCGCAGCTGGGTGCGCCAGTGCAGGTCCAGCTGCTCGACGAGCTCGTGCGTCCAGTCCACCGTCGTCCGTGTCGTCTCCATGAGCAGCACGCTAGGCACAGATGCGGACCGATCCTGTCCGCATCCTGCGTGAGGATGTCGCCGTGGCCGATCCGACCGTCCGCGTGCTGCGGCTCCTCGCGCTGCTCACCTCTGCCCGCTCCTGGCGCGGGGAGGACCTCGCCGCGCGGCTGGGCGTGACCCCGCGGACGGTCCGCCGCGACGTGGAGCGGCTCCGCGAGCTTGGGTACCGGGTCGACGCCGCGCCCGGTCCCGCCGGGGGTTACGTGCTCGGTCCCGGGACCGCCCTGCCACCCCTGGTGCTCGACGACGAGGCCGCGGTGACCGTCGCCGTCGCCCTGCACGTGGCTTCGGCCGGCGCGATGGCCGGTGCGGAGGAGGCCGCCGTCCGGGCCACCTCGGTCCTCGAGCAGGTGCTGCCCGGCCGGCTCCGCCACCGGGTGGCCGCGCTGCAGTCGGCGACGGTGTCGGTGCCCGGCACCGTCCCCACCGTCGACCCCGGCCTGCTGGGCGTGCTGGCGCTGGCCTGCCGCGACGGCGAGCGGCTGCGCTTCCGGTACACCGCCGCCGACGGGGCCGACACCCGGCGGCACGTCGAGCCCCACCGCCTGGTGTGCAGCGGCCGCCGCTGGTACCTCGTGGCCCGCGACGTCGACCGCGACGCCTGGCGCAGCTTCCGGGTCGACCGGCTCTCCGACGCGCTGGCCACCGGGGTGCGGTCCCGCCCGGCTGATCCGCCCGACGCCGCCCGGTACGTCAGCGAGGGCGTGGCCGCGGGTCCCTACCGCTGGCGCGCCCGCGTCCTGCTGGAGGCACCCGCCGAGACGGTCACCGCGCTCGTGCCGCCGACGGTCGCGGTGGTGGAGGTCCTCGACGAGCGGCGCTGCCTGCTCACCACCGGCGCCGACAGCCTGGACACCATCGCCGCCCACCTGGTCCTGCTCGACGTGGACTTCACCGTGCTGGACCCCACGGAGCTCGGCGAACGGTGCCGGGAGCTCGCCGACCGCCTGCGCCGCGCCGCGGGATGAGCGCTCCGCCGCGCCGCTTACCCTGGGAGGTGTGACCAGCACGCTCGAGCCGGCGACGGCCCTGCCGCCGCTGCAGCTCGGCGCGCTGGCGGTCGACCCCGTCGTCGTCCTCGCCCCGATGGCCGGCATCACCAACCCGGCGTTCCGCACGCTGTGCCGCGAGTTCGGCGCCGGCCTCTACGTCTGCGAGATGATCACCACGCGGGCGCTGGTGGAGCGCAACGAGAAGACCCTGGCGATGGTGCGGGCGACCCCCGACGAGAAGGACGCCTTCTCCGTGCAGCTCTACGGCGTCGACCCGGCGACCGTCGGCCGCGCGGTCGAGATGCTGGTCGACGAGGGCGTCGCCGGCACCCGACCCGCGCACGTGGACCTCAACTTCGGCTGCCCGGTGCCCAAGGTCACGCGCAAGGGCGGGGGGTCGGCGCTGCCGTGGCGTCGGGTGCTCTTCCGCGACATCGTGCGGGCCGCCGTCCGGGCCGCCGGGGACGTGCCGGTCACCGTCAAGACCCGCATCGGCATCGACGCCGACCACGTCACCTACCTCGACGCCGGCCGGATCGCGCAGGACGAGGGCGCCGCGGCGATCACCCTGCACGGGCGCACCGCCGACCAGCTCTACAGCGGCACCGCCGACTGGGCGCCGATCGCGCGGCTGGTCGAGGCCGTCGACATCCCGGTGCTCGGCAACGGCGACATCTGGGAGGCCGACGACGCCCTGCGCATGGTCGCCGAGACCGGGTGCGCCGGCGTCGTCATCGGCCGGGGCTGCCTGGGGCGGCCGTGGCTGTTCGGCGACCTGGCGGCGGCCTTCGCGGGGGAGTCCCGCCGCGCGCTGCCGACCCTCCGCGAGGTCGCCGCGGTCATGGTCCGGCACGCCGAGCTGCTCTCCGAGGAGCAGGGCGAGCTGCACGGCTGCACCGACTTCCGCAAGCACGTCGCCTGGTACCTCAAGGGGTTCTCGGTCGGCTCCGACGTCCGCCGGGCCCTGGCGATGGTCAGCTCGCTCGACGAGCTGGGCAGGCTGCTGGCCGGCATCCCCGACCAGCCCTATCCGACGGCGGTGCTCGGCGGCCCCCGCGGGCGCACGAGCCCGCCGCGCCCCGTCGCGCTGCCGGAGGGCTGGCTCGACGACCGCGACGACCCCCGACCGCCGGCCGGGGCCGAACTGTTGGTGAGCGGCGGGTGAGCGCGATGACCCAGGGCCCCTACCTCTACGACGACGACCCGGCGCCGCTGCACACCGGCACCCCGCGGTCGGCGCGCGGCCTGATCCTGGCGATCCTCGGCGGCACCGTCCTCGTCGCGGTCGCGATGGCGCTCGGGCTGCCGCTGGTCAAGGGCAGCCCGGAGGAGCAGGCGCGCGAGGTCACCGGGGTCTTCCTCGCAGCACTCGCCGCCGACGACGCCGAGACCGCCCACGGGCTGCTGTGCGAGAGCGAGCGCGCCCGCCTCGCCCCCGAGCAGGTGGCCGGGGTCTACGCCACCGGCGGGTACGGCGAGGTCGCCGGCACCACCGAGGGCGAGCGGGACGGCGAGCCGGTGCAGCGGGTCGACGTCCGGTGGACCGACGGCAGCACCTCGACGTTCACCGTCGTCCCCGAGGACGGCGCGCGCGTCTGCGGCACCTCCACCGGCTGACGCCCGGTTCCTCGCCGGTCGCCCGCACGGGGGCTGGCGGACCTCCGCGGCTTCGGACACGATCACCTCTGCCCGAGACGTATGAGACGTCTACCCCGGGCGCGGGACGGTCGGCGGACGAGCGCGGAGGTGCACGGTGGGCGGGACCGGTGCGACGACCTGGGTCTACGACTTCAGCCAGGGCAGCAAGGACCAGAAGGACCTGCTCGGCGGCAAGGGCGCCAACCTCGCCGAGATGACCAACCTCGGCCTGCCGGTGCCGCCCGGGTTCACCATCACCACCGACGCCTGCCGCCACTACCTCCAGCACGGCAGCACGCCCCCCGAGCTCGCCGACCAGGTGACCGAGCACCTGACGGCGCTGGAGAAGGCGATGGGCAAGACCCTGGGCGACCCGGCCGACCCGCTGCTGGTCTCCGTCCGCTCCGGAGCCGCGGCGTCGATGCCCGGGATGATGGAGACCGTCCTCAACGTCGGTCTCAACGACGAGTCGGTCCAGGGCCTGGCCGCGCAGTCGGGCAGCGAGCGGTTCGCCTGGGACTCCTACCGCCGGCTGATCCAGATGTTCGGCAAGACCGTGCTCGGGATCGACGGCGAGCACTTCGACGACGCGCTCGACGAGGTCAAGCGCGAGCAGGGCACCGACCTGGACCTGGACCTGGACGCCGAGCACCTGCGCGACGTCGTCGGCCGCTACAAGGGGATCGTCTCCGAGCACACCGGCCGGGACTTCCCGCAGGACCCGCGCGAGCAGCTGGACCTGGCCATCAACGCCGTCTTCGACTCGTGGAACTCCGAGCGCGCGATCCTCTACCGCCGCCGCGAGCGGATCCCGGGCGATGCCGGCACCGCGGTCAACGTCGTGGCCATGGTCTTCGGCAACCTGGGCATGGACTCCGGCACCGGCGTCGCCTTCACCCGCGACCCCGGCAGCGGGGAGCAGGGCGTCTACGGCGACTACCTGCAGAACGCCCAGGGCGAGGACGTCGTCGCCGGCATCCGCAACACCGTGCCGCTGCGGGAGCTCGAGCGCATCGACGCGGGCGCCTACCGCGAGCTGCTGTCGATCATGAGCACGCTCGAGTCGCACTACCGGGACCTGTGCGACATCGAGTTCACCGTCGAGCGCAGCAAGCTCTGGATGCTGCAGACCCGCGTCGGCAAGCGGACGGCGGCCGCGGCGTTCCGCATCGCGACCCAGCTGGTCGACGAGGGCCTCATCGACCTGGACGAGGCGGTCCGCCGGGTCACCGGCGAGCAGCTCGCCCAGCTGATGTTCCCCCGGTTCGTCTCCGGCGGGGACGCCACCCAGCTCACCCAGGGCATGAACGCCTCGCCCGGCGCGGCGGTCGGCAAGGCGGTCTTCTCCTCCGAGACCGCCGTCGAGTGGGCCGGCCGCGGCGAGCGGGTGGTGCTGGTCCGGCGGGAGACCAACCCCGACGACCTCTCCGGGATGATCGCCGCCCAGGGCGTGCTCACCAGCCGCGGCGGCAAGACCTCGCACGCCGCCGTCGTCGCCCGCGGCATGGGCAAGACCTGCGTCTGCGGTGCCGAGGAGCTGCAGGTCGACACCAAGGCCAGGCGGTTCACCTCCCCCGACGGCACGGAGGTGCACGAGGGCGACGTCATCTCCATCGACGGGTCCACCGGCCGGGTCTGGCTGGGCGAGGTCTCGGTCGAGCCGTCGTCGGTCGTCCGGTACTTCGAGGGCGAGATCGACCCGGACTCGACGGGAGCCGACGGCGGTGCTGATGAGCTGGTGCGCAGCGTGCACCGGCTCCTCACCCACGCCGACTCCCGCCGGCGGATGGACGTGCGGACCAACGCCGACACCCCCGAGGACGCCGCTCGCGCCCGCCGCTTCGGCGCCCACGGCATCGGCCTGTGCCGGACCGAGCACATGTTCCTGGGCGACCGGCGCCAGCTGGTGGAGAAGCTGATCCTCGCCGAGGGGGACGACGAGCGGCAGGCGGCGCTGGACGCGCTCCAGCCGCTGCAGAAGCAGGACTTCGGCGAGATCTTCGAGGCGATGGACGGGCTGCCGGTCACCGTCCGCCTGCTCGACCCGCCGCTGCACGAGTTCCTGCCCGACCTGACCGACCTGTCGGTGCGGGTCGCGGTCGCCGAGGCCGAGGGCCACCACGACGAGGGCCAGCTGCGGCTGCTCGCCGCAGTGCGGCGGATGCACGAGCAGAACCCGATGCTGGGCCTGCGCGGTGTCCGGCTGGGGCTGGTCGTCCCCGGCCTGTTCGCCATGCAGGTGCGGGCGATCGTCGAGGCGGCCTGCGAGCGGCGCAAGGCCGGCGGCGACCCCCGGCCGGAGATCATGATCCCGCTGGTCGGTGCGGTGCAGGAGCTGGAGGCGATCCGCGAGGAGGCCGAGCGGGTGGTCACCGACGTCTGCGCGGCCCACGGCGTCGACCTGCGCCCGCTGATCGGCACGATGATCGAGGTGCCCCGTGCGGCGCTGACGGCGGAGGAGATCGCGCAGTCGGCGGAGTTCTTCTCCTTCGGCACCAACGACCTCACCCAGATGACCTGGGGCTTCTCGCGGGACGACGTGGAGGCGGCGTTCTTCCACGCCTACCTGGACAAGGGCATCTTCGGCGTCTCGCCGTTCGAGTCGATCGACCGCCCCGGGGTGGGCCGGCTCGTGGAGATCGGCGCCGAGCGCGGCCGTGCCGGCCGCCCGGAGCTCAAGCTCGGCGTCTGCGGCGAGCACGGCGGGGACCCGGACTCGGTGCACTTCTTCCACGAGGTCGGCCTGGACTACGTGTCCTGCTCACCGTTCCGGGTGCCGGTGGCCCGGCTGGAGGCCGGCCGCGCCGCGCTGGGGGCCGAGCACGCCGGCTCCTGAGCTCACCGTGCACTGATCGAGATCTGCACAGTGGTCGCGATCAGCCCGCTGACGGCGACCACTGTGCAGATCTCGCGGGGGAAGTCCGGCACACCGTCCCCATCCGCCTCGTCCCGACAGCCCCGCGTGGTACCCATGACCCGTGGGGGTGCGCGCAGGGAGCCTGATCGGTCGGGTGGTCGGCGCCCTCGTGCTGGCGTTCTTCCTGCTGGTCGTCTCGACCGCGACGGCGATCTGGTGGACGGCGCGGCAGGACGCCCGGCCGGAGTCGGACGCGATCGTGGTGCTGGGCTCGGCCCAGTACAACGGCGTCCCGTCGTCGATCTTCGAGGCCCGGCTGGAGCACGCCCTGCAGCTGTACGAGGACGGCGTGGCACCGGTGGTCGTGACCGTCGGCGGCAAGGCGGCCGGGGACCAGTTCACCGAGGCCGAGGCCGGCGCCGACTACCTGGCCGACTCCGGCGTCCCGGCGGACGCGCTGCTCCCCGTGCAGGAGGGCGTGGACACCCTGCAGAGCATGCGGGCGGTGGGCGCGGCGTTCGCCGAGCGCGGCTGGAGCTCCGCGGTCCTGGTGACCGACCCGTGGCACGCCCTGCGCGCCGAGCGGATGGCGCAGGACGCCGGCATCGCGGCGGAGAGCTCACCGACCCGGCAGGGCCCGGCGGTGCAGACCCGCACCACGCAGTTCCGCTACATCCTCCGGGAGACGGCGGCGTACCTGCTCTACCGCGCGACCGGCGAGAGCGTCGCCGGCGCGCCCGGGATCGGCTGAGCGGGGGAGGGATCGTGCTCGAACTGGGCAAGGCCGGCACCGCCGGCACCGAGAAGCGGGTGCTGCCCGTGCTGCGCGACGGTGTCGTCGTCGCGACGCTGCGGGCCTCGAGCTGGAAGGAGGCGGCCACGGCCGTCGTCGGTGACCGCGAGTGGGTGCTCGCGAAGCGCAAGCGGGAGCTCACCGGCCGGTGGGTGGCCGACCCGGAGGACGCCGTCCGGCTGCGGGCCTGGCAGACGTCGTTCTGGAAGGGCACCTGGGACGCCGACCTCGAGGGGACGCCGCTGCGCGCCGAGGTGGTGTCCCGCTGGAAGGGCGGGTACCGCTACCTGCTCGACGGCCGGGTGGTCGCCGAGACGGGGACGACGGGCGGCTGGTCGCCGCGGTCGACCCTCACCGCGGACGATTCCCTGCCACTGGACTCCCAGGTCTTCCTGCTGTGGCTGGCGCTGGTGATGAGCCGCCGGGACCAGGCGGCGACCACGGCCGCGATCGCCGGTGGCGCGGCTGCGGCGGGAGGCAGCTGATGGCCGGGCGGGGGCGCATCCGGGCCGCGGACATCGCGCTGGTCCGCGAGCGGAGCAGGATCGACGAGATCATCGGCGAGCACCTGCAGCTCAAGCGCGCGGGCGGGGGCAGCCTCAAGGGCCTGTGCCCCTTCCACGACGAGAAGTCGCCGTCCTTCCACGTCACGCCGTCGCGCGGCCTCTACCACTGTCTCGCAGGGGAGACCGGTGTCCTCACCGAGGACGGCACCGTGCCGATCCGCGAGCTCGCCGGGAAGACCGTGCGAGTCCTCAATGGCGACGGGGGCTGGGTCGAGGCGCCGTTCCGCTCGTACGGGACCCAGCGGCTGATGAAGCTGGTGCTCACCCGCAACGGCCGGACGAAGGTCCTCCACGCCACGGACGAGCACCGCTGGTTCGTGCCCTCCGGCTCGCCGCGTCAGGACCGTCGGGAGAAGCTGACCAAGGACCTCCGGGCCGGCGACCGGCTCTCGCACTCCTTCCCGATGAGCCGGGTCCTCAACCCGGCCACCCGCCCGTCACCGTTCGGCATCGCACGGGGCCTCGTCTACGGGGACGGCACGCGCGGTGGTGCAGGCTCCATCGCGAACCTGTTCGGCGACGAGGACGCGCAGCTCGCCCAGTACTTCGCCGGCTGCAGGAGCTGGGAGGGGGAGGGCGTCACCAGGTACTACGGGCTGCCCGCCTACTTCAAGGAGGAGCGCCCGTCGCTGGACGAGGACGCCTCCTACCTGCTCGGCTGGCTCGCGGGCTACTTCGCGGCGGACGGGTGCGTCGCTGACGACGGCGACGCGGTCCTGAACTCGGCGCGTGTCGACGACCTCGAGTATGTCCGCACCCTCTGCACCCGACTCGGCATCGGGACCTTCGGTGTCGCCAAGCAGACGCGGGTCGGCATCGACGGCGTGCCCAGCGACATCTACAACGTCCGCTTCATGACCAAGGGGCTGCCCGAGTCCTTCTTCCTCCTCGACCAGCACCGTCAGCGCTACCTGGTCAACGAGAAGAAGTACGAGCGGAAGAACTGGGTCGTCCAGTCGGTCGAGTGGTCCGACCGGGTGGAGGAGGTGTTCTGCGCCGAGGTGCCCGGGACCCACGCCTTCACTCTCGAGGACAACATCCTCACCGGGAACTGTTTCGGGTGTGGGGTGGGCGGCGACGTCATCCGCTTCGTGCAGGAGATCGACCACCTGTCGTTCAGCGAGGCCGTCGAGCTGCTCGCCGGGCGGGCCAACGTCGAGCTGCACTACGAGGACGACGGTGGCCGGCCCACCGGCGCGCCGGACCGCGCGCAGGTGGGCCAGCGAGCCCGGCTGGTCGCTGCCAACACCGCGGCCGCGGCCTTCTACGCCGAGCAGCTGACCACGCCCGAGGCCGCGCCCGCGCGGCAGTTCCTCGCCGACCGTGGCTTCGACCGGCAGGTGGCGCTGGACTACGGCTGCGGCTACGCCCCGGGCGGCTGGGACACCCTGACCCGCCACCTGCGCGGCAACGGCTTCACCCAGCAGGAGCTGGTCACCGCCGGGCTGGCCAAGGAGTCCTCCCGCGGGACGCTGATCGACCGGTTCCACCGCCGGCTGGTCTGGCCGATCCGCGACATCACCGGCGACGTCATCGGCTTCGGTGCCCGCAAGCTGATGGACGACGACCCGGGCCCGAAGTACCTCAACACCCCCGAGACCCCGCTCTACAAGAAGAGCACCGTCCTCTACGGCATCGACCGGGCCAAGCGCGACATCGCCCGCCGGCACCAGGCGGTGGTCGTCGAGGGCTACACCGACGTCATGGCCTGCCACCTGGCCGGCGTGACGACGGCGGTGGCCTCCTGCGGCACGGCGTTCGGCCCGGAGCACATCAGCGTCCTGCGCCGGCTGCTGATGGACCAGGACGAGTTCCGCGGCGAGGTCATCTACACCTTCGACGGCGACGCGGCCGGCCAGAACGCGGCGATGAAGACCTTCGCCGAGGACCAGCGCTTCGTCGGGCAGACGTTCGTCGCGGTCGAGCCCGACGGCCGGGACCCCTGCGAGCTCCGCCAGGCGCACGGCGACGCCGCCGTCCGGGACCTCGTCGCCCGCCGGACGCCGCTGATCGCCTTCGTGCTGAAAACCACGCTGGCCGGCTACGACCTCGACACCGTCGAGGGCCGGGTCGCCGCGCTGGAGAAGACCGTGCCGCTGGTCGCGCAGATCAAGGACCACGCGCTGCGGCCGGCCTACGCCCGCCAGCTGGCCGGGATGATCGGCAACACCGACGAGGCCGAGGTGCAGGAGCGGGTGCGCCGGCTGACCGGGGACGACGCCGCACCGCAGCGGTCCCGCGGTGCCCGGACGCCGAAGCGGTCGCCGGACGACATCGCGGTCGCCGTCGAGCGCGAGGCGGTCAAGGCGGCGCTGCAGGTGCCCGAGCTGGCCGGGCCGTCGTTCGACGCGATCCCGGTGGAGGCCTACACCGACCCCGACCACGCCGCGGTGGCCGCCGCGGTCGCCGCTGCCGGTGGTGCGGCCGCGACGCGGGTGACCGGCCCGGCGTGGCTGGACGAGATCGCCGCGAACTGCACCAGCGAGAGCGCCCGGGCACAGCTGACCGCGCTGGCCGTCGAGCCGATGCGGTCGGTGGGGGAGGCCGACGCCGGCTACGTCAACGCGGTGCTGGCCCGGCTGGAGGAGATGCACACCGTCCGGCAGGTGGCCGCGCTGAAGGGCCGGCTGCAGCGGATGAACCCGGTGGAGGCCGGCGACGAGTACATGCGGGCGTTCGGCCAGCTGATGGCCCTCGAGCAGCAGGCGATCTCGCTGCGGCAGCGGGCGATGGGCGGGCTCGCGCAGTGAGCCTCGTCGAGCGGGTCCGGCGGCGGCTGGCCCGTCCGCCGGAGCTGGTCCGCGCGGTGGTGCAGGCCTCGGCCGACCCCGACGAGCGGGTGCTCGCCTGGGGTGCGCTGGTGCGCGACGAGGGCTGGCTGGTCGCCACCTCCCGCGGCCTGCGCAGCGTCCCCGCCGGCCTGGCCCTGCCCGAGGCCGGCGACGTCGGCGTCCTGCCGTGGCACGAGGTGGCCTCCGCCCGGTGGACGGCGACCGGAGACGGCGGCGGCCGCTTCGAGGTCACCGCGCTGAGGGAGGTCGAGCCGGGCGTGCAGGCGCGGCTGCCGGTGGAGCGGCACGCGTTGCGCGACGCCGGTGACCTGCCGGCCGTCGTCCGGCGGCGGGTGGACGAGACGGTGGTCGACAGCCGCCGGGCACCGTTGCCCGGCGGCGGGGGAGTCCTGCTCGTGGCGCGGCGGGTGCCCGGTCAGGCCGCGCGCGAGTGGACGGTCGTGTTCGACGACGACGCCGACCGCAGCGACCCGGTCGCCCGGGAGGTCGCGCGGGAGAAGCTGGCCGAGGTCGTCGCCGCCGACCAGGTGGTCTGACCCCGCGTCAGGGCGTCGGACCCGGGCTCGGCGGCGCCACCGGCCCCGGGGCGGTGGGCCCGGTCGGGCGCTCGCTGGGGGTGTCGCGGCCCATGCGGGCCTTCACCGAGTTGACGACCGCGTCGGCGCGGGCCTGGGCCATCCCCGCCACGCCCTGCAGCTGCGGGTTGTCCTTGGCGTTGTCCCACGCCTTGCGGATCTGCTCGTAGCGTTCCCGCCCGGCCTTCGAGCCGAGCACGTACCCGGCACCGAAGCCGGCGAGGAAGGACAGCTTCGCCACGGGGGACCTCCTGCTGAGTCTGCGAGCGGATGATCACGGTAACCGGGCCGCCTGTGACGCGCGACGCGAACGCCCCTCCGCGGGAGCCCGGACGGCGTCGGGTACTCTTGCTCCTGCGCGCGGGTCCGACCCGCCGATCCCCCGTAGCTCAATTGGCAGAGCATGCGACTGTTAATCGCAGGGTTATTGGTTCGAGTCCAATCGGGGGAGCAGTTCCGCTGGTGAACGGCCGGTCGCGTCGATGGTCGATCGACCAAGGCCAGCGGACGACCGACGAACTCCCCTCTCGCCACGGTCTCGATCCGGCGAGTTCCGGGCCACCATGACGCTGTGCGCAACGATCCAGGGTCGTCCCGTGGTCCCGGCCCGTCCCCGTCTCCGCTGCGGCGCGCTTCCGGGGCCCTCGTCCTCGCCGCCGCGCTGCTCGCCGGGTGCGGCGCCGACGATGATCGGGTCGTTGCCAGCGGGACGCCTGCCGTACCGCCCGCGTCCCCGCCGACCGGTGGACCGCCTCCCGCCGCCGTCGCCAGGGTGGACCTCGGCGCGCCGCAGGAGCTGGTGACCGGGCTGGACGTCCCATGGGGGATCGCCTTCCTCCCGGACGGCTCGGCTCTGGTGGCCGAGCGGGACGACGGGCGCGTCCTGCGGTTGCCTCCGGACGGCGGGCAGCCGGCCCAGGTGGCGGTGCTCGCGGACGTCGCGGCGCGCGGCGAGGGCGGCCTGCTCGGACTCGCCGTGCCCCCCGACCACGACGAGGACCCCTGGGTGTACGCCTACCTCACCACCGACGAGGACAACCGCGTCGTCCGCTTCCGGCTCGACGCGCCGGCCGAGGCCGAGGTGGTGCTGGCGGGCATCGACGCGGCGAACGTCCACAACGGTGGGCGCATCGCCTTCGGCCCCGACGGGCAGCTCTACGTCGCCACGGGTGACGCCGGCGACCGGGGTGCCGCCCAGGACCCCGACGACCCCAACGGCAAGATCCTGCGGCTGCGCCCGGACGGCTCGGTGCCGCCGGACAACCCGACGCCCGGCTCCCCGGTCTACAGCCTCGGGCACCGCAACGTGCAGGGCCTGGCCTGGGACGGCGCGGGTCGGCTGTGGGCCACCGAGTTCGGTCAGAACGCCGTCGACGAGGTCAACCTCATCGAGCCCGGCGGCAACTACGGCTGGCCCGACGTCGAAGGCGAGGGCGACACCGACGGCGGCCGGTTCACCAACCCGCTGGTCGTGTGGGACACGTCGGAGGCCTCTCCCTCCGGCGCGACCGTCGTGGGGGACACGCTCTACGTCGCCGCGCTCGCCGGGGAGCGGCTGTGGGCGGTGCCGCTGCAGGCCGACGGCGTCGGTGAGCCGCGCGCCGAGCTGGAGGGTGCCTACGGGCGCCTGCGCACGGTCGTGCAGGCCCCCGACGGAGCACTGTGGCTGTCGACGTCCAACGGCGACGGCCGGGGCGACGAGCGCGACGGCGACGACCGGATCGTGCGCTTCCCGGTGGCGGCTCCCTGAGTCCCGGATCGCCGGAGATCGGCTGCCGTCCCAGTCCGCACCGCCGGGGTCGTGCCCGTCCCGCGGGACGTCACTTGACCAGGGCTCCGGCGTCCACCGGCAGTGGCACGCCCGTGATGTACCGGGCGTCGTCGGACACCAGGAACACCAGCGCCCGGCTGATGTCGATCGGCTGGACCCACGGGATGGGCAGGGTGTGCATGGCCTGCGACCTCGGCTCGAAGTCCGCCCGGGTCGGGTTCGGGATGTCCGGGACGAAGACCTTCATCGTCTCGTCGTTCATGATCATGTCGGTCTCGACCTGGGTCGGGTGGATGCTGTTCACCCGGATCCGCTCCGGCCCGTACTCCACGGCGAGGGTGCGCATCAGGCCGACCACGCCGTGCTTGGCCGACACGTAGTGCGAGATGTGCGAGTAGGCCTGCAGCCCGGCCGCGGAGCTGGTCAACACGATGGCGCCGCCCTGGCCGCCGGCGAGGATGTGCGGGATCGCGGCCTTGCAGGTCTGCCACACCCCGGTGAGGTTGACGTCGATCATCTGCTGCCAGACGTCGAGCGGCAGCTCGTGGGAGGCGTGCGGCAGCGACCCGATCCCGGCGTTGGCGGCCACGATGTCCAGCCGGCCGAGTTGGCTCACCCCCTCGTCGACCGCGCCGGCGAGGGCGTCGTAGTCCCGGACGTCGGCCTTCGCCGCCACGATCCGGCGGTCCAGCGCCTCGACCTCCCGGACGGTCTCCTGCAGCTTCTCCCAGGTGCCCGTCGGGTAGGGCATCCCCGGGACCTGCTCGCAGACGTCGACGGCGATGACGTCGGCGCCCTCCCGGGCGAGCTCGACCGCGTGGCTGCGCCCCTGTCCCTGGGCCGCTCCGGTGACGAAGGCGACCTTGCCCTCGAGCTTGCCCATGACGTCTCCCCTCGCCGATGTCGTGTGTGGCGCGTCACACTACGGGCCCGCTCGCGGTCGTCGCCCCTGTTCGGTCGGGCGTCAGGTGTGAGCACTCGCCCGTGCCCAGGCGGCGATGTGCGCCGATGCCGGCCGCGGCTCGATGCCGAGGGCCCGCAACGGTGGGTCGCCCGCCTCCTCGCCGGTGTCCATGGACAGCGCGATGCCCAGGACCGAGGCCAGTTCCGGCCGGCGTCGCCGCAGGGCCCGGGCGGCGAGGGTGAGCACCGGGCGGGGGACGACGATGCGACGGAGTTGCGCGCCGAGGGCGCGCTCGAGGGCATCGACGACCTGGTGCCGGGTCAGCGCCTCGGGTCCACCGAAGTCCAGTGCACCCGGTGGGTCGGCCATCGTCGCCAGGCGGACGCACGCCTCGGCGACGTCGTCGGCCGCGACGTACGGCACCGGCGTGTGGCCGCGACCGTAGATGACGGCCAGCCGCTTGTCCGGGCGGATGCCGGACTGCGGCCCGAGCCACACCTCCTGGAAGGCGGCCGGCCGCACGATGACCGACCGCATGGGCGATGCCTGCAGCAACCGCTCCGTTGCCCGCTTGGCGGCGAAGAAGGGCACCAGGGACACCATGGCGTCGGTCATGCCCTGCGCGGAGACGAAGACGAACCGGTCGACGCCGGCCGCCTCCGCCGCCCGGACCAGCGCGGCGTTCCCGTCGCGGTCGACCCGGTCGATGGACACGTCCGTCGCCCCTGCCAGCCTCCGGCCGATGCCGTTGGCGGTGGTGACCACGGTCCGCACCCCGGCCAGCGCCCGGTCGAGACTGGGTGGGTCGGTGAGATCGCCGACGCGGAGGTCGGCGTGCGACGACCGCAGAGCGGCGGCGTCGCTGCCCGGCCGCACGAGCGCCCGGAACGGGATCCGCCGTTCGGCCAGCCGGGCGGCGATCCGGCCGCCCAGGTCGCCGGTCGCGCCGCAGAGCAGGAGCTCACTCATGGCCTTCTCCCGGGGGTGGCGATGACCCAGGACGACACGGCCACGGACCGCTGTCAACGCCCGTCGACGTCCCCCGGACGACTGGCGGCGCTGGTGGCGGCGGGCGCCCGGCGCGGCGCAGGGGGAGTTCGCCGCGCGCGGCGGCGGTGACGGCACCGAGTATGCGTAGGGGACCAGGCCATGCCCGGTCCCGCTCGAGAACTCCCGCCCGGAGGACCGCCGTCATGACGACCAGAGCCACCAACGTGGCCGCCGAGCCCTCGGCTCGGGGCCCCGCCACCGCACCCGCCACGGTCTCCACCGCGGTGGCCGAGGTGGTCGCGACGCGCACGGAGCACCTGTTCGGCCTGATGGGCAACGGCAACGCCCATCTGATCAGCCACCTCACCTCCCGCGGCTTCCCGTTCACCAGCGCCCGGCACGAGGCGGCGACCGTGGCGATGGCCGACGCCTGGCACCGGGCCACCGGGCGCATCGCGGCAGCCACCACGACCTACGGGGCCGGGTTCACCAACACCTGCACCGCCTTGGCAGAGGCCCGTCTGGCCCGGATCCCCCTGGTGCTGGCCACCGGGGATGCCCCGACCACGGGACGGCGGGCCTTCGACATCGACCAGGTCACCGCGGCTGAGTCGGTCGGGGTCACCACCCTCGTGGCGACCCCGGCGACCGCGGCGGCGATGACCCACCGGGCCTTCGACCTGGCCCTGCAGACCGTGCAGCCGGTGGTGCTGGCGATCCCCTACGACCAGGCGACCGCACGCCTGAGCGACCCGGTGGACCTGGAACCCCTGCCGACCAAGCCCACGTGGACTGCCTCTGCCGATGACCTCGACCGGATCGCCGGCCTGCTCCGTGCTGCGGAGCGGCCCCTGCTGCTGGCCGGCCGCGGGGTGGTCCTGGCCGACGCCGCCGCCTCCCTGCGCGAACTCGGCGACCGTCTGGGAGCGCTGTTCATGACCTCGGTGATGGCCGCCAACGCCGTGGACTCCCCGTGGGATCTCGGCATCGCCGGGGGCTTCACCCGCGCCCAGCGCCTCGAGCTGGCCCGCACCGCCGACGTGGTGCTGGTGGCCGGGGCGTCGCTCAACGCGTTCCAGTCCCGCTACGGCACCCTCTTCGCGCCCGGCACCCGGGTCATCCGCCTCGACAACGAGCCCGAGACCGAGCACTCCCAGGTCACCGACTACGTGCGTGCCGACCTCGCCCCCGCCCTGCAGGCCCTCACCAGCCGCATCCCGGCCGACGAGCGGGACGACGGCTGGCGGGCGGCCGTGCCCGAGGTCGCCACCGAGGCGTTCCGGTCGGCGGCCCCGGTGGAGGACCCCTCGGAGTTCGGTGCCGACGGGCGGCTCAACCCACGGGCCGTGGTCGCCGCGCTGGAGCACATCCTCCCGGCGCAGCGGTCGGTGGTGATGGACGGGGGGCACTTCATCGGCTGGGCCCCGATGTACCTGTCGGTCCCCGACCCGCAGGCGATGGTCCTGGTCGGCACCGCCTTCCAGGCCATCGGGCTGGGCTTCGGTTCGGCCGCCGGTGTCTCGGTCGCCCGGCCGGAGCGCACCACGGTGTTCGTCACCGGCGATGGCGGCGGGCTGATGGGCCTGGCCGACCTGGAGACCTTCCTGCGCGCCACGACCCGCGGGGTGGTGGTCGTGCTCAACGACTCCGCCTACGGCGCCGAGCTGCACCAGTACGCCGCCCAGGGGCTCGACCCCACGGCGATGCTCATCGACGAGGTCGACTTCGCTGCCCTCGGCCGCGCCATGGGCGCCGCGGGGGTCAAGGCCCGCACCCTGGCCGATCTCCAGGTCCTCACCGACTGGCTCGCCACCCACGAGACGGGCGTGTTCGTCCTCGACGCGGCGATCTCCCAGAAGGTCGTCGCCGATTTCATGACCGCGTCCCTGACGGCGGGCCGGAGGCTGTAGCGCCGGGACGCCGATGCGTCGTGTACCGACCGCTCCCAGACGTGGAGCTGCGCCGGTCCGCGCAGCTCCCTCGCGCGCCACTCAGGAGGTCTCATCGTGTTGCCGTTCCTCACGCTGCTGCTGGCCTGCCAACTGGCCGGTGAGGCGCTCGCCCGCGTCACCGGTCTGCCGGTGCCCGGTCCCATCCTCGGGCTGGTCCTGCTGTTCGCCGGTCTCACGCTGCGCGGCCGCCCCGCTCCCCGCCTGGAGGAGTCCGCCGACGGTCTGCTGGCCCACCTGAGCCTGCTCTTCGTCCCGGCCGGTGTCGGCGTCGTGCAGTACCTGCCCCTGCTGGCCTCGGAGTGGCTCGCGGTCAGCGCGTCCGTGGTCGGCGGTGCGGTGGTGGCCATCGCCGTCACCGGGCTGGTGATGCGCGCTCTGACCCGCGACCCGGAGCCCGTCGACCGATGACGACCGACCTCCACGGCATCTGGGTCTACCTCGCGGAGACGCCGCTGTTCGGCCTGACGCTCACGCTCGCCTCGTACACCGCCGGCTCCTGGCTGCACCGGCGCAGCGGCTCCCGGGCGCTGCTCAACCCCGTGCTCCTGGCCGTGCTCATCACCAGCGTCGTGCTGGCGGTCACCGGGATCGACTACCGGACGTACTTCGAGGGCGCGCAGTTCGTGCACTTCCTGCTGGGCCCGGCCACGGTGGCGCTCGCCGTGCCGCTCCACCGGCAGCTGCCGCAGATCCGGCGGTTGGCGCTGCCGCTGCTCGCCGCCGTCGGGGTCGGTTCGCTGACCGCGATCGCCACCGCGGTCGCCATCCCGGCGGTGCTGGGCGCCGACGACCAGACGCTGTTGTCCCTGGCTCCGAAGTCGGCGACCGCTCCGGTCGCGATGGGGGTGTCCGAACAGCTGGGCGGGGCCCCTTCGCTGACCGCCGTGTTCACGATCCTCACCGGCATCACCGGCGCGGTGCTCGGCGGAGTCGTGCTCGACCTGGTCCGGGTCCGCGATCGTCGTGCCCGCGGGCTCGCCGTCGGGGTCGTCGCGCACGGGATCGGGACCGCCCGCACGATGCAGGTGCACCCCACCACCGGCGCCTTCGCGGGGCTGGGTCTCGCGCTCAACGCCGTGACGACCGCGGCGCTGGTCCCTCTCCTCTTCACCGTGGTGCCACCGCTGGCGCGACTGACGCCGTAGGTCGGGCGCACGGGAGGCGTCATCGGGGGTCCTCCGCGTCGAGCCGCGGCCGGCCTGAGCCGCCGCGGTGGACCGGGGGACTGTGTGGAGAATCACGGTGGACCCTTGTTCCGCACCACCGCCTCTGGTTCCCTCATGCGAAGTCGGTCTCAGATGACGCAACAGGATAGGGGAGTGTCATGGAGCAGCCGAGCAGCCAACGACCGTCGCCTTCAGGCCCGCCGAGCCGGTCGGCGGCCGGGGAGCCCGCGGCCGGAGGTGCCGACAGCGGGGTCCGGGAGGGCCATGCACCCGCCCGGGCCGCGGACGTGACCGTGACCGGGACCCATCCGGCCATCGCGGAGCCGCCACCCTGCGTCGCCGACCGGCACTGGGCCGTCGACCGGGTGCTGTTCGCCATCGCCGCGGTCATGGCGCTGGCCTTCGTCGCCTGGGGCTTCGCCACGCCCACGGGACTGGGCACCGTGAGCGGGTCGGTCCTGGGCTGGGTCACCGGCAGGCTCGGCTGGTTGTTCGTGCTGCTGGCGTCGGCGTTCGTGGTCTACGTGATCTGGCTGGCGGCCAGCAAGTACGGTCGGATCCCGCTGGGGCGCGACGACGAGCGGCCGGAGTTCCGCACCATCTCGTGGATCGCGATGATGTTCAGCGCCGGCATGGGCATCGGGCTGATGTTCTTCGGGGTCGCCGAGCCGCTCTCGCACTACGTCGCCCCGCCACCGCTCACGACCGAGGCCGAGACCTCCGAGGCCATCCAGACGGCGATGGCCACCACGCTGTTCCACTGGACCCTGCACCCCTGGGCGATGTACGCCGTCGTCGGGTTGGCGATCGCCTACGGCACGTTCCGGCGGGGTCGCCGGCAGCTGATCAGCTCCGCCTTCATCCCGCTGCTCGGCGAGCGCCGGGCCGCCGGTCCGGCCGGCCGGGTCATCGACGTCCTGGCCATCTTCGCGACGCTGTTCGGCTCGGCGGCCTCGCTGGGGCTCGGCGCACTGCAGATCGGCAGCGGTGTGGAGATCCTCGGCTGGGCCGGGGACGTCGGCAACGGCGTCCTCGTCGCGATCATCGCCGTGCTCACCGCGGCGTTCGTCGCGTCGGCGGTCTCCGGCATCGCCAAGGGCATCCAGTGGCTCTCCAACACCAACATGGTGCTGGCCCTGCTGCTCGCGCTGTTCGTCTTCGTCCTCGGGCCGACGATCTTCATCCTCAACCTCATCCCCGACGCGATCGGCAGCTACTTCTCCGACCTCGGCGAGATGGCCGCGCGCACCGAGGCCACCGGCGGCGACCCGATGGCCGCCTGGCTGCGCGGCTGGACGGTCTTCTACTGGGCCTGGTGGATCAGCTGGACGCCGTTCGTGGGCCTGTTCATCGCCCGGATCAGCCGCGGCCGCACCATCCGGCAGTTCGTCACCGGTGTGCTGCTGGTGCCCAGCCTGGTCAGCCTGCTGTGGTTCGCCGTCTTCGGCGGCGCCGGCATCGCCGCCCAGCGCGACGGCCTGGACGTCGCCGGTCAGGGCACGACCGAGGGGCAGTTGTTCGCCGTCCTCGGGCAGTACCCCCTGGCCACCGCCGCGACGGTGCTCGTGATGGTCCTCGTGGCGATCTTCTTCGTGTCCGGTGCCGACGCCGCCTCGATCGTCATGGGGTCGCTCTCCCAGCGCGGCACCCTGGAGCCGAGCCGCTGGGTCGTCGTCTTCTGGGGCGTGGTGATGGGCTCGGTCGCGGCGATCATGTTGCTCCTCGGCGAGGACGGCGCTGCGCTCACCGGGCTGCAGAACCTGACGATCATCGTGGCGCTGCCCTTCGCCCTGGTCATGGCGGCGATGGCGGTGAGCCTGGTCAAGGACCTCCGGCGTGACCCCATCGTGCTCCGGGGCAACTACGCCAGCCTCGCGATCGAGCAGGCCGTCGTCGACGGCATCAGCCGGCACGGCGACGACTTCGTCCTGGTCGTCGAGCCGTCCCGGAGTCCCGACGCCCCCGGCGGTGACAGCGTTGCCGCGGAGCCGCCCGCGACCGGCCCGGAGCCGGGTGGCCGGCGGCAGGTGAGCCACCGCGGCAACTTCGTGGCACCGGTGGAGGACCCGTCGGTCCCGGCGCAGGGGCAGCACGCGGCCGAGGCCATCGGCCGGCCCCTCGATCCCCGTGACTGAGGAGGGCGGGCCGGGGGAGCGGCAACGCCCGGCTCAGGCGGAGCCGTGGGCCGGGCGCAGCCGTGCCGCCAGCCAGTCCGCCGCCATCTGCCGGGCGCGGTGCACCGGGTCACCGGTGTCCAGGCCGGACGTGGTCGCCTGGCGGGCGAGGCGGGCCAGAGCGCCGTCGTAGAAGGACAGCAGGCCGTCGGCGATCTCGGTGGGGTCGCCGGCGCCGGCCGACCTGGCCAGCTCGCGGAAGCGCCCGGTCAGCAGCCGTGAGTCGGCGGCCAGCCATCGGTGCCCGGGATGGCCGGGGGGCAGCTCGGTGGCCGCGGCGAGGAAGGCGCACCCCCGGCGGCCGCCCTCCGCTGCGCGGTACCGGGCCACCGCGTCGAAGACCGACAGCAGTCGGTCGACCGGGTCGGACTGCTCCTCGAGGACCTCGTCCCAGGCCTCCTGCCAGCGCCGGAAGCGGTGCTCGAGGTAGGCCGCCACCAGCCCGTCCTTGCCGGAGAAGTGCGCGTACAGGGTCGCGGGCGACACCCCGGCGCGGGCCAGGACGGCGTCCACCCCGGTCGCGGCGATCCCGGACTCGTAGAACAGCTCGCCGGCGGCGTCGAGCAGTCGCTCGCGGGCCGGTCGTCTCGCGCCAACGGAGCGCATGGGCCTAGCATAACGCTCGTTATGCTGAAACGATCGTTACAGTCCGTGCCCGGCTCCCCCGCCCGGGGAGCGCCGCGCCTGCTGGTGGCCAGCGGACTGCTGGTCGTCGCGGTGACCTACGGCCTGTCCCGGTACGGCTTCGGCCTCTACCTGCCACAGTTCCGATCCGACCTGGGGCTGACCTCCGGGATCACGGGCGGGATCGCCGCGGGCAGCTACCTCGCCTACTGCGTCGCAGCCGTCCTGGCCCTGCGCCTGGTCGACCGGGGTCGGGCGCGTCGAGCCCTGTGGACGGCCGGCGTCAGTGCGGCGGCGGGGTCGCTGCTGGTCGCCGCCGCGGGCTCGACACCCGTCCTGGCGATCGGGGCCCTCGTCGCCGGCAGCGGCGCCGGAGCCGCCAGCCCGGCTCTGGTGGCCGCCGTGGTCGCCACGGTGCCGCCACGCGCCGAGCCCCGGTCCCAGGCGCTGGTGAACAGCGGGACCGGGGCCGGGGTGCTCGCCGGCGGCCTGGTGGTGCTGGCCTGGCCGGGGGAGTGGCGCTGGGCATGGTCCGGCTTCGCCGGCGGTGCGCTCGTCGTGACCTGGTGGGCCGACCGGTCCGCCTGCTGGAGCCCGTCCTCGCCCGGCCCCGGTCGGGCGCAGTCCGGCCTGCGGCTGCCGCGCCTCGGGCGCGCGCTGACCGCCGGCCTGCTCGCCGGCGCCGGCGGGGCCGGGGTGTGGACGTTCGGTCCGGACGTGACGACCGCGAGCGGGCTGTCCACCGAGGTCACCGGGCTGCTGTGGTGTCTCCTGGGTGGCGCCGCCCTGCTGGGGAGCCTGAGCGGGAGCCTCGTGCGCAGAGCGGGGCTCCCTGCGGCCTGGGTGATCTCGGCGGGGCTCGCCGTCGCGGGGACGGTGCTGCTCGCCTGGCGGCCGGGATCCGTGCCGGCAGCCGGCAGCGCGCTGGCGCTGTTCGGCTGCGGCTTCGTGGCGCTGAGCGGCGTGCTCATCGCCTGGGGCAGCAGGCTGGCACCTGGTGCGGCCGCGCAGGCCACGGCCCTGTTGTTCGTCGCGCTGACCGTCGGCCAGGCCGCCGGCGCCGCACTGCTCGGCCTGCTCGTCGACGCCGCCGGCACGCCGGCCACCCTGGTCGCCGCCGCGGCGCTGCTGTCGGCCGCCGCGGTCGCCGCTCCCCGCGGGCGCCGTCAGGACGACCTGCGGCACGGGTGGCCGCCGGCGGTGCCGACCGCCCCGGGGGTCAGGACGCGGCGGGCACCGCCGAGCGCAACTGGCGGCGCCAGCGGGTGAACAGCCGTGGCTGGTTCATCCCGAGGACGGCCACGGGGTGCCCGTCGCGCTCGTAGACCACCAGGAAGCTGCGGTCGGCGCAGCTGCCCTCGACCACGCGGGCGACGTCGCCCTCGCGGCGCGACCCGGCGAACTGGATGCGGGCGCCGTACTGGTCGGACCAGAAGTAGGGCACCGGTGTCGGCCCCGGCGCCCCGGCACCGAGCAGGGTGGCGGCCGCGGTGGCCGGCTGCTCGAGCGCGTTGGTCCAGTGCTCGATGCGGACGTGCCGCTCCGCGGAGGCCGACCACGTCGCGGCGCAGTCGCCGACCGCGACCACGCCGGGGGTGCTGGTGGCACCGCGGGCGTCGGTGAGGACGCCGTTGCCGAGGGCCACGCCCGAGCCCGCGAGCCACTCGGTGTTCGGGATGGCACCGATCCCCACGACCACCACGTCGGCGGGCAGGCGCCTGCCGTCGGTCAGTTCCACGGCCTCGACCCGGCCGGTGCCGACCAGTCCGGCGACCCCGGTGCCGACCAGCAGACGGGTGCCGTGGTCGGCGTGCAACCCGGCGCAGACCGCGCCCATGTCGGCGCCCAGCGGTCCGGCGAGCGGAACGGGCAGGGTCTCGACGACGGTGACCTCCAGCCCGAGCGTGCGGGCGGTCGAGGCGACCTCCGCGCCGATGAAGCCGGCGCCGATCACGACGAGCCGCCCGCCGGCGACCAGGTCCTCCCGCAGGGCCACGGCGTCGTCGAGGGAGCGCAGCACGTGCACGCCGTCGAGCCCCTCGCTGCCGGGCAGCCGCCGGGCGCGGGCTCCCGTGGCGAGGACGACGCCATCGGCCCGCACCTCGCCGCCGTCGCTCAACAGCACCGAGCGGGTCGCGGGGTCCAGGCCGACCGCGGTGGTGCCCAGCCGCCACTCGAGGCCGAGGGTGTCGTCGTCCGGCACGCCGAGGGCGATGTCGTCCAGCGAGGCCGTGCCGGCCAGGAACCCCTTCGACAGGGGCGGGCGGTCGTAAGGGGCGTGCACCTCGTCGCCGATGACCACGATGCGCCCCTCGTAGGACTGCTCGCGGAGCGCGCGCGCAGCCGAGAGGCCGGCCAGGGAGGCCCCGACGACGGCGACCGTCGGGCTCACGCGGCACCCTCCGCGGCGGCCCCCGGCTGCACGTAGACCATGCCGTCCCGGACGACGACCCGGTGGGTGCGGACCGGGGTCTTGGCCGGCGGGCCGGACACCTTCCCGGTGCGCAGGTCGAAGCAGGAGGCGTGCAGGGGGCACTCGACGGCGCACCCGTCCAGCCAGCCGTCGGCCAGCGAGGCGTCCTGGTGGGTGCACGTGTCGTCGATCGCGTAGAAGTCGCCGTCGACGTTGAAGACCGCGATGGGCTCGTCGGCCTCGACTCGGGTCGCTTCTCCGGGCGGCAGCGCGGTCGTCGGGCAGACCGGGATCATGGGCGCTCCAGGCTCGTTACCGTTGCGAGTTACGCAACTGTGTGCCGATAGCGCAACAGCATGGCCGTCGGGGTGGGTGCCGTCAAGAGGCGGGCCGGAGCGTGCCACCGGCCACCTACCCTGACCTCATGAGTGCGCCGCAGGCAGACAACGCAGACCGCGGCTCGGTGGCCGTCGTCCAGTCCGTCGACCGCGCGCTGAGCGTCCTGGAGATCCTGGCGGCGCAGGGCGAGGCCGGCGTCACCGAGGTGGCCGCCGAGCTCGGCGTGCACAAGTCCACGGCCTTCCGGTTGGTCGCGGCGCTGGAGAGCCGGGGTTTCGTCGAGCAGCTGGCCGACCGCGGCAAGTACCGGCTGGGCTTCGGCGTCGTGCGCCTGGCCGGTGCGGCGGCCGCGCAGCTGGACATCGCCCGGGAGGGGCGGCCGATCTGCCAGGCGCTGGCCGCCGACCTCGAGGAGACGGTCAACATCGCGATCCTGGACGGCGACCGTGCCGTGAACGTGAGCCAGGCCCGCGGGCCGGCGGCGCTGAGCACGCACAACTGGGTGGGGCAGGGCACCCCGCTGCACGCGACGTCGAGCGGCAAGGTGCTCCTCGCCCACGCTCCCGACGCCGTCCGCAAGGACGTGCTCTCCCGGGACCTGCCGCGCTTCACCTCCGCCACGGTCACCGACCCCGAGGCGCTGCGGCAGGACCTCGACCGGATCGTCGAGCAGGGGTGGGGCGCCACGGTCGAGGAGTACGAGGTGGGGCTCAACGCCGTCGCGGCGCCCGTACGGGGCGCGGACGGGGACGTGGTCGCGGCCCTCAGCGTCTCCGGGCCCTCCTTCCGGATGGACCCGGAGGACCACCCGCGGCTCGCCCGGCGGGTGGTGGCGGGCGCCGACGAGCTGAGCCGGAGGCTGGGCTTCTTCGGTCACCAGCGCTGACCCGGGCGGGGCCGTCGCGAGGCCCGTGTCGCCGGGGTCGGACCGGGCACGACTGTGCGCGGGGACTGTTGCGTCTTGCGCGACGCGCTGAGTAATGTGCAACACGTCGGTCGTCTTGAGCTCTCCGGTGGGCGGCGGCCGTGCGCTGTCACAGACCCCGCGTAGTCCGACCTCCGGCGAAGTCCTCCCTCGCCCGACGGAACCCCGAGGTGCCGTATGACCACCACCGACCAGCCCGCGAGCCTCATCTCCACGCTGCCGGGCCACTACTACACCGACCCCGCCGTGTTCGCGCTGGAGCAGTCCCGGGTCTTCGAGGACATGTGGTTCTGCGCGGTGCGCTCGAGTGACCTGCCGACTCCCGGCTCCTTCAAGAAGGTCCAGGTGGGGAGGGAGAGCGTGCTCGTCGCCCGCAGCCGGGACGGTCGGCTGCGGGCGTTCCTCAACATCTGCCGGCACCGGGGCGCGCAGATCTGCACGGAGGACTCGGGCGCGGTCAAGCGGGCCTTCCAGTGCCCGTACCACGCCTGGACCTACGACCTCGAGGGCAAGCTCATCGCGGCCCCCAACCTGACGAAGATGCCCGACATCGACCGGGTGGAGTACGGCCTGGTGTCGGTGGCCCTGCGCGAGTGGCTCGGCTACGCGTGGGTGTGCCTGGCGAAGGAACCCCCGTCCTTCGAGGACGAGGTCGTGGCCGACGTCGTCGAGCGCCTCGGCGACGTGGAGTCGATCGACCACTACCAGCTCGACTCGCTGTCCGTGGGGCGCCGCATCACCTACGACGTGCGGGCGAACTGGAAGCTCATCATCGAGAACTTCATGGAGTGCTACCACTGCGCGACGATCCACCCGGAGCTGACCGAGGTGCTCCCGGAGTTCGCCGACGGCTACGCGGCGCAGTTCTTCGTCGGGCACGGCGCGGAGTTCGGGGACGACGTCAAGGGCTTCACCGTCGACGGCAGCGAGGGCTTCGACCGGCTCCCCGGCGTCGACGAGGACCAGGACCGCCGCTACTACGCCATCACGGTCAAGCCGACGGTCTTCGTCAACCTGGTGCCCGACCACGTCATCTTCCACCGCATGTTCCCGATCTCGGCCGACCGGACGATCGTGGAGTGCGACTGGCTGTACTCCCACGAGGTGGTCGAGTCCGGCAGGGACGTGACGCGGTCGGTGGAGCTGTTCCACCGGGTCAACGAGCAGGACTTCGCCGCCTGCGAGCGGACCCAGCCGGCCATGTCCTCCCGCGCCTACGCCAACGGCGGCGTCCTCGTGCCCTCCGAGCACCACATCGGCGCCTTCCACGAGTGGCTGACCCAGCGCCTGTCGGGCTGAGCCGGCACGCACCGGCCCCAGGGCCGGGAGGACGTCGTCGTCCTCCCGGCCCCGCTCTGCACGGGGACGTCAGACCACGGGGCTCCCACCGTTCGTCGCAGCGGCGTCCGACAGACGGGCCAGCCACTCCTGCCGCCAGGCCTCGGTCCGCGCCACCTCGTTGAACGTGAAGAGGTGGAAGCCCGACAAGCCGTGCTCGGGGTCCCCGAGGGCCGGCGCGAGACGTTCGACCAGGCGGTCGGGCCGGTAGCCGTGGGGGACGAAGAACCGCCAGAACACGCTGTGCTGCCTGGTCAGGAACCGGGCCGACTGCCCGAGGCCCAGCCCGGCCGAGATGCGCACCAGCTTCTGGCGCGTCACCGCGCCGGGCAGCCCGATCCGGATCGGCAGGTCCACGCCCCGTTGCCTGGCCTGCCGGGCCCACGCCACGGTGGTCGCGGCACGGAAGCACAGCTGCGTGATGACGTGGGTCGCGTGCGGGGCCTTCCGCTCGAGAGCGCGCTCGATCAGCTCCGCGCTGATGTGCCCGTGCCCCTCCGGGTAGCCGCCGATCCCCACGTGCCGGAAGGAGTGGCCGGCGGTCTCCAGCTCCTCGAGCAGGGCGAGGGCGTCCGGGAAGGAGCCCACCGGCTCGGCGGCGTCGCCCCCGACGACGAACACGCCGTCCACGTCGGCGGCGTGGAGGCGTGCCACGACGTCGGCCAGGTGCGACCGGTCGCGGACCAGCCGGGCCGCCAGGTGAGGGGTGACGGCGAACCCGGAGCCGGACAGGCGCTCCGCCAGCTCCAGCGTGGGCGTCAGGCCCTTGGCCTCGGTCACCGTCACGGTGAGGGGCACGGTGCGCGGGACGTGCTCGACGACCGACTCCTCGGCGCCCCGCAGGGGCAGGACCTCGTAGCTCGCACCCCGCAGCGCCCGCTCCAGCGGACTCCCGGCCGGTCGAGGCCCCTCCCGGCCCTCGACGGCGGGCGGGACGACCGCTCGGTTGCGCACCCCGGGCCCGCCGGGGACCTCAACGGACACGGCTGGCCTCCGCGGCGATCGTCGTGTCCTCGCCGTGGCAGGTCTTGACGACCGTGTCCTCGGGCAGGGTCAGCAGACCCCAGCGGAGGGACCTGCGGACGGTCGGCTCGTCGCTGGAGGGGTGCCCGGTCCCGCCGGGCCCGCCCCGCGACAGCGGGGCCCCGGTGACGACGGTGTCCAGGTCGCGGGCGTACAGCGACGTGCCGCCGGGGGCGTGCATCGAGACCAGCAGCGTCCCGGCCACGGAGAAGGGCGTGCAGTGGCCGACGAGTCGATCGGGCAGCGCATCCGGGTGGACGCTCTGCCAGAGCGGGAGATCGGCCGGGTCCATCCAGATCGGCGCGCCGGTCGCCTCGCGCAGCGCGACGGCGGCGGTGATGTGGTCGTTGTGCCCGTGGGTGAGCACGATCGCCGTCACCGTGCGGCCGCCGATCGCCTCCAGGATCGGGGCGGCGTCGTGCGGGGCGTCGATGACCAGCACCTCGTCGTCGTCGCCGACCAGCCAGACGTTGTTGTCGACGTCGAAGTCCTGACCGTCGAGGCTGAAGACGCCGCTGACGACGGTCTTGTCGATGCGAGCCGTCACGTGAAGACCACGACCGACCGCAGCACCTCGCCGTG
>NZ_JBJGYR010000041.1:0-26405 GCF_054050095.1 Geodermatophilus sp. SYSU D01105
CCTTCTCCAGCAGCGCGTCGATCAACGCGTACGGGATGCCGCACAACCCGAACCCGCCCACCGCCAGCACCGCGCCATCGGGCACGTCGGCCACCGCCTCCACGGCGCTGCCCACCACCTTGTCCATCAGTTCTCCCGTCTCGTCGGTCAGGATCGTGCGGGGGCGGCCTCGGTGGCCTCCGCCGGCTCCCGTTCGGTGACCAGGCGGGGCCGGGCCGCGGACAGCCCGGTCCCCACCTGGAGGACCAGCAGCACCAGCAGCAGGGCCAGGCTCGGCCGCCACGCGCCGGTCGCGTCGTGCAGCAGGCCGACCGCCAGCGGACCGGTGGCGGCCAGCAGGTACCCGACGCTCTGCGCGGCCGCCGAGAGCCGCCCGGTCTGGGCGACGTCGCGGGTGCGCACCAGGACCAGCGTCATGGCCAGTGGGAAGCACAGCCCCGTGCCCAGGCCGTACAGCACGGCCCAGACGGCCGGGGCCGCGGCCGGGGCCACGAGCAGGCCGACGAGGGCCACCAGGATCGGCGCGCTGCAGCCGAGCACCCACGGGACCTGGCTGGGCCGGCGGGCGGCCAGCGGGGGGACGACGAGGGCGCAGGGGGCGCCGACCGCGGCGGCGAGGGCCAGCAGCCCGCCGGCGGCCACCCCGGAGACCCCGGCGTCGTCCTCGAGGATGTCGGGCAGCCAGGTCAGCATCGCGTAGAACGTGAGCGACTGGAGCCCCATGAAGACGGTGACGGCGAGCGCCACGCGGTCGCGCAGGACGGCGGCGACCGGGAGGCGGGCGGCCGCGGGGCCGCCCGCCGGCTCCCGCCGGCGCAGGGCCAGCACACCCACGGCCGCGGTGGCGACCAGCACCGGGACCAGCCACAGCGCGAGGCCGCGTACGGCGCTCCCCGCGGCGTCGGCCAGCGGCTGGGCCAGCCCGGCGCCGAGGCTCGCCGACAGGGCCATGGAGGCGGTCACCGCACCGAGGACCGGGGCGCTGCGCGCGCCGTACTCCGCGCGCGCCGCGGCCGGCAGGAGCACGTTGACCACCGCGATGCCCCCGGTGAGCAGCACCGTGCCCGCGTAGAGCCCCCAGGTCCCGGCCAGGCGCAGCGCGACCCCGAGGACGAGGACGACCGCGCCGGCCAGGACGGCGCGGTGGACGCCGATCCGTGCGGCGATCGCCGGTGCGGTGGGGGAGACCACGCCGAAGCAGACCAGCGGGAGCGCGGTCAGCACCGCCAGCGCCGAGGTCGGCACGGACAGCTCGGTGCTGAGCTCGCCGAGCACCGGGCCGACCGCGGCGAAGGGCGCCCGCAGGCAGAGCGCGACGACCACGAGGGCCGCGGCGGGCGCGAGCCAGGCCCACCACCGGCCGGACCGGTGCAGTTCGGGAGAGGTCACGAGCGCGGGCGCCCGGTCCGGAGCAGGTCGTGCTCGACGTGGCGGGCGGTCTCCAGCAGGGCGGGGACCAGCTCCTCCTCCAGCTGCTCCATCGATGTCCGGCTGGCGTGCGCGGAGACGTTGAGTGCGGCGACCACCTGGCCGTCGGCGTTGTGGATGGGCGCCGCGGCCGAGCGCAGGCCGGTCTCCAGTTCCTGGTCGACGACGGCGTAGCCCTGGCGCCGCACCTGCTCGACCACGGCGCGCAGCTCCACCGGGTCGGTGATCGTGTGCTCGGTGTAGGACGTGAACTCGGCACGCTGCAGGTAGGCGGCGAGCTCCGCGTGCGGCAGCCCGGCCAGCAGCACCCGGCCCATCGACGTCGGGTGGGCGGGGAACCGGGTGCCCACCGCGATGAGCACCGTCATGATCCGCTTGGTGGGGACGCGGGCCACGTAGACGATGTCGTCGCCGTCCAGCACCGACACCGAGGAGGACTCGTTGACCCGCGCGACGAGGGACTCCAGGTGCGGCTCGGCCACCTCGGGCAGGGTCAGCCCGGACAGGTAGGAGTACCCCAGCTCGAGGACCCGGGGGCGCAGCGAGAACTCCCGGCCGTCCACCCGCACGTAGCCCAGCTGCACCAGCGTCAGCAGGAAGCGCCGCGCCGCGGCGCGCGTCAGCCCGGTGGCGCGCGCGACCTCCGACAGCCCGAGCCGGGGGTGCTCGGCGTCGAAGGCCCGGATGACGGCCAGCCCCCGGTCGAGCGACTGCACGAACGTGCTGTCGCGGGCCGGCAGGACGGCCGAGTCCTGGGTCAGGTCGGCGATCTCCACGCGCTTCCTCCTGGGATGGGGCGCAGGACTGCGCTCCGCGTCACATTGTGCGCAGAGTGAACGGGTGTTCGGCAAGCAGCCCCGTGCTGACCATCACGGCGCGGTCACTTCCGGAAAGTCGAACTTGACGGTGAGCCCGATCACCTGTTTCCGTGCTCAGGAAGAACAGTGGTTCGCAAGGCGAACACCTGCCTGCCCCCACCACCTGAACTCCCGGAGAGCGCCGATGCGCCGAACCCCAGCGGTCCCCGCGGCCGCTCCGCAGTCGTCCGCCGCCGCCGCCGGCGCGGACACCGCCCCCGGCGGGCCGGCCCACCGTAGCGGGGGTCGGCACGCCGGACCGGAGGTGACGCGGCCGTGACCGACTCCGCGCCCGTCACCGTCTACGAGCCGGCCGCCGACAACCCCGAGGCCGGCGTCGCGCCCAAGCCCCCGGCCAAGCGCGCGGTCGGCAGCTCGCCGATCCTGCTCGGTGCGATCGGCCTGGTCGCCCTCGTCCTGCTGTTCGAGGTGCTGCCGCGCATCGGCGTCCTGCCCAGCCAGTTCTTCCCGACGTCCTCGCAGATCGGGTCCGCGCTGGTCGACCAGCTCGGTCAGGGCGAGTTCTGGGTCGCGCTGCTGGACACGCTGCAGGGCTGGGCCCTGGGCCTGGCCATCGCCGCCGTCGCCGGCGTCGTCCTCGGCATCGTCATCGGCAGCTCGCACATCCTGCGCGAGGTCACCGCCTCGACCATCGAGTTCCTGCGGCCGATCCCGTCGGTCGCGCTGATCCCGCTGGCGGTGCTGCTGTTCGGCACCCAGATCGAGAGCAAGCTGCTGCTGGTCGTCTACGCGGCGTTCTGGCAGATGCTCATCCAGGTGCTCTACGGCGTGCAGGACGTCGACCCGGTCGCCCAGGACACCGCCCGGGCCTACCGGTTCGGGTTCCTTGCGCGGATCCGCTACGTCACCTGGCCCACGGCGCTGCCCTACGTCATGACGGGCCTGCGCCTGTCGGCGTCGGTCGCGCTGATCCTGGCCGTCACCGCCGAGCTGGTCATCGGCAACCCGGGGCTGGGCAACCGGCTCGCGGTGGCACAGAGCAGCGGCGCGATCGCCGCGACCTACGCCCTCGTGGTCGTGACCGGCCTCCTCGGCGTCGCGGTCAACCTGGTGTTCCGGTTCATCGAGCGACGGGCGCTGAGCTGGCACCCGTCCCAGCGTGGAGAGGTCGCCCTCTGATGCAGGTCCTGCGCCGGATCGGCTTCACCTTCGGCCTGCCGATCGTGCTGTTCGTCCTCTGGTGGGTGACGTCGGCGAGCAGCACCGACTTCTACTTCCCGCCGCTGTCCCGGATCATCGACAGCCTCGTCGAGGAGTGGTTCGGGCCCCGGCTGGCCGACGACGTCCTGCCCAGCCTGCTGCGGCTCGCGGCCGGTTACCTCATCGCCGCGCTGGTCGGCGTCACCCTCGGCGTCCTGATCGGCACCTACAAGCGCCTGCGGGACCTGCTCGAGCCGGTGCTCGAGTTCTTCCGGGCGATCCCGCCGCCGGTCATCGTCCCGATCCTCATGCTGGTCTTCGGCATCGAGAACACGATGAAGATCGTGGTCATCGCGTTCGGGTGCATGTGGCCGATCCTGCTGAACACCGCCGAGGGCGTGCGGGCCGTCGACAGCGTGCTGTCCGACACCGCGCGCACCTACCGGATCTCCGGCGCGGCCCGGTTGCGGCACCTGATCCTGCCGGCGGCCAGCCCGCAGATGGCCGCGGGCCTGCGGCAGGGCCTGTCGGTGGCGATCATCCTGATGGTGATCAGCGAGCTGTTCGCCGCCAGCGACGGCCTGGGCTTCGCGATCGTCCAGGCGCAGCGCAGCTTCGCCATCCCGGAGATGTGGGCGGGCATGCTGATGCTCGGCCTGCTCGGCTTCCTGCTGTCCCTGCTGTTCCGCATCGTCGAGAGCCGGTGGCTGGCCTGGTACCACGGCCTGCGCCGCGCGCAGCGCGCCGGCTGACCGCACCGATCGCACCCCGACGACCCTCGAACCCCTCAACGGAAGGCGCAACGCGATGCTCGAGGTCACCGGCCTCAAGAAGGTCTACGAGGGCAAGTCCCGCACGGTCGAGGCCGTCCGCGACCTGACCTTCACCCTGGACAAGGGCGAGCTGGTCTGCCTCGTCGGCCCCTCGGGCTGTGGCAAGACGACGCTGCTCAAGTGCATGTCCGGGCTGCTGGAGCCCACCTCGGGCTCGGTCGTGCTCGATGGCAAGAAGGTCGTCGGCCCGCCGCCGGGCATGGCGATCGTCTTCCAGGAGTACGGCCGGAGCCTGTTCCCGTGGATGAGCGTGCGGGAGAACGTGGAGCTGCCGCTCAAGCAGCGGAAGGTGCCCGCCGCCCGCCGCAAGGAGCTCGTCGACGAGTCGATCGCCGCGGTCGGTCTCAAGGACGCGCACAGCGCCTACCCGTGGCAGCTCTCCGGCGGCATGCAGCAGCGCGTGGCCATCGCCCGCGCCATCGCCTACGAGCCGCAGGTGCTGCTCATGGACGAGCCGTTCGCCGCGGTCGACGCGCAGACCCGCGCCGACCTCGAGGACCTCATCCGCGACCTGTGGCACAAGTTCCAGGTGACCACCCTGTTCGTCACCCACGACATCGACGAGGCGGTCTACCTCGGGCAGCGGGTGCTCATCCTGTCCAACTCGCCCACGGTGATCCGCCAGGACCTCACCATCGACCTGCCCGACGAGCGCGACCAGCTCCACACCCGGTCCTCGCAGCGGTTCGCCGAGCTGCGCGCCCAGGTCTACTCGCAGATCCACCGGCCGCGGGAGGAGACCCCCGACGGGGTGGACACCCACGCCCCGGCCGTCATCGGCCAGCCCACGGCCTGACGCCGGCGCTCCGGGCCCGGCACCCCCGTCGCGGGGTGCCGGGCCCGGCGCGCGTCCGGCTCAGGCCGACCGCGGCGCCGGGGACCGCCCGCTCGTGGCCAGCGCCCGTCCGATCCCGCGCGCCGTGGCCAGGAGGGCAGGGATCACCGCGGCCGGCCGGGCCTCGTCGTTGGGGATGATCACCGACAGTGCCGCGACCACCTCGCCGTCGGGACCCCAGATCGGAACCGCCACCCCGGCGGCCTCCTCGTGCACCCACCCGCGCACGACGGCGTAGCCGCGGTAGCGCGTCTCGGCGAGCAGACGCCGCAGCTCGGCCGGGTCGGTGACGGTCAGGGGCGTCATCCGGCGCAGCTGCGAGGAGAGCACCCGCTCCTGGGCGCCCGCGCTCGCGTGCGCCAGCAGCACCAGGCCGGAGGAGCAGCTGTGCGCCGGCAACCGGCTGGCGGTCCGGGTGATGTTGACGACCTCGGCGCCGCGGGAGGACTTCCGCTCCAGGTAGAGGACCTCGTCGCCCTCGAGGACCGCCAGCTGGGTGTGCTGCTTGACGACGGCGTGCAGGTCGTCCATGTAGGGCATCGCGGCGTCTCGCAGCCCGACCGTCTCCGAGGAGCGGGACGCCAGTTCCCACAGCCGCCGGCCGATGCGCACCTGGCGGCTGGGTGCCCGTTCCAGAACCCCGAGCTCCACCAGCTGATCGACCAAGCGGTAGGCGGTCGGCGTCGGCAGGCCGGCGCGGCGGGCCAGCGCGGCGACCGGCATGGCGCGGTGGTCGGCGTCGAAGGCCTCGAGGATGCGGACCGCCCGGGTGAGCAGGTTGTCGCGGGACGCGGCGTCGGTCACCCGGGGATCGTCCCACCCGGTGGATCTGCCGCCACCGAGAGATTCTCACGCGGCGAGAAGCGGTGTGGTCAGCCCGCGGACGCGCCGCGACAGTCGTCGCCGTTCGACGACGACACGCGGGAGGCGACACGTGGGGGAGCAGCAGCAGGTGCACACGCACCTGGTCGGGGCGGAGGACGCCGGCGTGCCGCGCGAGGTCGACGCGGTCGTGGTCGGTGCCGGGTTCGCCGGGCTCTACGCCCTGTACCGCCTGCGCGCGCTGGGCTGGACCGTGCAGGTCTTCGAGGCCGGCAGCGACATCGGCGGCACCTGGTACCACAACCGGTATCCCGGGGCCCGGTGCGACATCGAGAGCCTGGACTACTCGTACTCCTTCGACGAGGACCTGCAGCAGGAGTGGCGCTGGTCGGAGCGCTACGCCTCCCAGCCGGAGCTGCTCCGATACATCCACCACGTCGCCGACCGCCACGACCTGTGGCGCGACATCCGGCTCGACAGCCGGGTGACGGCGGCGATCTTCGACGAGGCGGCCGACCGGTGGACCGTCCGCACCGAGGACGGTGCCGTCGTCTCGGCACGTTTCTGCATCCTCGCGACCGGCGTCCTGTCGGTGGCGCAGGTGCCGGCCATCGAGGGCCTGGACACCTTCCAGGGCCGGTGGTTCCACACCGGGGACTGGCCGCACGAGGGGGTGGACGTCTCCGGCCAGCGGGTCGGCGTCATCGGCACCGGCTCCTCGGGGACCCAGTTGATCCCGCTCGTGGCCGAGCAGGCCGCCCACCTGACCGTTTTCCAGCGCACCGCCAACTTCTGCATGCCGGCGCAGAACCACCCGATGATCGAGGAGGTCGAGCGGGAATGGAAGGCGGAGTACCCCGAACGGCGTGCGAAGGCCCGCGTGTCCGGCTTCGGGCACAACCAGCTGACCAACCCGAAGAAGGCCATGGAGGTCTCCGCCGAGGAGCGTCGGCAGGAGTTCGAGCTGCGCTGGCAGCTCGGTGGCCTGTACATGATGCGGGCCTTCTCCGACATCCTCGTCGACCCGGTGGCCAACGAGGAGTGTGCCGAGTTCGTTCGCGGGAAGATCCGGGAGATCGTCCGTGACCCCGAGGTCGCCGAGCTGCTCTCGCCGCGCGGCTTCCACTTCGGCACCAAGCGGCTCTGCTCCGGGACCGGGTACTACGAGACCTTCAACCGGGAGAACGTCACCCTCGTCGACGTGCGACGCGCGCCGATCGAGCGCATCACGCCGACCGGGCTGGCCACGACCGAGGCCGAGTACGACCTGGACGTGATCGTCTTCGCGACCGGCTTCGACGCCATGACCGGCTCCATGCTCAAGATCGACGTTCGGGGCGTCGGCGGCCGCAGCCTCCGGGAGAAGTGGGCGCACGGCCCGCGCAGCTACCTCGGCGTTGCGCCGGCCGGCTTCCCGAACCTCTTCATCGTCGCCGGGCCGGGCAGCCCCTCGGTGTTCAGCAACATGGTCAACAGCATCGAGCAGCACGTGGAGTGGATCACCGCGCTGCTCGCGCACGCCGACCTCCGCGGCGTGCGGCGCGTGTCGGCCACCGACGAGGCCGAGCAGGCCTGGGTGGAGCACGTCAACGAGGTGGCCGGCCGGACGCTCTACCCGCGCTCGCCGAACTCGTGGTTCTTCGGCGCCAACACCCCCGGCAAGCCTCGCGTCTTCATGCCCTACGTCGGCGGCGTCGGCACCTACCGGCAGATCGCCGACGACGTGGCCGCCAAGGACTACGAGGGGTTCCTGTTCACGTGACGACGGGCGTCGTCCACCCGCACCAGCCCATCCGCCCTGCGAGAGAAGGAATTCAGTGAAGCGTTCCTCGACCACCCGACTGGCACTGGCGGCGTCCGCCGTCGTGCTGTCTCTGTCCGTGGCCGCCTGCGGGGGCTCGTCGGATGACGCCAGCGCCGCGGCGGGCCCGAGCGGGGGCAGCGGCGAGACGGGGGCTCCGGAGACGACGGAGATCACCGTCGGGGTCCAGCCGTTCGCCGAGGTGGCGGCGTTCTACGTCGCCGTCCAGGAGGGGTTGTTCGAGGAGCACGGCCTGACGGTGACCCCGCAGGTGGCCGCGGGTGGCGGGGCCGGCCTGATCACCGGGCTGGTGTCGGGCGACTCTCAGTTCGCCTACAGCAACTACGTGTCCGTGGTGCAGGCTGCATCGCAGGGGCTGCCGCTGCGCGTCGTCCGCGAGAACGACCGGCCCGGCGTGCAGGGCGTGTACGCCCTTCCGGGCAGCGGGATCACCAGCCCCGCCGACCTGGCCGGCAAGCGCATCGCGATCAACGGCCTCGGCAACATCATGGAACTGACCACCCGGGCCGCACTCGAAGAGAACGGCGTCGACCCGAACAGCGTCGAGTTCGTCGAGCTGGCCCCGCCGGAGTTCCTGCCCGGCATGGCCTCCGGCAACGTCGACGCTGCGTGGCTGGTGGAGCCGTTCGTGAGCATCGGCACCGACACCCAGCAGGTGCAGCTCGTGCTCGACGTCTTCGCCGGGCCCACCGAGGAGCTGCCGGTGGCCGGCTGGATCACCTCCGCGCCGTTCGCCGCCGAGAACCCCAACACCGTCGCGGCCTTCCAGGCGGCGATGGACGAGGCCATCGCCCGGGTCGCCGAGCAGCCCGACCTGGTCGCCCAGGTGGTGCCGACCTACACCCAGCTGACGCCGGAGGTGGCTGCCGGGCTCAACCCGGTCGTCTTCGCGGAGGAGGACGAGCCCGAGGGCATCAGTCAGGTGGAGGAGCTGATGCGCCAGTACGGTCTCGTCGAGGACGAGGTGGACACCTCCGAGCTGATCGTGAGCAGCGACTGAGCGGCTGAGCCTCACCGGGCCCCGGTCCCCGTGGGGACCGGGGCCCGTCCGGCCGGTCCGGCCCGCGTCGCGGAGGATCGGCCTTCGACCGGGCGGGAAGGGCACTACCGGGCGGTCGGTGCGGGACCGCAGGATCGCGACGTCGGGAGCAGAGGAGGACGGCTGTGCGGGTGGCCATCGCGGGCGGCGGGATCGGCGGGCTGGCCGCGGCGGCCTTCCTGCACCGGGCGGGACACGAGGTGTCGGTGCACGAGCAGGCCGGCCAGTACCGGGAGATCGGTGCGGGGCTGGTCGTGGCGCCCAACCTCATGCGCCTGCTGCGGCGGCTCGGCCTGTCCGACGGCCTCGAGGGACGCGGCGTCCGGCTCGAGATCGGCTGGGAGTTCCGGCGGTGGCAGGACGGCCGGGTGCTGTTCAGCCAGCAGCTGACCGACTCGGCCGCGATGTACGGCGAGGACACCTGGGTGGTGCACCGCGCCGACCTGCTCGACCTGCTCCGCTCGGTGGTCCCCGCCGACGCCCTGCACCTGGGCCGGCGGGTGGTCGGCGTGGAGCAGGACGACGAGGTGGCCCGACTCGTGCTGGCCGACGGCACGGCCGTCACGAGCGACGTCGTGGTCGCCGCGGACGGCATCCACTCGGTGCTGCGCGGCTCGGTCGCCCAGCCCGGGCCCCCGCGGTACTCGGGGATCTGTGCCTGGCGGTCGCTCGTCCCCGCGGAGGCCGCACCCGACCTGGCCCGCCGGCCGGCGCAGACCCTGTGGCTGGGCCCGGGCCGCCACCTCGTGCACTACCCGGTCTCCGGGGGCCGGCTGGTCAACCTGGTCGCGTTCACGCCGGCGGGGGACTTCGACGTCGAGTCGTGGGAGTCGCGGGGCCGGGTGGCCGACCTCGCGGCGGAGTTCGCCGGCTGGGACCCGCGGCTCGAGGCGCTCATCGCGGCCGCGGGTGAGGTCGGCCGCTGGGCGCTGCTGGACCGCGAGGCCATCCCGACCTGGACCTCGGGCCGGCTGGCGCTGCTCGGCGACGCCGCCCACCCCTCGTTCCCGTTCTTCGCCCAGGGCGCCGCGCAGGCGGTGGAGGACGCCGCCGCTCTGGCGGTGTGCCTGGCCGGGCGCAGCGTGCCCGAGGCCCTGGCCCGCTACGAGGCGGTGCGCGTCCCGCGGGCCACCCGGGTGCAGCAGGCCAGCCGCGGCCGTCAGGCCCACCACCACCTGCCCGACGGTCCCGAGCAGCAGGCGCGCGACGCCGCGTTCGCCGGGGACGACCCGCTGGCACACAACGCCTGGCTGTACGGGTACGACGCCGAGGCCGCTGCCCAGGAGCAGGGTGCCGGGACGGTCGCGGGGGCCAGGGCGTGACCGGCCCCCTGTCCTTCGTCCACCAGGGGCTGCCCACCCGGGTGGTGTTCGGGCCCGGGGTCCTGGCCCGGCTGCCCGAGGAGGTGGCCGGCCTCGGGCTCTCGCGGGTCGTCGTGGTGTGCGGTCCCAACCACCAGGACCTGGGACGGCGGGTCGCGGACCTGCTCGGGGACCGTGCGGTGGGCGTCCTCGCCGAGGCCCGCATGCACGTGCCGGTCGAGGTCGCCGGTCGCGCCCGCGACCGTGCCCGCGAGATGTCCGCCGACGGGTGCGTCGCCGTCGGCGGCGGCTCGGCGATCGGGCTCGGGAAGGCGCTCGCCCTCGACCCGGGACTGCCGCTGCTCGCCATCCCGACCACGTACTCCGGCTCGGAGATGACCCCCGTCTGGGGCCTCACCGAGGGCGGGGCCAAGCGCACCGGCCGCGACCTGCGGGTGCTGCCCCGGGCCGCGCTCTACGACCCGGAGCTCACCCTCGGGCTGCCGCCGGCGCTGTCGGCCACCAGCGGGGTGAACGCCCTGGCCCACGCCGTCGAGGGCCTCTACGCCCCGGACACCAACCCCGTGGTGGCGCTCATGGCCGAGGAGGCGGTGCGCGCGCTGGCCGCCGCGCTGCCGGCGGTGGTGGCCGACGGCGGGGACCTCGACGCCCGGTCCGAGGCCTTCTACGGGTCGTGGCTGTGCGGGTCGGTGCTCGGCGCGACGACCATGTCGCTGCACCACAAGCTCTGCCACACCCTCGGCGGCACGCTGGACCTCCCGCACGCGCCGACCCACACCGTCGTCCTGCCGCACGCCCTGGCCTACAACGCGCCCGCCGCCCCGCAGGCGGTCGCCGCGCTGTCCCGCGCCCTCGGCGGCGTCCCGGACCCCGCCCGGGCGCTGTGGGACCTCGCCGGCCGGCTGGGTGCGCCGCGGTCGCTGGCCGAGCTGGGCATGGCCGAGGACGACGTCCCGCGGATCGCCGAGCTCGCCGTCGCCAGTCCCTACGCCAACCCGCGGCCGGTCACCCGCGAGGGCGTGACGGCGCTGCTGCGCGCCGCGTGGGCCGGCGAGCCGCCGCCGGCGCTGCACCACTGACGGCCCGCGGCAGAAGCCGCGGGCCGTCAGGCCGGTGTTCACCCGTGATGACTCGGGCCGGGTTCCGCGCGCCGGTCCGCTCCTCGCTCGCTGGCGCTCGCTGCGATGCTCCCGGCGCCGTCACCCGGCGATGACTCCGGCCGGGTTCCGCGCGCCGGTCCGCTCCTCGCTCGCTGGCGCTCGCTGCGATGCTCCCGGCGCCGTCACCCGGCGATCATGGTCTGGACGTCGAACTCCTCGCTGATGATCCCGTACTCGAGCATCAGGTCGGCCATCTCCTGCAGCTGGGCCTCGTCGACCTCGGCGTCCCACTCGGGGAGCGCCACCTGCTGGACTGTCTCGGCCGGCACCTGGGTGTAGGTCGGCACCAGCTCGACCAGCCGCTCACGGTCGCCCTGCAGCTGCTCCATGGACGCGGCCATCGCGGCGCGGAAGGCCTCGACGGCCTCCGGGTTCTCCTGGGCGTACTGCTCGGTGGTCAGCCAGCCGGCCACCGGCATGTCCTCGACCGGGCCGCTGAACAGCGGGAAGAGCACCCGGGCGCCGCCGGCGAGGGCGGCGGCCTGGAACGGCTCGACCTGCCAGATGGCGTCGACGTCCCCGGCGTCGAGCGCCGCGGCCATGTCCGGGTAGGGCAGCTCCAGGAACTGGATCGTCGAGACGTCGACCCCGGCGTCCTGGAGCACGGCGTTGACCGCCACGGTGCCGATGTTCTGCAGGTTGTTGACGGCGACCCGGGCGCCGGCCAGGTCGGCCGGTGACTGGTACGCCGAGTCGGAGGCGACCATGATCGCGTGGTCGTCGGCGCCCACGTCGTTGCCGGCGATGATGCGCACCGGGAGCCCCTGCTGCGCGGCGAGCAGCGCCGAGGTGTAGTTGCCGTAGGTGATGTCGTACTCGCCAGCGATCAGCGACGGGATCGCCTGCGCGCCCCCGGCGGTCTGCTCCAGGGTCACGTCGAGGCCCTGCTCCGTGAAGATGCCGGTCTCGTCGGCGTGCACCGCGCTGGCGGTGTGCACCAGCGGGAAGTAGCCGACGGTCAGCGCGGTGGTGCCGCCCGCGCCGCCGGAGGCCTCCTCGCCGCCGTCGTCGGAGCCGCAGGCGGCCAGGGCCAGCGTGAGTGCGCAGCCCAGGGCCAAGCCGGTGCGGCGGAGGCGGGAGCGGGGGCGTCCGTGGGGGGTGGGGACCCCGGGCGCAGGGGACAAGGAGGACTCCTCTCGGTGCTCCGCGGGCCATCCGGGCCCGCAGACGTGACGCGGATCATGCGACCCGGCTCACAGCCCGCCACAGCGGTCTCTCGAAGAGTGAGACTCAGCGGGAGAGGCGGGCCAGCGGCCCGGCCGAGAGGGTGCGCGTCACGCCCCGCGCCGCCGCCAGCAGCGCCGGCACCTGTGTCATCGCCCGGCCGTCGTTGGGCACGATGACCGACAGCGCCGCGACGACCTCCTGCAGGCCGTTGCGCACCGGCACGGCGACCCCGGCGGCGTCCGGGTGGACGTGCCCCGGCGTGACGACGAAGCCCTGCCGGCGGACGTCGGCCAGGGTGGCCCGCAGCCGGTCCGGGTCGGTGATCGTGGCCGCCGTGTGCTGTGCCAGCGGGCGGGAGAGGATCCGCTCCTGCAGCTCCGGCGGGCCGTAGGCGAGCAGCACCAGTCCCGAGGAGGAGATGTGCAACGGCAGCCGGCCGGCGATCCGCGAGTAGTTGATGACCGCGTCGCGCGCCGAGAGCCGCTCCACGAACAGCACGTCGTCGCCGTCCCGGACGCCGAGCTGGGCGTGGTGCCCGACGACCGCGTGGAGGTCCTCCAGGTAGGGCATCGCCGCCTCGCGCAGGGACACCGTCAGCGAGGCCCGGGAGGCCAGCTCCCACATGCGGACGCCGACCCGCACCTGGCGGTCGGCTCCCCGCTCGAGCAGGCCGTGGCCGACCAGCTCGGCGATCAGCCGGGAGGCGGTGGCCACGTGCAGCCCGGTGCGGCGGGCGATCTCCGACACCTGCAGTTCCTTCTCGTCGGCGGAGAAGGCGGCCAGGATCCGGACGGCGCGGGAGAGCACCGACTCGCCCGTCGCCACCCGTCCCACGCCGGGCAGTGTCTCATCTGCCGAGAGACGCACCCCGGAACCGCAGGGCCTGGCCCGGGCGGAGCTGGCCGCACCGGTCGACGTCCTCGTCGGCGACGTAGGCGAGGACCGGGTAGCCGCCGGTGACCGGGGCGTCGGCGAGGAAGAGCACCGGCAGCCCGGACGGCGGCACCTGCAGCGCGCCGCGGACCATGCCCTCGCTGGCCAGCTCCCCGGTGCGCGCCCGCTCCAGCGGCGGTCCGTCCAGCCGCAGGCCGATCCGGTTGCTCTCCCCGGTCACCGTCCACGCGGTGCCGGTGAGCGCGGGCAGCGCGGTGTCGGCGAACCAGTCCGCGCGCGGGCCGGGGAGCACCCGCACCGTCACCTCGCCGCCGGCCGGGTCGGGGACCGGCGCCAGGTCGACCCCGGGCATGGCGCCGGCCGGAGGGCCGACGGGCAGCACGTCACCGGCCGAGACGGCAGGGGGACCCAGCCCGGAGAGCAGGTCGGTGGAGCGGCTGCCCAGCACCGGCTCGACGGCGATCCCCCCGCGCACGCCGAAATAGGTGCGCAGCCCGGACGCGGGCGGCCCCAGTCGCAGCTCCTCGCCGGCGGCCAGCCTGACCGGCGCGTTGTGCGCGGCGCCGCCCCCACAGCGCGCGCCGGTGGTGACCACCACCAGGTCGGCGTCGGCCCGCAGCGCCAGGCCCCCGAGGGTCACCTCGAGCACCGCAGCGCCGATGTCGTTGCCCACGAGCCGGTTGGCCAGCGCGGCGGCGGCGCGGTCACAGGCGCCGGAGCGGCCGATGCCCAGGGCACCCTGCCCGGGCCGGCCGGCGTCCTGCACCGTCGTCAGCGGGCCGGGGGAGAGGACGGTCAGGCTGCGGGGGCTCACGCCACCTCCACGAACCGCACGCGCACGCCGGGTCGCAGCAGCGCGGCCGGGTCGCGGGACAGGTCGAAGACGGCGACGTCGGTGCGACCGATCAGCTGCCAGCCCCCGGGGGACTCCCGCGGGTAGACGCCGCTGAACTCCCCGGCCAGGCCGACCGACCCCGGGGGCACCTTCGTCCGCGGCGTCTCGCGGCGGGGCACGTGCCAGGGCTCGCCGTCGGGCGTGCAGTAGCCGAACCCGGGGGCGAACCCGCAGAAGGCGACCGTCCACTCGGTGCCGGTGTGCCGGCGCACCACCTCCTCCGGGGTCACCCCGAGGAGCCCGGCGACGTCGGCGAGGTCCGCGCCGTCGTAGACGACCGGCAGCTCCACCCGCTCACCGGAGCCGCCGCGGTCGGGCCGGGGCCGGGCCTCCCGCACCGCCTGCTCGACCGCGGCGAGCCCGGTCCGCGCCGGGTCGACGACGAGCAGGACCGTGCGGGCCGCGGGGACGACGTCCACCACGCCGGGGACCGGGTCCTCGGTGAGGGCCGCGTACAGCCCGAGGACCTCGTCGAGCCCGTCCAGCTCGACCAGCAGCGCGGTCGAGCCGCTGGGCAGGACCCGCATCAGCCCGCGAACGGCGCCAGCCCGACGCCGGCGTCGGTGAGGGCAGCCCGCACCCGCTGGGCGATCGCCACCGCCCCGGGGGTGTCGCCGTGCACGCAGATGGACTCCGGGTCCACGTGCAGGACCCCGCCCTGGACGTCGGTGATCGGCTCCCCGGTGGCCATGGCCACGCAGCGCCGGGCGATCTCCTCGGGGTCGTGCAGCACGGCTCCGGGGTGGGAGCGGGGCACCAACGTCCTCGCCGGCGTGTAGGCCCGGTCGGCGAAGGCCTCCCGGACGGTCTCCAGCCCGGCCTCCCCGGCCAGCCGCAGCCAGGCCGAGCCGGGCAGGCCCAGCACCGGCAGGGTGCGGTCGTACTCGACGACGGCCCGCACGACGGCCGCCGCCTGCTCGTCGTGGCCGACGATCGTGTTGTAGAGCGCGCCGTGCGGCTTGACGTAGCGCACCCGCGTGCCGGCGACCCGGGCGAACGCCTCCAGCGCGCCGAGCTGGTAGAGGACGTCGGCGGTCAGCTCGTCGGGCGCCACGTCGATGAACCGGCGGCCGAAACCGGCCAGGTCGCGGTAGGAGACCTGCGCGCCGACGGCCACGCCGGCAGCCGCGGCCCGCTCACAGACCCGCCGCATGATCGAGGGGTCACCGGCGTGGAAGCCGCACGCGACGTTGGCGCTGGTCACGATCCCGAGCAGCGCGTCGTCGTCCCCGAGCTGCCACTGGCCGAAGCCCTCGCCGAGGTCGGAGTTGAGGTCCATGGTCCTCCCAGGCAGGACGGCTGCCCGGGACGCTAGAGCCGCCACCGGGCCCCGGCAATGCGGAACACCTCGCCGCCATCATGGAGTTGCGGACGCGACACGCCGCGGATCGCCCGCGTGTCGCTTCCCGGACTTCATGATCGCGGGGGTGGGGGCGCCGGCGGACGGCGGGGAGCGGGACGGCAGGGAGCGGGACGGCAGGGAGCGGGACGGCGGGGCAGCATGGCCCCATGACGCAGCAGACGGTGTCCCCGGCCGGCCCGGCCGAGGTCCGGGCGGCCTGCCGCAGCGGGTCCGCCGTCCACACCTCGGGGCTCGCGCCCGGCCACACCCAGGCCAACCTCGTCGTCCTGCCGCGGGACTGGGCCTACGACTTCCTGCTCTTCGGCCAGCGCAACCCGCAGCCGGTCCCGCTGCTCGACGTCACCGACGCCGGGTCGCCGCGCACCGTGCTGGCCCCCGACGCGGACCTGCGCACCGACCTGCCGAGGTACCGGGTCTGGCGGGACGGCGCGCTGGTGGACGAGCCGACCGATGTCGTCGACCTGTGGACCGACGACCTGGTCGCCTTCCTCATCGGCTGCAGCTTCAGCTTCGAGACCGCGCTGCTCGACGCCGGCGTCCCGGTGCGCAACATCGAGCAGGGGCGCAACGTGTCGATGTACCGCACCAACCGGGACTGCCGGCCCGCCGGCCGCCTGTCGGGCCCGCTGGTGGTCACGATGCGGCCGGTCCCGGGCGAGCTGGTGACCACCGTTGTCCAGGTCACCGCCCGGATGCCGCAGGTGCACGGGGCGCCGGTGCACGTGGGGCCGCCGGAGTCGCTGGGCATCGCCGACCTCGGCCGGCCCGACTTCGGCGACCCGGTGGAGGCCGCCGAGGGCGACGTCCCGGTGTTCTGGGCCTGCGGGGTCACCCCGCAGGCGGCGCTCATGGCGTCGCGGCCGCCGTTCGCCATCACCCACGCCCCGGGGCACATGTTCGTCACCGACGTGCCGGACGCCGCCTACCGCCTGCCGTGAGCTACCGGCCGGCGAACCGCTCCCGCAGGTCGGGCTTGCGGATCTTGCCGGTGGCGGTCTTGGGCAGCTCGTCGACGAACTCGACCGAGCGGGGGACCTTGAACCCGGCCAGCCGCTCGCGCAGCGCGGTGCGGATCGCCTCGGCGTCCTCGGTCGCCCCGGGCGCCGGGACGACGACCGCCAGCCCGGCCTCCCCCCACCTCGGGTCCGGGACGCCGATGACCGCGGCCTCGACCACCCCGGGCAGCTCCAGCAGGGCGGACTCCACCTCGGCGGGGTACACGTTCTCCCCGCCGGAGATGATCATGTCCTTGTAGCGGTCGCGGATGTAGAGGAAACCCTCCGCGTCCAGGGAGCCCGCGTCGCCGGTGTGGTACCAGCCGTCGCGCAGGACGGCGGCGGTCTGCTCGGGGTCCCGCCAGTAGCCGGCCATCACGTTGGGGCCGGAGACGACGACCTCACCGACCTCGTCGACGTCGGCGTCTGTGCCGTCGGCGCGCACCACGCGCAGGTCGGTGAAGAACAGCGGCCTGCCCGCGGAGCCGACCTTGCGCTCGGCGTCGGCGGGGTCCAGTGCGGTGCAGCCGGGGGAGGCCTCGGTCATGCCGTAGCACTGCTGCATGGTCACGCCGCGGTCCAGCCACGTCCGCAGCGTGGGGATCGGCACCGCGGCTCCGGCGGCGCCGATGGTCCGCAGCGAGGACAGGTCGCGGGCGGCGAAGTCCGGCTCGCGGCTCATCGCGTCGAGCATCGTCGGGACGGCGAAGAAGGAGGTGACCCGCTGCTCCTCGATGACCTGCAGCGTCCCGGCCGGGTCGAACCGGCGCACGACCACCGCGCAGCCGCCGCGCAGCAGCGTGGGGTTGACGGTGCCGTTGAGCCCGCCGATGTGGAACAGCGGCGCCAGCGCCAGGGTGCGCTCGTCGGCGGTGAAGTCCATGCCCAGCACCTGGTTGGTGGCGTTCCAGGTCATGTTGCCGTGGGTGAGCACCGCGCCCTTGGGCCGGCCGGTGGTGCCGGAGGTGTACATGACCAGGCAGGGGTCGTCGAGGGCGACCGGCTCGTCGCGGACCTCGGGGGAGGCAGCGGTGAGCAGCTCCTCGTAGGGGCGCGAGTCCGCGCCGCCGGGTGCCGGGGGCTCGGCGGCCACCCACGCGCGCACGCCGGGCAGCCGGTCGCGCAGCGCGTCGGCGAGCTCGCCCGAGTCGCGGCCGTGCACGACCACACCTGCGCCGGAGTGCTCGAGCACGTACTGCGCCTCGGGCGCGGTCAGCCGGGCGTTGACCGGCACCCAGATCGCGCCCAGCTGCCCGCAGGCGTAGAGGGTCTCCAGCGCGGAGGGGTGGTTGGTGCCGGTCCAGGCCACCCGGTCACCGCCGCGCACGCCGAGCGCGGCCAGGGCGCCCGCGGTCCGGCGCACCCGCTCGGCGAACCCGGCGTGCGAGGTCGTCGTCCCCTCGAACCAGATCGCGTCGCGGTCGGGGGAGATCCGCAGCCGCCGCTCCGGCCACGACCCGAGACCGGCGTTGCGCACCTCAGCTCCCCAGGCCGAGGGCGCGGACCGCGTTCTCCTTCATGACCAGCGGGCGGACCTCGTCCCGGATGTCCAGCTTCGCGAAGTCGCTGATCCAGCGCTCGGGGGAGATGAGCGGGTAGTCCGAGCCGAACAGCACCTTCCGCTTGAGCAGGGTGTTGGCGGCGCGGACCAGCTGGGGCGGGAAGTACTTGGGCGACCAGCCGGACAGGTCGATGTAGACGTTGGCCTTGTGCTGGGCGACGGAGATCGCGGCGTCCTGCCAGGGCACCGAGGGGTGCGCCATGATGATCGTCAGGTGCGGGAAGTCGGCGGCGACGTCGTCGAGCAGCATCGGGTCGGAGTAGCGCAGCTTGATGCCCCGCCCGCCGGGCAGGCCCGAGCCGATCCCGGTCTGGCCGGTGTGGAAAAGCGCCGGCACCCCGAGGCTCTGCAGCTCCTCGTAGAGCGGGTAGACGCGGCGGTCGTTGGGCTCGAACGCCTGGATCGAGGGGTGGAACTTGAAACCGCGCACCCCGTGCTCGGTGACCAGCCGGCGCGCCGCGCGGACGCCGGACTGCCCCCGGGCCGGGTCGATCGAGCCGAACGGGATCAGCACGTCGGGGTGGGCGGCGGCGGCCTCGGCGATCTCCTCGTTGGACAGCGTCGGGTGCCCCGTGGCCAGCTCGCTGTCGACGGTGAAGACCACCGCGGCCATGCCCTGCGCCCGGTAGTGCGCGGCGATCTCCGGCACGGTCGGGTGGTGCGGCTCGCCCTTGAAGTACGCGGCGGCGGCCTCCAGCAGCTCGTCGTCCATCGACAGGTGGCCGTGCAGGTCCTGCTCGACGTGCACGTGCACGTCGATGGCGACCAGGTTCTCGGTGTCCATGGCGGCTCCATCGCCGAAGGGGGGTGACGCCCGACGCTAGGCCGCTATCGTGGAGGTCGTCAACGATGGAGGTCCTCATGGACGGCACCGCCCTGACCGACGACGTCGGCTACCTGCTCTCCCGGGCCAGTGGGCTGCTCGTGCGGGCCACCAACGCCGCGCTGGCCGAACACGGCCTGCGGGTGCGTTCCTACTCCGCCCTGCTGCTGGCCTGCGACTCGGATGTCGGCATGTCGCAGCGGGACCTCGCCGAGGCGCTCGCGCTCGACCCCAGCCAGGTGGTGCTCCTCGTCGACGAGCTGACCGAGGCCGGGCTCGTGGAGCGGCGCCCGTCCGAGAGCGACCGGCGGACCAAGCTGGTGGTGGCCACCGACGCCGGCCGGGCGGTGCGGCAGCGGGCCGCACGCGCGACCGCGCAGGCGCACGCGGGACAGCTCGGGGGTCTCACCGACGAGGAGCAAGGGCAGTTGCGCGACCTGCTCGGGCGGTTGATCGCCGGTCGCGCGGTCGTCGTGCCGGGCTGACGGGCGCGGGGGCTTGCCCCGCGCCGCTGTGACGTGCATCATCCCGATCGTCAACCGTTGAGGTTGTCATTCATATCGCACACATCGGGAGAGCAGATGCTCCGCAAGTGGGTCCCCGTGCTGGCCGCGACGACGCTCGCGCTCGCCGCGTGCGGGGGAGGCGACGACGAGGCCGCCTCGGGCGGCGGCGCGGCGGCGGGCGGCAGCGGTGAGCTGCGTCAGGTGACCGCCGGCCTGCTCCCGGTGGCCGTCACCGGCGCCCTGCAGGGCGGCATCGAGCAGGGCTTCTTCGAGGACCACGGCATCGAGGTCACCATCGAGACCGGGCAGGGCGGGGCGGCGCTGCTGCCGGCCGTCGCCTCCGGCCAGATGGAGTTCGCCACGAGCAACCCGGTCTCGCTGCTGCAGGCCCGCGACCAGGGCCTCGACGTCCGGGTCATCGGCCACTGGACCTCCACGCACGCCGAGGGCGACGACGTCAACGGCGTCGTGGCGAACAAGGACTCCGGGGTCACCTCCGCGGCCGGGCTCGCCGGCAAGCGGATCGCGGTCAACACCCTCAACGGCATGGGCCAGCTGACCATCGACGAGGCGGTGCGCCAGGACGGCGGTGACCCGTCGGGCATCCAGTACGTCGAGCTGCCCTTCCCCGACATGCCCGCGGCCCTGGAGGCCGGCAACGTCGACGCGGTGTGGGTCCCCGAGCCCTTCCTCTCCCAGCTGATCTCGTCGGGCCACCCGGTGGCGAGCTACTCCAGCCAGGAGTCGGTGCCCGGGCACCCGACCCAGCTGTTCTTCACCTCCGGCCAGCTGGTCGAGTCCGACCCGCAGCTGGTCGAGGACTTCACGGCGGCCCTGGAGGAGACCCTCGAGTGGGCCGACCAGAACCCCGACGCGGTCCGCACCGAGGCCGAGGAGTTCCTCCAGACGCCGGCCGGGGCGATGGCCAACGTGCGGATCGAGGAGTTCGGCACCGACCTGCGCCGTGAGCAGATCGAGCGGATGGGCGAGCTCATGGTCGAGTCCGGCCTGCTCGACAACGAGCCCGACATCGACGGCCTGCTCCCGCAGGAGTAAGCCTCAGGAGTGACCTCGGAGCACCTCTCGCAGGCCCGTCCGGACCCCCGGGCGGGCCTGCGGCCGTCCGCGGGCGGGGGCCTCGTGCTGGCCGCCGTCCTGCTGGCCGGCGTGAACATGCGCGGCGCGATCGCCGCGGTCTCCCCGGTGCTGCCGGAGATGCGCGCCGAGCTGGGCCTCTCGCCGACCGTGGCGGGGCTGGTGACCACGCTGCCGGTGCTCTGCTTCGCCGTCCTCGCGCCGCCCGCGGCCTGGCTCGGCCGCCGGATCGGCGCCGAGGCGGCCCTGTGCGCCGGCCTGCTGGCCATCGCCGCGGGCACGGTGCTCCGCGTGCTCGGCGGCGCCCCGCTGCTGCTGGCGGGCACCGCCGTCGTCGGCGCCGGCATGACCCTGGGCAACGTGCTGCTGCCCGCGGTCACCAAGCGGGAGTTCGCCGAGCGCGCCGGCACGGTCACCGGGCTCTACACGGCGGCCCTGTGCGCGGGAGCGGCGCTGACGGCCGCGCTGACCGCCCCGATCGCCGGCCTCACCGGCTGGCGGACGGCGCTGGCCGCCTGGGCGGTCCTCGCGCTGCTGGCGGCCGCCCTGTGGGTCACCGCCACCCGCGGGCGGGGGCCCCGCCCGGCCGGCGGGACCGTCCCCGGGACGGCGCCGCCGGGGTCGGCCACGGCGGTCTGGCGGTCGCCGGTGGCCTGGGCCGTGGCGACGGTGCTCGCCCTCCAGTCGGTCCTGTACTACGGGATCACCGCCTGGCTGCCGACGCTCCTGCTCGACGAGCTCGGCTCGGGCCTGCGCCCCGGGGCGGTGGCGGCCTCGCTGTTCCAGATCCTGGGCATCCCGGGCAGCCTGCTGGTCCCGGCGGTCCTCGCCCGGCGCCGCCGCCCGGGTGGGCAGAGCGGCCTGGGTGTCACCGTCGCGGCGTCCTGGGCGCTGCTGGTCGGCGGCCTGCTGGTGGCGCCGGGGGCCTGGGTCGTGTGGGCGGCGCTCGGGGGCATCGCGCAGGGGGCGGGCATCGCGTTCGCCTTCACCGTCCTCGTGCTGCGCGCCGCCGACGACGCCGCGGCCCGGAGGCTGTCGGGCATGGCGCAGCTGATCGGGTACGGCGTCGGCGCCACCGGGCCGCTGCTCGTCGGGGCGGCGTACGCGGTCACCGGCGGGTGGGTCGCCCCGCTGGTGCTGCTGCTGGGGGTCACCGCGGTCCTCGCCGGCGCGGCCGCGGTGGCCGGGCGCCCGCGCACCCTGCGCTGACCCGCTGAGGACAACGACTTCCACATCGTGGAAGTCGAGTACCCGGAGGTGGTGATGACAGTCACCGTGGGTACGAGCCGGACAGCCGAGCAGAGGGGCATGCGATGACGTCGATCGTCCAGGACCAGTGGTACGTGGCCGCCTACGGCCGCGAGATCGGCCGCGAGCTGTTCAGCCGCACGATCTGCGGGGAGTCGATCCTCTTCTGGCGGACCGAGGCCGGCCAGGTCACCGCCATGAGCGACCGCTGCGTGCACCGCCGGTTCCCGCTGTCGGAGAAGCCCAGCCACCTCAACGGCGACACCGTCGTCTGCGGGTACCACGGGTTCACCTACGGCGCGGACGGCGTGTGCGTCGCCGTCCCCGGCCAGAAGCGCGTGCCGCGCACCGCCCGGCTGAAGTCCTACCCGGTGGTGGAGCAGGACTCCTTCGTCTGGGTCTTCATCGGCGACCCGGACAAGGCCGAGACCACCCGCATCCCGCGGGCGCCCTGGCTGGACCAGGAGGGCTGGACGACGGTCAGCGGCATGGAGCCGCTGCAGGCCCGCGCCAGCCTGCTGATCGACAACCTCATGGACCTCTCCCACGAGACCTACCTGCACGGCGGCTACATCGGGACCCCGGAGGTCGCCGAGACGCCGATCACCACCGAGGTCGACGACGAGGCCGGCATCGTCTACGTCAGCCGGCACATGGCCGACGCCGAGTGCCCGCCCTTCTACGCGAAGAGCACCGGCATCAAGGGCCGGATCACCCGCTGGCAGGACATCGAGTTCACCCCGCCCTGCCTCTACAAGCTGCACAGCCGGATCGCCCCGGTCGGCGTGCTGCCCAACGAGGACGGCACCGACCCCGACGCCTTCCACGTCGAGGTGGTCTACGCGATCACCCCGGAGACCGAGCACTCCACCCACGACTTCTGGGCCGTCGCCCGCGACTTCGCGCTCGACGACCAGGAGGTCTCGGACTTCCTGCGGGAGAACAACCGCACCGTCGTCCTCCAGGACGTCACCGCGCTCGACGTGCTGGAGAAGGTCCTCACCGGGGAGCCGGACGGGTACCAGGAGCTGTCGATCAACATCGACACCGGCGGCCTGGCCGCGCGCCGGCTGATCGCCCGGATGGCCGCCGAGGCCTCCGGTGCCCCGGCCGAGCAGCCGGTGGCGACCGCGCGGTGAGCGCCGTCTACGGCACGAGCCCGGGAGGGAACGGCATGACCCTGCCCCCACCGCGCGAGGTCCTGGTCGGCGAGAAGGTGCTGCGGGTCAACTGGCTGCCCGGCTCCGACCGGCTGCGGGGCCTGTGCCACTGCGGCGCCGAGGCCGAGGGCGAGGACCCGATCGAGATGTGGGAGTGGCTGCTCGCCCATCCCGACCACCCGGCCGGCGGGCCGACGGTGCGGCCGCTGCCCGACGTCCTGCCGCCCCCGCCCGCCCACCGCGTCACCGACCCGTCGATCATCAGGTCACGCACCCCCGTCCTGGTTTGAGCACGCCGTCCCCGGCCCGCTCCTCCGCGGGCCGGGGATGCGGCCTGCCCGACGTCGAAACGGAGCACCCCGTGCACACCACGCACGACGAGGTGGACCTGCGCCTGCAGGTGGCCACCCGGACGACCGGCGCCGAGGGCGTCGTCGTCCTCGACCTGCGCGACCCCTCCGGCGCCGAGCTGCCCGCCTGGGCGCCCGGCGCGCACATCGACCTCAAGCTGCGCGAGGACCTGGTCCGCCAGTACTCGCTGTGCGGCGACCCGAACGACCGCTCCGCGTGGCGGGTCGCGGTCCTGCGCGAGCCGGAGGGCCGCGGCGGCTCCGAGCACGTGCACGCGGCGCTCACCGAGGGCAGCGAGATCGACGTGCGCGGCCCGCGGAACAACTTCGAGCTGGTCGACTCGCCCAAGTACCTGTTCGTGGCCGGCGGCATCGGGATCACCCCGATCCTGCCGATGCTGACCGCCGCCGAGGCCGCCGGCGCGGAGTGGGAGCTGCACTACGGCGGGCGCAGCCGCCGGTCCATGGCGTTCCTGGAGGCGCTGGAGGACGCGACCGGCAACCGGGTCACCCTGCACCCGCAGGACGAGGTCGGCCTGATCGACCTGCCGAAGATCCTGGGGACCCCCCGGCCGGACACGCTGGTCTACACCTGCGGCCCCGAGCCGCTGCTCAAGGCCGTCGAGCAGCACTGCGCGTCCTGGCCCGAGGGCAGCCTGCACCTGGAGCGGTTCAGCCCCAAGGAGCAGGGCGAGCCGGTGCTCGCCGACTCCTTCGAGGTGGAGCTGGCCACCAGCGGCCTGACGCTGACCGTGCCGCCGGACAGGTCGATCCTCGAGGTCGTGGAGGACGCCGGGATCCCCGTGCTCTCCTCCTGCCAGGAGGGCACCTGCGGCACCTGCGAGACGGCGGTGCTGGAGGGCGAGGTCGACCACCGCGACTCGCTGCTCACCCCGGCCGAGCAGGCGGCCAACGACACGATGTTCATCTGCGTGTCCCGGGCGGCCTGTCCGAAGCTGGTCCTGGACCTCTGAGCCCGCCGCGCAGCGTGGCCGACGCCGAGCTGACCCGGCCGAGGACGTCGGGTGGGAAGCTGCTCGCCGTCCTCGACGCCTTCACGCGGGAGCGCCCGGCGCTCACCCTGTCCGAGATCGCCCGCGTCGTCGACGTGCCGCTGTCCACCGCGCACCGGCTGGTGGGGGAGCTGCGCCGGTGGGGCGGGCTCGAGCGGGACGCCGACGGCCGCTTCCGCGTGGGGCTGCGGCTGTGGGAGCTCGGCGCGCTGGCCCCCCGCGGGCTGGGCCTGCGGGAGGCGGCGCTGCCGTTCATGGAGGACCTCTACGAGGTCACCCACCAGAACGTGCAGCTGGCCGTCCGCGACGACGTCGAGGTCGTCTTCGTCGAGCGGTTCGCCGGCCGGGACGCGGTCATGGTGCTCACCCAGGTCGGCGGCCGGTTCGCGCTGCCGCCGACCGGGGTGGGGCTGGTGCTGCTGGCGCACGCGCCGGTCGACGTCCAGGAGCGGGTGCTGGCCGCGCCGCTCAAGCGCTACACCCCGCACACCATCACCGACCCGCGAGAGCTGCGCCGGGTGCTGGCCGAGGTCCGGCGGGCCGGCCTGGCGATCAGCGACCGCCAGGTGACCGCCGACGCGGTGTCGGTCGCCGCCCCCATCGTCCTGCGGGACAGCGTGGTCGCCGCGCTGTCCGTCGTCGTGCGCGGGGACTCCCCGGCCGCCGTCCGGTCCGCCGCCCCGGGCGTGCGGGCGGCGGCGCGCGGGATCTCCCGCGTGCTCACCCAGTCCGCCGGCGGCGGGTGGCCGGTCGAGGTGCCGGCCGCCGCCGCCGAGGAACCCCGCTGAACCGAGGAGGACCCGCGTGAGGATCACCGCCGCCGTCGTCGAGGAGCTGCACGGCCCGTTCGTCGTGCAGGACGTCGAGCTCGACGAGCCCGGTCCCGGCGACGTGCTGGTGAAGTTGGCGGCCACCGGCTTCTGCCACACCGACGGCATCGCCCGGGACGGCGACCTGCCCTTCCCCCTGCCGGGCGTGCTGGGCCACGAGGGCGCGGGCACGGTCGTCGCGGTCGGGGAGGGCGTCACCGGGATCCGCGAGGGCCAGGCCGTCGTCCTCGGCTGGCCGTACTGCGGCGACTGCCGCAACTGCGCCGCCGGGCAGCCGCGCTACTGCCTGCGGATGGGCGAGCTGGTGGGCGGCGGGCACCGGCTCGACGGCCCGTCCGCGCTGCGCACGGTCGACGGGCGGCCGCTGGCCAGCCACTTCTTCGGCCAGTCGTCCTTCGCCACCTACTCGATGACCACCGCCTCCTCCCTCGTGCCCGTCCCGGAGGGGCTGCCGGTCGAGCTCATGGGCCCGCTGGCGTGCGGGCTGGCCACCGGCGCGGGCGCGGTCTTCAACACCCTGCGGCCGGAGCCGGGCAGCTCGATCGTGGTCTACGGCGCCGGCACGGTCGGCCTGGCCGCGGTGATGGCCGCCCGCAACTCCGCGGCCACGACGATCATCGCCGTCGACCGGCACGCCGGCCGGCTGCGGGTGGCCACCGACCTGGGCGCCACGCACACCGTCGACGCGACCGACACCGACCCGGTGCAGGCGGTCCAGGAGATCTGCGGCGGCCCGGCCGACGCCGCGCTGGACTGCACCGGCGTCGTCTCCGTCGTCCGGCAGGCGATCGACTCGGTGGGCATGCTCGGCACGGCGCTGCTCATCGGCGGCGCGCCGGCCGGGGCGGAGTTCAGCGCCGACCACCTGAGCACCCTGTGGGGCAAGACCATCCGCGGCACCCTGGGCGGGAGCGGGCACGGCCAGGCCCTCATCGCCGCCCTGATGGACCTCTACGCCCAGGGGCGGTTCCCGTTCGACCGGCTGGTCGAGTACTTCCCGCTCGACCAGATCTCCGACGCCGTCGAGGCCTCCCACAGCGGCGCCGTCGTCAAGCCGATCCTGCGCATGCCCGACTGAGGAAGGACCCCGTCCTCCCCACCCCTCGCAGGCTCAGGGCGGGGCCGGGGGGGGGGGGGGGGGGGGGGGGGGGGCGGCGCGGGGGGGGGGGGCGGCGGGGGGCCGGCCCCCGCGCGGTGCGCCGGCGCGGCCCCGCCCGCGCCCCGCC
>NZ_JBJGYR010000042.1:0-26057 GCF_054050095.1 Geodermatophilus sp. SYSU D01105
CCCCCCCCCCCCCCCCCGCCCCCCCCCCCCCCCCCCCCCCCCCCCCCCCCCCCCCCCCCCCCCCCCCCCCCCCCCCCCCCCCCCCCCCCCCCCCCCCCCCCCCCCCCCCCCCCGGCGTGCGGCTGCCGACCTACGGGGACGACGTCGGCAGGGCGTTCCCGACCAGGGCCTCGAGGGTGGCCCGCGCCCCGCGCTCGTGGAGGGAGGTCAGGGCGGCGAGGTAGGCGGCGGTGAACCGCCCGTCGTCCACCAGGTCGCCGAACAGGTCCCGGTCGGCGATGAAGGCCAGCGGCTCCTCGCGCTGCCGGCGGGCGTTGGCCAGCAACTGCTCGCGCCGGCGGTCGACCACCTCGATGGGCGCGCCCTGCTCGTCGACGCCCTCGGCGTACCGGGCCCACCCGGCGACGACCGCGGCCGACCGCCGGATCTCCCCGCCGGTGGCCAGGTTCTCCCTGACCACCGGGAGCAGCCACTTCGGCAGCCGCTCGGAGCCGTCGAAGGCCAGTCGCGCGAGCGTGTCGCGGATGTGCGCGTTGGAGAAGCGGGCGATCAGGTCGCGCCGGTAGTGGTCGAGGTCGATCCCGGGGACCGGGCGGAGGGTCGGCGTCGCCTCCTCCTCCATGTAGCCGAGCAGCAACCGGCCGAACAGCGGGTCCTGCGCCGCCTCGTGGACCAGCCGGTGGCCGGCCAGGTGGCCGAGGTAGGCCAGCGCCTGGTGGCTGGCGTTGAGCAGCCGCAGCTTCATCAGCTCGTAGGGCTCGACGTCGTCCACGACCTGGACGCCGGCGTCCTCCAGCGGCGGGCGCCCCAGGCCGAACCGGTCCTCGAGGACCCACTGGGTGAAGGGCTCGCACACGACCGGCCACCGGTCCTCGATGCCGAACCGCCGGACGACCTCGGTCCGGTCCGCGTCCGTGGTCGCGGGGGTGATGCGGTCGACCATCGAGTTCGGGAAGGACACCTCCCGCTCGACCCAGGCGCCCAGGTCGGGGTCGCGCAGCGTGGCGAAGGCGGCGAAGGTCCGCCGGGCGACGTCCCCGTTGTGCTGGATGTTGTCGCAGGACACGACGGTGAACGGCGCCAGCCCGCGGTCCCGCCGGCGGACCAGCGCCTCGGTGACCAGACCGAACGACGACCTCAGCGCGGCGCCGGGCCGCAGGTCCGCGACCACGTCGGGGGCCGTCGCGTCGAACTCCCCGGTCACGGCGGAGATGTTGTAGCCGCCCTCGGTCACCGTCAGGGTCACGATCCGCGTCGTCTCGGCGGCCATCTTCTCGACCACCGCGTCGGGGTCGTCGGGCGCGAGCAGGTACTCGACGATCGAGCCGATCACCCGCGGCTCGTAGGTGCCGTCCGCGTGCTTGACCACGAGGGTGTAGAGGCAGTCCTGGGCCGCCATCGCCTCGGCCATCCCGCGGTCGCCCGGCAGCACCCCGACGCCGCAGATGCCCCAGTCCTCCGCGCCGCCCCGCTGCAGGAGGTGGTCGACGTAGACGGCCTGGTGGGACCGGTGGAAGGCCCCCACGCCAAGGTGCACGATCCCGGGCCGGACCCGGGACCGGTCGTAGGTCGGCACGGGCACGGCCCCGGCCAGGGCCGGCAACGACCCCGCGGTCAGCGGCGGCACGGTCATCCCTCCCGTCGACGGCGGTCAGCCGGCAGGCGCCGGCCGGTGGACGGGGAGAAGAGGTGCTCCTTCCCCGGCTGGATGCGCAGGTGCACCCGCTCGCCCTTCGCGGGCGGGCGGGCGGGGTCCACCCGGGCGACGATGTCCTCGTTGACGTCCCCGGCGTCCTGGGCCAGTTCGGGCAGCCGCCCGTGCAGGAACGCGTCGGAGCCGAGCTCCTCCACCACGGCCACCTCGACCGGGAAGGCGCCGGCCTCGGACTCCGGGACCAGGTCGAGGGACTCCGGCCGGAAGCCGACGACGACGCTGTCGGCCCCCTCGGCGGAGAGCGCGCTCAGGGTCGCCGTCGACAGGGGGACGCGGGCGCGCCCGAGGACGGCGTGCCCGTCCTCGATCCGGAACTCGGCGATGTTCATGCCCGGGGACCCGATGAAGCCGGCGACGAAGACGTTGGCCGGCTCCTGGTAGAGCCGCAGCGGGGTGTCGCACTGCTCCAGGAGGCCGGCCCGCAGCACCGCCACCCGGTCCCCCATCGTCATCGCCTCGACCTGGTCGTGGGTCACGTAGACGGTGGTCGTGCCTAGGCGGCGCTGCAGGGCGGCGATCTGGGTCCGGGTCTGCACCCGCAGCTTGGCGTCGAGGTTGGACAGCGGCTCGTCCATGAGGAAGACCTGCGGCTGGCGCACGATGGCCCGGCCCATCGCCACGCGCTGGCGCTGGCCGCCGGAGAGGGCCTTGGGCTTGCGGTCGAGGAACGGCTCCAGGTCGAGGATCCTGGCCGCCTCGGCCACCCGGGCGCCGATCTCGTCCTTGCCCTTGCCGGCGAGCTTGAGCGCGAAGCCCATGTTGTCCGCCACGGTCATGTGCGGGTAGAGCGCGTAGCTCTGGAAGACCATGGCGATGTCCCGGTCCTTGGGCTTGACGTGCGTGACGTCCCGGTCGCCGATGCGGATGCTGCCCCGGTCGACGTCCTCCAGGCCGGCGAGCATCCGCAGGCTCGTGGACTTGCCGCAGCCGGAGGGCCCGACCAGGACGAGGAACTCGCCGTCGGCGATCTGCAGGTCCAGCGCGTCGACCGCGGGCTTCTGCGCGCCCGGGTAGATGCGGCTCGCCTTGTCGTAGGTGACGGAGGCCATCGGGTTCTCCTCGCTGGGTCCGGGGGGACGTCAGGTCTGGGGGTGGACGAGGACCTCCGCCGACGGGGGTCGCGCCGGCCGGCGGCCGGCGCTGTGGACGGCGGCCCTCACTTCACCGCGCCCAGCGACAGGCCCTGGACCAGCTTGTCCTGGGCGGCGAAGCCGGCGACGAGGACGGGCAGCGACACGACGAAGGCCGCCGCGCACATCTGGGCGAGGAACAGTCCCTGGCTGGTCACGAACCCGGTCAGGTACACCGGCGCGGTCTGCGCCACCGTCCCGGTGAGGGTCCGGGCCAGCAGCAGCTCGTTCCAGCTGAAGATGAAGCAGATCAGCGAGGTGGCGGCGATGCCCGGCAGGACGATCGGGACCACCACCTGGCGGAGGGTCCGCAGCAGCCCCGCGCCGTCCATCGCGGCCGCCTCGAGGATCTCGACGGGGACCTCGGCGAGGAACGACCGCATCATCCAGACGGCGATCGGCAGGTTCATCGAGGTGTACAGCACGATGAGCAGCCAGATGTTGTCGAGCAGCCCGCTCCACTGGGCGAACAGGTAGATGGGCAGGATGCCGGCGACCACCGGCAGCATGCGGGTGGACAGGAAGAAGAACATCACGTCGGTCCACTTGCGCACCGGCCGGATCGACAGCGCGTAGGCGGCCGGGATGGCCAGCAGCAGCACGAGGACCGTGGAGACGACGCTCGCGGTCAGCGAGTTGAGCAGCGAGGGCCAGGGGTTCGCGCCGGTGCCGAGGCCGAAGAACGTCCGGTAGCCCTCCAGGGTCAGTGGCGCGAAGACCGCGGGCGGGTTGGTGGCGGCGGCCTCCTCGCTGTGGAAGGACGTCAACACCATCCAGAGCACGGGGACCACGAACAGGAACCCGATCACCCAGGCCACCAGGCCGAGGACCAGCCCGCCGCGCGGCTTGCGCGGCCGGCGGGGTGCCCCCTCGGGCGTGCGGGTGGCGGCGACCGGGGCGACGTCGGTGACCGAGCTCATCGCACGTTCTCCTCCTGGAACAGCGTCGACACCGTCCGCAGCGCCAGGGTCGCGATGACGATCGTGCCGATCACGGTGATGACCCCTGCCGCCGAGGCCCGGCCGTAGTCGTGGGCCGTGTAGAAGACCTGGTAGATCGTGTAGGGCAGGTTCGCGGTGCCCAGGCCCCCAGAGGTGATGACGAAGACCGCGTCGAAGACCTGGACGATGTAGATCGCCCCGAGCAGCGCGCCGAGCTCCAGGTAGCGCCGCAGGTGCGGGAAGGTCAGGTAGCGGAAGACCTGCCAGCTGCTGGCACCGTCGATCCGGGCCGCCTCGATGACGTCCAGCGGCCGGCTCTGCAGCCCCGCCAGCAGGATCAGCATCATGAACGGCGTCCACTGCCAGATGAGGGCGACCTCCACCGCCACCAGGGGCGCCGTGGTGATCCAGTCCGGCTGCGGTGGGGTGTCGGAGCCGAACAGCCCCCAGATCCAGGTCAACGTGCCGTTGAGCAGGCCGTACTCGGGGTTGAACAGCGCGTGCTTCCACAGCAGCGCCGCCGCGACGGGGACGACGAGGAACGGCGTGATCATCATCGTCCGGACGACGCCCCGCCCGAGGAACTCCCGGTCCAGCAGCAGCGCGATGAGCATGCCGAGCACCAGGCTCACCAGGACGACCACCACGGTGAGCTGGATCGTGACGATGATCGCGTCCCGCGTGGTGACGTCGGTGAGCACGTCGGCGTAGTTGCTGAAGCCGGTGAAGCCGCGCTCGTCCGGGTAGTAGGCGTTCCAGTCCATGAACGAGATGACCAGCGTGCCCACGAAGGGCAACTGGGTCACCACGATCATGAAGACCAGCGCGGGGAGCAGCGGCGCCCGCCGCGCCCAGTCGGCCGAGCGGCGCAGCGCCCCGCCCGGTGGGGGCGGTGGCGTGCCGACGTCGTCGCGGTCGCGCTCGAGAGTGGTGCTCATGGCCGCTCCTCCCGGTCGGGGGAAGGTCCGGGGAGCGCGGGGCCGGTGCTCCCCGGCGGGGTGCGGGTCACCCGGTCCGCTCCTGGTAGCGCTGGGCGACGTCCTCGGCGAGCTCCTGGCCCCGGTCGAGGGCCTGGTCGACGGTCATGCGGCCGGCGATCGCCGAGCTGACGTCCTGGGAGACCTGCGTGGCGAGGTCGGGGAACTCCGGGATGCCGACGAACTGGATCCCGGGCGCCGGGCGCTCCTGCACGCCCGGGTTGTTCGGGTCCGCGGCCTCGATCGCCGCCAGGGTGGGCGCGGCGAACGCGGAGGCCTCGGCGAGGTAGTCCGGGTTGGCGTAGGTCGACGCCCGCTTGCCGGCGGGGACCTCCGACCAGCCGAGCTCCTCGCCGACGAGCTCCTCGTACTCGCGGCTGGACGCCCAGGAGATGAACTCCCAGGCCGCGTCGTGCTTCGCGCTCGCCTGCTGGATGGCCCACGACCACGCGTACAGCCAGCCGGAGCTGGCGGTCTCGACCACCGGCGCCGCGACGTAACCCATCTTGCCCCTGACCGGCGAGTCGGCGGCCTCGAGGGACCCGGCGGCCGAGGTCGCGTCGTACCACATGGCGGCGTTGCCCTGGACCACGTTGTTCAGGCACTCGGTGAAGCCGGCCTGCGGTGCACCGGTCTCGCCGTACTCGCGGACGAGGTCGACGTAGAACTGGGTGGCCTCGCGGAACCCCTCGCCGTTGACCTGTGGCTGCCAGTCCGCGGTGAACCAGGTGCCACCGAAGGTGTTGACCACGGTGGTGAGCGGGGCGAACACCTGGCCCCAGCCGGGCTGGCCGCGCAGGCAGATCCCGGCCATCCCGGGCTGGGTGCCGTCGACGGCTGCCGCGATGTCGGCGACCTCCTGCCACGTCGGGCGTTCCGGCATCTGGATGCCGGCGGCCTCCAGCACGTCGGTGCGGTACATGAGGAACGAGGACTCGCCGTAGAAGGGTTCGCCGTACAGCACGCCGTCGTCGCCGGTGAGCGAGGTGGTCAGCGGCCCGAGGACGTCGTCCTGGTCGAAGTCGGCGTCGGCCGCGACGTAGTCGTCGAGCGGGGCGATCCACCCGCTGCGGGCGTAGATGGGGACCTCGAAGTTGCTGACCGTGGCGACGTCGTACTGCCCGGCCTGGCTGGAGAACTCCTGGCTGATCTTGTCCCGGACGTCGTTCTCCGGCAGGACGGTGTAGTTCACCGTGATGCCGGTCTCGGCGGTGAAGTGTTCGGCGGTCAGCTGCTGCAGGTCGATCATCTGCGGGTTGTTGACCATCAGCACGTCGATGGTGTCGGGACCGCCCCCCGAGGGACCTCCGCCCCATCCGGCGCACCCGCCGACCCCCACCGCCACGACGCCCGCCATCGCGGCGGCGAGCACGAGCTCTCCACGTCTGTGCACGATCTCGTCCTCTCGTGGCCAGCACGGAACGGACTGCTCAGGTGAGCGCGCACATCTCCAGTCAGTGTGAGCTCGATCGCACCGCGTGCGCGCACCGGCGTCAAGAGCAGGAGACCGCGCCTCCGCCGCAGTCCGCATCGGCCTCGCCGTCGCCGGGGCGCTCGCCGCCGCGGCCTGGGCGGCCGCGGTGCTGTCCGGGGGCGAGTCGGTGCTGCCACCGGCCTTCGACGCCGTCGCGGCACACCCCGCCGCGCTCGCCGTGGTCGCCGCGAGCACGGCGGGCCTCTGAGCGGCGTTCCCCGCACGACCGACGGGGCTTGTGTCGGCCACCACAACGTCGTAGCCTCGTAGTCGATAAGCGGATCCTTAGTCCGATTATGGAACACACCGAGGGAGACCCCGCCCATGGCCGCCAAGCCCTTCGCCTCCTCCGCCGACCTCGGCGTGAAGGAGCAGACCCTCGAGGTGCTCGCCGACGGCGTGTACGCGCTCACCGCGGAAGGCGACCCCAACCTCGGCGCGATCGAGGGCGAGGACTTCCTCGTCTGCTTCGAGGCGCTGGCCACGCCGGTCGCCGCGCGCCGCTGGCTGGCCAAGCTGCGCGAGCACACCGACAAGCCGGTCCGGTACCTGGTGCTGTCGCACTACCACGCCGTCCGCGTGCTGGGCGCCAGCGCGTTCGACGCCGAGGTGATCGTCAGCTCCGAGCAGACCAAGCACCTCATCGAGGAGCGCGGCCAGCAGGACTGGGAGAGCGAGTACGGCCGGATGCCGCGGCTGTTCGAGGAGCCGGAGTCCATCCCCGGCCTGACCTGGCCGACGCTGACCTTCCGCGACAAGCTGACCATCGAGCTGGGCGGGGACCGCGGCGAGCTGGTGCTCGAGTTCCTGGGCCGCGGGCACACCGAGGGTGACATCGTGGCCTGGCTGCCCAAGCAGGGGATCGTCTTCGCCGGGGACCTGGTGGAGTCGCAGGCCGCCCTCTACACCGGCGACGCGTTCCACTTCGACTGGGCGGGCGACACCCTCGACCGGGTCAAGGCCCTGGCGGCGCAGCAGCTGGTCGGCGGTCGCGGCGCGATCGCCCGTGGCCGCGACCAGGTGGACGCCGCGATCGAGCAGACCCGCGACTTCCTGCTCACCATGCAGCGCACCGTCGGCGAGGCGCACCGCTCCGGCGGCACCCTCAAGGACGCCTTCGCCGCCACCCACGAGGCGCTGGCCCCGAAGTACGGCGCGTGGCCGATCTTCGAGCACTGCCTGCCCTTCGACGTGCAGCGGCTGTGGGACGAGTTCTCCGGCATCGAGCGCCCGGTCATCTGGACCGCCGAGCGCGACCGCCAGGTCTGGGACGAGCTGCAGGGATGAGGCCCCCCATGACATCGGACCTGCCCGTGCTGGTCGTGGGCGCCGGCCCTGTCGGCCAGACCGCCGCGCTGCTGCTGGCCCGCTGGGGGCTGCGGGTCGTCGTCCTCGACGGTCGCCCCGAGCGGGACGCGATCGGCAGCAAGGCCATCTGCCAGCAGCGCGACGTCCTCGACGTCTGGGACGCCGTGGGCGTCGGCGCCGAGGTCGCCCGCCGCGGCGTCACCTGGACGACGGCCCGCACCTTCTACCACGACACCGAGCTGTTCAGCTTCCAGTTCGCCGACCGCGGGCGGTCCCCCTTCCCGCCGTTCGTGAACATCTCCCAGTGCGAGACCGAGCAGCTGCTCGACGCGCGCATCGCCGAGCAGCCCCTCGTCGAGGTGCGCTGGGGCTCCCGGGTCGTCGGCGTCGCGCAGGACGCCGACGGCGTGACCCTCACCTGCGCGACCGCGGACGGCGACGTGGAGGTGCGCGGGTCCTACGCGGTCGCCTGCCCCGGACCGCGCAGCGACGAGCTCCGGTCGGCCCTCGGGCTCACCTTCGAGGGCGAGACCTTCGAGGACTACTTCCTCATCTGCGACATCCGCACCGACCTGCCCGGCTGGGAGACCGAGCGCCGCTTCTACTTCGACCCGGAGTGGAACCCGGGCCGCCAGGTGCTCATCCACCCCTGCCCGGACTCCACCTTCCGCATCGACTGGCAGGTGCCGCCGGACTTCGACCTCGCCGCCGAGGAGGCCTCGGGCGGGCTGGACCGGCGGATCCGCCAGGTCATCGGCGAGCGCGACTACGAGATCGTGTGGAAGTCGGTCTACCGGTTCCACTCCCGCGTGGTCGACCGCATGCGGGTCGGCCGGGTGCTCGTCGCCGGCGACGCGGCGCACCTGGTCTCCCCGTTCGGCGCGCGCGGCCTCAACTCCGGGGTGCTCGACGCCGAGAACGCCGCCTGGAAGATCGCCTTCGTGCTCCGCGGGTGGGCGCCGGACTCGCTGCTGGACAGCTACCACGACGAGCGGCACGCCGCGGCCCTGGAGAACATCGAGGTCACCGGCGCGACCATGCGGTTCCTGGTGCCCGGCAGCGACGAGGAGGCCCGGCACCGGTCCGACGTCCTGGAGCGGGCCGCGACCGACCCGGCAGCCCGGGCGCAGGTCGACTCCGGCCGGCTCGCCGAGCCGTTCTGGTACGTCGACTCCCCGCTGACCACGCCCGACCCGTCCCGCCCGTTCCCCGGCCGGCCGGCGCGCGGTGACGTCCCCGTCCCGGCACCCGGCGTCCTCGTGCCCGACTGCCCGGTCACCGTGCCGGGCCGACCGGACGTCGTCCGACTGCGCCAGCTCGCCCGCGAGGGGGTCACCGTGCTGGTCGGGGACGACGCGGACGCGCCGGCCCTGCCAGACCTCGGCGACCTGCCCGTGGCGGTGCACCGGATCCGCGACCTCGACCCCGGGCCGACGCTGCGCGAGGCGCTCGGCGCCCGGCCCGACGAGATCTGGGTGCTGCGGCCCGACGGGCACGTCGCCGCCGTCCTCACCCGTGCGGCCGACCTCGCCCCCGCGGTGGCCCGGCTGCTCGCCCGTCCTGTCCCCACCCCCGTCCCGGCCTGAGGAGGTACCCCATGGCGTTCTACCGGCAGGTGGGCAGCGTCCCGCCCAAGCGGCACACCCAGCACCGCCGTCCCGACGGCGGGCTGTACTACGAGGAGCTGGTCGGGGAGGAGGGCTTCTCCTCGGACTCCTCGCTGCTCTACCACTCCGGCGTGCCCTCGGCGATCGTCGACGCCCGCCCCTGGCAGCTGCCCGACCAGACGCTGACCCCGAACGCGCCCCTGGTGCCCCGGCACCTGAAGCTGCACGACCTGTTCCCCGGTGAGGAGCACAAGGCCACCGACCCGGTCTGCGGCCGGCGGCTGGTGCTGGGCAACGCCGACGTGCGCATCTCCTACGCCGTCTCGAGCCTGACCTCCCCCTACTACCGCAACGCGACCGGCGACGAGTGCGTCTACGTCGAGCGCGGCGCCGCGACGGTGGAGACCGTCTTCGGCGCGCTGGAGGTGGCGCAGGGCGACTACGTGGTCATCCCGCGGACCACCACCCACCGGTGGATCCCCACCGGGGAGGAGCCGCTGCGCACCTACGCGATCGAGGCCAACTCCCACATCGCGCCGCCCAAGCGGTACCTGAGCAAGTACGGGCAGTTCCTCGAGCACGCCCCCTACTGCGAGCGCGACCTGCGCGGCCCGGCCGAGCCGCTGCTGGGCGAGGGCAGCGACGTGGAGGTCTACGTCAAGCACCGTGGTCCCGGCCCCGGCGGGCTGGCCGGCACGATCCACGTCGTCCCGGAGCACCCCTTCGACGTCGTCGGCTGGGACGGGCACCTCTACCCGTACGCGTTCAACATCGCCGACTTCGAGCCGATCACCGGCCGGGTGCACCAGCCCCCGCCGGTGCACCAGGTGTTCGAGGGCAACAACTTCGTGATCTGCAACTTCGTGCCGCGCAAGGTCGACTACCACCCGCTGGCGGTGCCGGTCCCCTACTACCACTCCAACGTCGACTCCGACGAGATCATGTTCTACGTCGACGGCGACTACGAGGCCCGCAAGGGCTCGGGCATCGGCAAGGGCTCGATCTCGGTGCACCCCGGTGGGCACTCCCACGGTCCCCAGCCCGGTGCGGTGGAGCGCTCCCTCGGGGTGGAGTACTTCGACGAGACCGCGGTCATGGTCGACACCTTCCGCCCCCTCGACCTCGGCGAGGCCGGCCTGGCCGCCGACGACGGGAAGTACGCCTGGACCTGGTCGGGCCGGGGGCCGTCGGCATGACGAGCTGGCTGGACCTGCCCGCCGACACCGGCTTCGGCGTCGACAACCTCCCCTACGGCGTCTTCTCCACCCCCGGCACCGGGCCGCGGACCGGGGTCGCCGTCGGCGAGCACGTGCTCGACCTCGCCGCCGCCACCGGGGACGACGTGCACGCCACGGGCTCGCTCAACGCCTTCATGGCCCGCGGGCCGCAGGCGTGGGCGGAGCTGCGGGCGCGGCTGACCGCGTGGTTCACCGACGAGTCGCACCGCGGCACCGTCGAACCGCACCTGGTGCCGCGCGCGGAGGTGACGCTGCACCTGCCGGTGGAGGTCGCCGACTACGTCGACTTCTACAGCTCCCAGCACCACGCGGAGAACCTCGGCCGGATGTTCCGCCCCGACTCCGCGGCACTGACGCCGAACTGGAAGCACCTGCCGATCGGCTACCACGGCCGCACCGGCACCGTGGCCGTCTCGGGCACCCCCGTCGTCCGGCCGAACGGGCAGCGCAAGGCGCCGGCCGACGACGCGCCCACCTTCGGCCCGTCGCAGCGGCTGGACATCGAGGCCGAGGTCGGCTTCGTCGTCGGGACGCCGTCGCCGCTGGGCCGGCCGGTGCCGGTCAGCGCGTTCCCGGAGCACGTCTTCGGGGTGTGCCTGGTCAACGACTGGTCCGCCCGCGACATCCAGTCCTGGGAGTACGTGCCGCTGGGACCGTTTCTCGGCAAGTCGTTCCTGACCTCGATCTCTCCGTGGGTGGTCCCGCTGGCGGCGTTCGAGGCGGCGCGGGTCGCGCCGGAGCGCGACGTCCCGCTGCTGCCCTACCTCGACGACGCCGGCGCGCCCTGGGGCCTCGACATCCGCCTCGAGGTGCGGCTCAACGGGCAGCTGGTCAGCTGTCCCCCGTTCGACCTCATGTACTGGACGCCCGCCCAGCAGCTGGCGCACATGACGGTCAACGGAGCCAGCCTGCGCACCGGCGACCTGTTCGCCTCGGGCACCGTCTCCGGCCCGGCCGAGGACCAGCGCGGCTCGTTCATCGAGCTCTCCTGGGGCGGCAAGGAGCCCCTCACCCTCGCCGACGGCACCACGCGCACGTTCCTGGAGGACGGCGACGAGGTGACCATCACCGCCACCGCGCCCGGGACCGGCGGCGGCCGCATCTCCCTGGGCGAGGTGTCCGGCCGGGTCGAACCGGCACCCGCGCTCTGAGCCCCTCTCCCCGTCCGCCGGCGCCCCGCCGGCGTTCTCGTCGACCCCTGCTGGAGGACCTCGTTGACCACCCCCACCGTGTCCGCGCCCGTGACGACCACGCCGGAGACGCCCACCTACGACCGCCTGCTGGCCGCCGTCACCGACCCCGGCGGCCGTGAGGTGCGCGACCCGGCGACGGGCGAGGTCGTCGGCCGCGCTCCGGTGCGCTCCGCCGAGGACCTCGACGCCGCCGTGGCCGCCGCGCGCGCCGCGCAGCCGGCGTGGGCTGCCCGCCCCGACGCCGAGCGCATCGCCCTGCTGCTGCGCGCGGCCGACGCGGTCGAGGCGGCGGCCGAGCCGCTCGCGGAGCTGCTCTCCCGCGAGCAGGGCAAGCCGCTCAACGGCCCCAACGCCCGCTTCGAGGTCGGCGCCTGCGCCGCCTGGCTGCGCGCCACCGCCGCGACCGAGCTGCCCGTCGAGGTCGTCGTGGACGACGGCGAGACCCGCGCCGAGCTGCACCACCGGCCGGTGGGCGTGGTCGGCGCGATCGGCCCGTGGAACTGGCCGATGATGATCACCGTCTGGCAGGTGGCCCCCGCCCTGCGGATGGGCAACACCGTCGTGGTCAAGCCCTCGGAGTACACCCCGCTCTCCGTGCTGGCCCTGGTCGAGGTGCTGAACGGCGTGCTGCCCGCCGACGTGCTCACCGTCGTCGCCGGCGACCGCGAGGTGGGCGCGCGCCTGTCGACCCACCCCGACGTCGACAAGATCGTGTTCACCGGCTCCACCGCGACCGGCCAGGCCATCATCAGGAGCTCCGCCGACACGGTGAAGCGGCTGACCCTCGAGCTCGGCGGCAACGACGCCGGCATCGTGCTGCCCGACGTCGACCCGCGCGCGATCGCCGAGGGCCTGTTCTGGGGCGCCTTCATCAACACCGGCCAGACGTGCGCGGCGCTCAAGCGCCTGTACGTGCACAGCGACGTCTACGACGAGGTCTGCGACGCCCTGGTCGAGGTCGCGCGGGCCATGCCCATGGGCCGTGGCCTCGACGAGCAGAACGTGCTCGGGCCGCTGCAGAACCGCGCGCAGTACGACGTCGTCGCCCGCCTGGTCGATGCCGCGCGTGAGGCCGGCGCGAAGATCCTCCTCGGCGGCGACCCCGACCCCGACGCCCCGGGCCACTTCTACCCGACGACGATCGTGGCCGACATCGACGACGACAACCCGCTGGTGGCCGAGGAGCAGTTCGGTCCGGCGCTGCCGATCGTGCGCTACGAGGACGTCGACTCCGCGGTCGCGATGGCCAACCGGCTCGACGTCGGGCTGGGCGCCTCGGTGTGGAGCAGCGACCGGGACGCCGCGCGCGCCGTGGCCGCCCGCCTCGAGGCCGGCACCGTCTGGATCAACGCCCACGGCGGCGTGCACCCGATGGTCCCCTTCGGCGGGCACAAGAAGTCCGGGTACGGGCTGGAGTTCGGCGTCGAGGGCCTCAAGGCCGTCGCCGTGCCGCAGGTCATCAACGGCTGACGACGACGCGGCACCGCCCCCGCCTCGCCCGAGGCCGGGGCGGTGCCGCGTCGGGCCGGACCCCCACCGCGGGCGACCGTAGGGTGGGGCCGGAGGGGTCACGGGAGGGACGGCGATGGTGGCAGACGACGGCGGGGGCACGCCGCAGTCGCAGACGCTCGACCGCGGCATCCGGATCCTGGAGCACCTGGCCGCCGTCGGGACGCCGCAGCCGATCGCCGAGATCGGGCAGGCGCTGGGCCTGCACCGGTCGATCACCTACCGGCTGCTGCGCACGCTGGAGGACCACCAGCTCGTCGAGCGCGACGCCGTCGGGCACTTCTCGCTCGGGCTCGGGATGGCCGCCCTCGCCCGGGGGGTGCGGACCGGCCTGCAGGCCGCCGCGCTCCCCCGGCTCAACGACCTCGTGGCCGACCTGCGCATGACCGCGTTCCTGGTCGTGCGGACCGGCGACGAGGCGGTCACCGTGACCAGCGTCGAGCCGCACGACTCCCCCGCGCACGTCACCTACCGGCCGGGCACCCGGCACCCCGTCGGGCGGGGCGCCCCCGGCCTGGCGCTGCTCATCCCCGAGCCGCCGTCCCCCGAGGACCGGCCGGAGCTCACCGCCGCCCGCCGCACGGGCTTCGCGACCTCCCGGGGCGAGGTGATCCCCGGCATGCACTCGGTCGCCGCGCCGGTGCTCGGGCCCGACGGCGGGGCCCGCGCCGCGCTCGCCGTGGTCTACGTCGACGACACGATCGACGTGGAGCGGGTGGGTCGGGCCGTGGCGGCCGCCGCCGCGAAGGTCGCCGCCGCCCTGCGCTGACGCCCGCCGCCGGTCAGCCGTCGAGGGGCGGGCGCAGCCGGCCGTGGCCGGTGGCCTGCTCGAAGGCGTGGGCGACCTCCAGGACCCGTCGGTCCGCCCGGGGTGGCCCGACCACCTGCAGGCCCACGGGGAGCCCCTCGGGGGTGAAACCGGCCGGGACGCTCACCGCCGGGCAGCCGGTGGCCGAGACCAGCGAGCAGGAACGCATCCACTCCAGGTAGTCCCCCATCGGCCGGCCGTCGACCTGCGCGGGGTGGTCCAGGTCGACGTCGAAGGGCAGCACCTGGGTGGTCGGGGCGAGCAGCACGTCGAACTGCTCGAAGAAGCCGACCACCTGCTGGTGCAGCCGGGTGTGCGCGAGCTCCGCCCGGCCCACGTCCTCGGCGGTGAGTGCGAAGCCGCGTTCGACGTTCCACCGCACGGTCTCCTTGACCCGGTCCGGGTGCTCGCGGACCGCGTCGCCCAGCGTCGTCGCGAAGTGCCATGCCCGGAGGACGTCGAAGGTCTCCTCGGCGCCGGAGAGGTCGGGACAGGCCTCGCTGACCTCGGCACCGAGGTCCTCGAAGACCTTCCCCTGCGGGGCGAGGACGGCGGTCACGGCGGGGTCCACCGGGACGCGCCCGCCGAGGTCGGGCGCCCACGCCACCCGGAGCCCGCGCAGGTCCACGTCGAGGCTCCCGAGGAACGACGCCCCGGGCTCCTCGAGCGACAGCGGCGCCCGCGGGTCGGGCCCGGCGAGGACCGACAGCACGAGCGCCACGTCGGCGACGGTGCGCCCCATCGGGCCCTGGACGCCGAGGGTCTGCCACCCCAACCCGGTCGGCACCATCGGCACCCGGCCCGGCGTGGGTCGCAGACCGACGACGTTGCAGAAGGCCGCGGGGTTGCGCAGGGAGCCGCCCATGTCGCTGCCCTCGGCGAGCGGGACGAGGCCCGCGGCGAGCGCGGCGGCCGCTCCCCCGCTCGACCCGCCGGCGCTGCGCCGCAGGTCGTAGGGGTTGCGCGTCGGGCCGAACAGCGGGTTGGTGGTGTGCGAGCCCGCTGCCCACTCCGGGACGTTGGTCTTGCCCACCCGGACCGCGCCGGCGTCCCGGAGGCGGGCGACCACGAGTTCGTCCTCGGCCGGCACGTGGTCGGCCATCAGCGGCGACCCCCACGTCGTGCGCATCCCGGCGGTGGCGTGCGTGTCCTTGTGCGCCACCGGCAGCCCGTGCAGCGGCCCGACCGGCTCCCCGGCGGCCAGCCGCCGGTCGGCCTCGCGCGCCGCGGCGCGGGCGGCGTCGTCGTCCCGGGTGACGATCGCGTTCACCAGGGGGTCCAGCCGGTCGATCCGCGCCAGGTGCGCCTCCAGCAGCTCCTCGGCCGAGACCTCGCGGCGGCGGATCAGCGCGGCCTGCTCGACGGCGGACAGCGCGCACAGTTCGTCGGACACGGGGGTGCTCCTCTCGGGTCGGGTGGGGGCTCAGCGGAGGTCGATGCCGCGCGTCTCGCGGGTGCGCCAGACGGTGAGCAGCGTGACCACCCCGAGGAGGACGACGTAGCCGGTGAACAGGTCCTCCTGTCCGCGGCTGCCCAGCCACGTCTGGAGGTAGGGAGCCGTGCCCCCGGTCAGCGCGACGGCGATCGAGTACGGGATCGCCATGCCCGAGGCCCGGACGCGGGTCGGGAACAGCTCGGCGAACCAGGCGGGCACCATCGACGCGCTGGAGGCCATGACGACCAGCGCGAGGGACATCGCGACCCCGAGCTGCCACGCCTCGTCCTGGATCAGGGCGGTCAGTGGGAAGGCGACGACGATCGTGCCGACCGCGAAGACGACACCGTTGGGACGGCGGCCCCACCGGTCGGACAGCGCGCCCCACAGCGGCAGCACGGCGAGGAAGACGACGTTGGCCACCACCCCGGCCCACAGCGCCTGGCCGGCGTCGATGCCCTTCACGCCGATCGCGTAGGCGGGGGCCGAGACCGCCCAGGTGTAGTAGAAGACCGTCCCGCCGACGGTCAGGCCGATCACGCGCAGCGCGGCCCAGCGGTGGGCCCACACGCCGGCGAGCAGGGACGAGGACTCCCCGGCAGCCGGGCCGGCTCCCGTCGTGGCACGGGCCTTCTCCTGCTGGAAGGCGTCGGTCTCGGTCAGCGAGCGGCGCAGCCACAGGGCGTAGAGACCGAGCACCGCCCCGATCAGGAAGGGGATCCGCCAGCCCCAGGACGCCATCGCCTCCGACGACACCGTGCTGGTCAGGACGGCGCCGAGCAGCGTCGCCGCCAGCGTGCCGGTGGTGATCGCCATGTACATCGTCGAGGCCCACAGACCGCGGCGCCGGGGTGGTGCCATCTCGGCCAGGTAGGTGTGGGAGGAGCCGATCTCGCCGCCGTGCGCCAGCCCCTGCACACACCGGGCCAGGAGCAGCAGCACCGACGCCGCCACGCCGATGGTCCCGTGGGTCGGGGCGATGCCGATGACCAGGCTGCCGGCGGCGCACAGCACCATGGCGTGGGCCATCGCCGTCTTGCGGCCCCGCCGGTCGGCCAGCCACCCGAAGAGGAACCCGCCGAGCGGGCGCATGAGGAACCCGACGGCGAAGACCGCCAGCGTGGCCAGCAGGGCGGAGACGGGGTCCGTGGGCGCGAAGAACTGCGCGGCGAAGAACGGCGCGAAGATCGCGTAGACGCTCCAGTCGTACCACTCCAGGGCGTTGCCGATGCCCGTGGCGGCGAGGACCCGCCGGCGGCTCGACGTGCGGGCGGGACCCTCTACCGGCTGCCGGGGGACCCCGGCCCCGACGGTCGTGGGTGCGGCCATGACTCCTCCTGGGACGACTCGACGGCGGGGGTGCGAACTACGTCACAGAGTCCGGTCCCGGCACACACATCGGCAACGGTCTTGCCCGACCTGACGGAATCGGCCAGGCTCGTGGCCGATGACGACGATCGCGGGGCAGCCGGCCCCCCTCACCGCGCTGGACCGGCGCATCGTCGGCGCGCTGCAGGTCGACGGCCGGGCGTCCTGGCGGCAGATCGCCACGGTCCTCGGCGAACCGGAGCGCACCGTGGCCCGCCGGGGGGCCCGGCTGGTCGAGGAGGGCTGGGTGGTCGTCACCGGCCTGCCGTCACGCACGCGGATCGGCGCCGGCGACCCCTGGGTCCTGCGGGCGCAGTGCTCTCCCGGCACCACGCGCCTGGCGGCCGGGGCCCTCGCCAGGCGGCGCGACTCGATCTTCACCTACGTCGTGACCGGCGCGTCCGACGTCGTCGCGGAGGTCACCTGCCGGGACGAGCACATCGCGACGCTCACGATGGAGGAGCTCCCCGCCGTCCCCGGCCTCGGGCGGGTGAGCAGCGCCCCCGTCCTGCGCTACCACCGGACCGTCCACGACTGGATGCCCGACCTGCTCAGCCCGGCCGAGCGGGAGGCGCTGGCCCGGGACGTCCCGGACATCCGCCTCTCCGGCACCGCCCCGAGGGCGACGCTGTCCGGGGTCGACCGGCTGCTCCTGCGGGCCCTCGCGGAGGACGGACGGCGCACCAGCGACGAGTTGGCCCGGCTGTGCGGGGTGTCGGAGGCGACGGTGCGGCGGCGGGTCGAGGCCCTGCGCGCGGACGGCGTCGTCTACTTCCGCGCCGTCGTCGAACCGGCCCTGCTCGGGTTGCCGGTCGAGGCCCTGCTGTGGCTGCGCACCGCTCCCCGGCGGATCGACGAGCTGGGCCGGGCGCTGGCCACGGCGTCGTCGGTCCGGTACGCCGCGGAGCTCGCCGGCGACTGGTCCTTCCTCGTCGACGTGACCGCCCCCGACAAGGCCGCGCTCCGGGACCTGGTCACGGCGTCGCCCTGGTCGGCGCACGTGGAGGCGCTGGAGGTGTCGGTCGTCGTCGAGTCGCTCAAGCGCAGCGCCGTGCTCTCCTCCCGGCTGCGGGACACCGACGACCCCGACTGACCAGGGTCACAGGCCTCCCGGGGACTGCCGGTGCCTCCCCGGCGCGCCGAGCGGTCTCTCCAGCCGCCGGTAGGCCAGCCCTCCGAGCAGGGCCAGGACGGCGAGACAGGACAGCGTCGCCGGACGCCCCGCCCACGAGGCCACGGCCGCGTCGACCGCGACCGCCAGGGGCGGGCCCACGAGCTGGCCGACGCTCGAGCCCTGCATCAGCAGGCCCACGGCCGCTCCCGCCGACGAGGTGCTGGCGGACATCGCGGCGACGCCGCTGAAGGCGGCGGCCGGGACGAGACCCGCGGTCGAGGAGAAGGCCAGGGCCGAGGCGATGCGCGCCCACAACGGCAGTCCGGCGTCCAGGACCCCCCACACGGTTCCGGCCATGCACGCGCTGCCGCCCACGAGCAGCCACCCGCGGCGCACCCCCCGGTGGAGCAGGACGGCCCCGAGCACGTTGCCGGGGGCGTTCACCAGGAAGACCAGGGCGCTCACGACCCCCGCGGACGCCAGCGACAGTCCGCCGTCGGCGACGAGGACGGCCGGCAGCAGCCCGACGACCGCGAGGTACTGCCCGGCGTAGAGCCCGAAGACCGCCGCGAGGCAGAGGACCCCCGGCGAGCGGACCGCTCGTGCCAGACCGCCGGCGGCACGCTGACGGGCACCGGTCGCAGGGACCCACCGGGCCACGGCGAGCAGGACGCAGGCGGACACGCCCGCGTCGACCAGCCAGGTGCCCCGCCACCCCACGAGCGCGACGCCACCGGACACGAGCAGCGTGGCCAGCCCGGCACCGACGGGCATGTAGGCACCCCAGGCGCCCACGACCAGCCGGCGGCGCTCCGGAGCGGACACCTCGGGCAGCACGGCGGGCGCGGCGAGGACGACCAGGACCAGCCCCAGCCCCTCGGCGGCCCGGGCGGTCAGCAGCCACGCGCCGGACGGGACGACCGCCCCTCCGGCGCTGGCCAGCACGATCGCGAGCAACCCGAGCAGCACCTGCCGGCGGAACCCGATCGCCTGCCCGAGCCACCCCAGGACGGCGCCCAGCACAGCGCCGATGGCGCTGACCAGGGAGAGGAACCACGCCGCCGCAGCGGGACTGAGACCGAACTCGTCCTGGAGCACGGGCAGCGCGGCGGACGCCTTGCCGATCTGCGCCGCGGCGACCACCCCGGCGGCCATCAGGCTCAGCACGGCCGCCCAGCGGGTCGTCTCCCCGGAGCCCTGACCGGCGACCGCCCCTCCCGGCGTGGACCCGCCCGATCGCGACGCCACCACCCCACCCCCCCGTGCCCCGACCCGGCCCTCCTCTGTACCGGGTGCACGGGCGGAGCGCCGTGCCGGGGGTCACCCGCGACGCGGGCGAGGACCGGTCACCGCACCGTCCGAGGGGCCCGGGCACCGAGCACCAGCGCCCACACGGCCAGCGCGAGCCCGCAGGCGGCGACCGCGACCATCGCCGCGCCGACCACCGACGACGTCGCGCCGTGCCCACCCGCGCCGTGCCCGCCCGCGACCCAGGGGTGGGCGACGAGCATGGCCGCCGACACGACCGCCATCTGCACCCACGTCCGCCGACGGGGCAGCAGCGCGAGGTGCAGGGCGCACGGCAGGCAGGCCATCCCCATCCCCGCGAGCACGAGCAGGTGAGCCGGAGGGGCCGCCGTGCTCCCGGCCAGTGCCAGGACGTGCAGCCCGGCGGACGCCACCGCCACGAGCACCGCGCACCAGCGCACCGGCGCCGACCGTCGCGCCCACTCCGCACGGAGAACACGGGCTTCACATATCGAGACGCCGGCTGTAACTTGGGTCACGCCGTCTTTCTACACCCGTAGAACCAAAACTGGGAGCCCCCATGGCAGCGGACACGACCGCACCCACGATCACCCACCCGCTCGAGCAGCTCACCGCGGCGGAGGTCACCACGGCCCGCGAGGTCCTCGAGGCCGCCGGTCGGGTCGCCGACTCGACGCGGTTCGTCTACGTCGGGCTGGAGGAGCCGGCGAAGTCGGCGCTGTACGCCGCCGACACCGTCCCCGACCGCCGGGTGCGGGTGCTGCTGCACGACGTCGCCCGGCCCGACGCCCGCGACGTCGTCGTCTCGCTGACGCAGCGGGAGATCGTCTCCGACCGGGCCCTCGACGCCGCCACCGACGGTCAGCTGCCGGTGCTGGACGAGGAGTTCGCACTGGTGGAGGAGGTCCTCACCACCGACGAGCGGTGGCTGGCCGCGCTGGCCGCACGCGGCCTCGACGTCGCCGACGTCCGGGTGGCCCCGCTGTCGGCCGGTGTCTTCGAGTACCCGGAGGAGGAGGGCCGGCGGATCCTGCGCGGGCTGGCCTTCCGGCAGGACTCCCCCGAGGACCACCCCTGGGCGCACCCCATCGACGGGCTGGTGGCCTACGTCGACGTCATGGCCAAGACCGTCGACCAGGTCATCGACCTGGGCCCGGTGCCGGTCCCCGAGGAGCACGGCAACTTCACCGACCCCTCCCTCACCGGCCCGCTGCGGACCACGCAGAAGCCGATCGAGATCACCCAGCCCGAGGGCCCGAGCTTCACCCTCGAGGGCAACCTGCTCACCTGGGAGAAGTGGCAGCTGCGGGTCGGGTTCGACGCCCGCGAGGGGCTGACGCTGCACCAGATCGGCTTCGAGGACGGCGGCCGGCTGCGGCGGATCATCCACCGCGCCTCGATCGCCGAGATGGTCGTCCCCTACGCCGACCCCTCCCCCGTCCGGTCCTGGCAGAACTACTTCGACACCGGCGAGTACCTCGTCGGCCGCTACGCCAACGCCCTCGAGCTGGGCTGCGACTGCCTCGGCGACATCACCTACATGGACGCCGTCATCGCCGACGAGCGGGGCAACCCGCAGGTGCTCCGCAACGCGATCTGCATGCACGAGGAGGACTTCGGGATCCTCTGGAAGCACACCGACCTGTGGGCCGGTTCGGCCGAGACCCGCCGGCAGCGCCGCATGGTGATCAGCTTCTTCACCACGATCGGCAACTACGACTACGGCTTCTACTGGTACCTCTACCTCGACGGCACGATCGGGTTCGAGGTCAAGGCCACCGGCATCGTGTTCACCTCGGCCCACCCCGGCGAGGGCCACCCCTACGCGTCCCAGATCGCGCCCGGGCTCGGCGCCCCCTACCACCAGCACCTGTTCAGCGCCCGGCTGGACATGGCGCTCGACGGCCCCACCAACACCGTCGAGGAGCTGGACTTCGTCCGCGTCCCCATGGGGCCGGACAACCCGCGGGGCAACGCCTTCACCCAGCGGCGGACGACGCTGCGCCGCGAGTCCGAGGCCCAGCGCCTGGCCGACCAGTCGGTGGGCCGCGTCTGGCACATCAGCAACCCGAACAGCCGCAACCGCCTCGGCGAGCCGGTGGCCTACGCCCTCCTGCCGGAGGGGCAGCCGGTGCTGCTGGCCGACGACGACAGCTCCATCGCCCGGCGGGCCACCTTCGCCACCAAGCACCTGTGGGTGACCGCCTACGACCCGGCCGAGCGCTACGCCGCCGGCGACTTCGTCAACCAGCACAAGGGTGGCGCCGGCCTGCCGCAGTACGTGGCCGCCGACCGGGACGTCGAGGGCACCGACGTCGTCGTCTGGCACACCTTCGGCCTCACCCACGTCCCCCGGCCCGAGGACTGGCCGATCATGCCCGTCGACCACACCGGCTTCCGGCTCAAGCCGGTCGGGTTCTTCGACCGCAACCCCACCCTCGACGTGCCCCCGAACGCGAGCGCCCACTGCCAGTCGCGGACCGCGGGCTCCACCGAGGGCGGTTGCTGCCATGAGTGAGCTCTCCGCGGCCGCGCCCGCCACCGACACGGCCGCGCCTCCTGACGGGACCGGCCGGGGCCTGCGCGGCTCCATCGGCGTCGTCGGCATCGTCTTCCTGGTCGTCGCCGCGGCCGCGCCGCTGACCTCGATCGGCGGCGCCCTGCCGGTCATGCTCGCGATCGGCAACGGGCCGGGCAGCCCGATGGCCTACGTGGTCGCCGCCGTCGTCCTGCTGCTGTTCAGCGTCGGCTACGCGGCGATGAGCCGGCACGTCGTCGACGCCGGCGCCTTCTACGCCTACGTCAGCAAGGGGCTCGGCACGCCGGTGGGCGTCGGCGCCGCCGGGCTGGCCCTGCTCACCTACACCGCCATCCAGGCGGCGATCTACGGGTTGGCCGGCGCCACCGCGCAGGGCCTGGTCGTGCAGTACGGCGGCCCGGACCTGCCGTGGTGGGTCTGGTCGCTGGTGCTCATGGCGGTCGTCGGCGTGCTGGGCTACCGCAACATCGACGTGGGCGCCAAGGTCCTCGGCGTCCTGCTGACCCTGGAGATCGGCGTCATCGCCGTCGTCGCCGTCGCGGTGCTGGCGCAGGGCGGCGCCGACGGGATCGACGTGCGGTCGTTCGCCCCGTCGGAGTTCTTCTCGGGCGCACCCGGCATCAGCATCATGTTCGCGATCGCCTCGTTCATCGGCTTCGAGGCCACGGCGATCTACGGCGAGGAGGCGCGCAACCCGCGGCGGACGGTCCCCCTGGCCACGTACGCGGCGGTGGTCCTCATCGGCGGGTTCTACGCCCTGGCCAGCTGGGCGGTCGTCCTGGCGTTCGGCACCGACGGCGTGGTCGCCGCGGCCCAGGCCGACACCGCGGGGCTGGTCTTCTCGGCGACGGCCGAGTACCTGAGCCCCGCCGTCGCCGACGCGATGGTGGTCCTCCTGCTGACCAGCCTCTTCGCCGCGCTGCTGGCGTTCCACAACGCCATCTCGCGGTACCTGTTCGCGCTGGGCCGGCAGGGCATGGCGCCCGGCGGGCTCGGCCGGACGCACGCCCGCCACGCCTCCCCGCACGTCGGCTCGCTGGCGCAGACCGCGACGGCGTTCCTGGTGGTGGCCGTCTTCGCCGTGGCCGGGTCGGACCCGGTCCTGCAGCTGTTCACCTGGATGTCGGGCCTGGCGACGGTCAGCGTGCTGCTGCTGATGGTGCTCACCAGCGTGGCGGTGCTGGCCTTCTTCGCCCGCAGCCGGGTGGACCGCCGCGTCTGGCACACCCGCGTCGCCCCGGCGCTGGGCACGCTGGGCCTGCTGGGCACCGTCGCGCTCGTGCTGGCCAACTTCACCACGCTGATCAGCGGGGACGCCGTCCTCGCCACGGTGCTGCTGGTGGTCATCGCCGTCGCGTTCGCGCTCGGCGTGGGCGTGGCCCTGGCGCGCCGGCCGCGGCCGGTCACCGACCGCTGATCCCGGCCCGGGCTCCCGTCCTCCCATCGGTCAGACTCGACCGTCGACGACGAGGGGACGGGAGCCCGGTGCCGAAGCTGGTGGACCACGAGGCCAAGCGCCGCGAGATCCTCGAGGTGACCTGGCGGCTGATGGCCACGCAGGGGGCCGACGCCGCGACCATGCGGGAGATCGCCCGCGCCGCGGGGTACGCCAACGGCGCCCTGGCGTACTACTTCGCGAACAAGAACGAGCTGATCGAGGCCGCCTACGTCTACGTCTTCGACCGCACCAACGACCGGATCCGGGCGGCGGTCGAGGGCAGGCGGGGCGTGGCGGCACTGCGCGCCTTCCTGGTCGAGGTGCTGCCGACCACGGAGGTCACCCTGCTCGAGGCGCGGATCGTGCTGCCGTTCTGGAGCCGCACGGTCACCGACGAGCGCCTCGCCAGCATCAGCGACACCGCCATGCAGACCTGGCGCCGCGACCTGTGCGCCCTGCTCGCCCAGGGCCGGGAGGACGGCGACGTCACCGTGACCACCCCGGACGACGTCCTCGCCGAGCAGCTGCTCGCCATGGCCATGGGCCTGCAGGTCCTCGCCCTGCTCCCCACGGCGCCCACCTCCGGCGACACCCAGCTGCGGATGCTCGACGAGCACCTGACCCGGCTCCGCGCCGGCTGACGTCCCGGCCGCGGGGGTTGCCCGGGACCTCGGCGGTGCGCCAGACTTCCCGGGTCAATAACTGAACGAACGGTCGGGAACTCGGCGCCCCGTCGCCGACGAGGAGGACACATGACCACCGTCCCCACCCGGGTGGGCGTCATCGGCGGTGGCCGCATGGGCGCCGGGATCGCCCAGGCCTTCCTCACGGCGGGCGCGCAGGTCGCCGTGGTGGAGGCCGGCGAGGAGGCGGCGGAGGCCGCCCGGGGGCGCGTCGCCGACGGCCTGGCCGAGGCGGCCCGGCGGGGCAAGCTCGACGGGGACGTCGGGACCGTCCTCGGCCGGCTGACCCTGCTGGACTCCGCCGCCGAGCTCGACGCGGCCACCGGCCTGGTGGTGGAGGCCGTTCCCGAGCGGGCCGACCTCAAGGCCGAGGTGCTGCGGGCCGCCGAGTCCGCTGTCGGGCCCGACGCCGTCCTGGCCACCAACACCAGCTCCCTGTCGGTGACCGAGCTGGCCGCCGCGCTGGAGCGCCCGGCCCGTTTCCTGGGCCTGCACTTCTTCAACCCGGTGCCGGCGTCGAGGCTGGTGGAGGTCGTGGTCGCCCGGGAGACCGACCCGGACCTCATCGGGACGGCCAGCGGCTGGGTACGGGCCCTCGGCAAGACCGACGTCGTGGTCAAGGACTCCCCCGGCTTCGCCTCCTCGCGGCTGGGCGTCCTGCTGGGCCTGGAGGCCATCCGGATGCTCGAGGAGGGCGTCGCCGACGCCGAGGCCATCGACACCGCGATGGAGCTGGGCTACCGCCACCCGATGGGCCCGCTGCGCTCGACCGACCTGGTCGGCCTCGACGTCCGGCTGGCGATCGCCGAGTACCTGCACCGCACGCTCGGCGAGCGGTTCGCCCCGCCGCAGCTGCTCCGCGACAAGGTGGCCGCCGGCGAGCTCGGTCGCAAGACCGGCAAGGGCTTCCACACCTACCCCTGACCCCGCACCCCTGACCCAGGAGCCGACATGGCCTCAGCGGCGCTGGACACCGCCGTCCTCGTCGACCCGGCGACCTACCAGGACGGGCCGCCCTTCGCGCTGCTGCGCCGGCTGCGGTCCGAGACCCCGGTGACCTGGGTCGAGGAGCCGGCCCTGCACGGCCAGCCGGCCGGCCCCGGCTTCTGGCTGGTGCTGCGGCACGCCGACGTCGAGCGGGTGCTCAAGGACCCGGCCACCTTCTCCTCCTGGCTGGGCGCCACCCAGGTCCGCGACGCCGCCGACCTGGCCTGGGTGCGCCGGATGATGCTCAACATGGACCCGCCGGACCACTCCCGGCTGCGGCGGCTGCTCACCCGGTCGTTCACCCCGCGGGCGGTCGCCGCGCTGACCGCCTCGATCGAGGCCACCGCGGCGCGCCTGGTCGACCGCATGGTGGACGGCGCGGCCGAGGGGCGGTGCGACTTCGCCAAGGACGTCGCCGCCGACCTCCCGCTGCTCACCCTCGCCGACGTCCTCGGTGTGCCCGCCGAGGACCGCTGGCTGATGTTCGACTGGTCCAACCGGGTGATCGGCTGGCAGGACCCCGACTACGCCACCTCGTCGGCCTTCGACGGCACCGGCGGGACGGCGATGGCCCGGGCGGCGGTCGCACTGCGCCCGGCGCCCGGCCCGGACGGGCGGATGCCCGACCCCCGCACCCGCGCCGGCATGCCCGACCTCTACGAGTACGCCCGGCTGCTGGCCGAGGAGAAGCGCCGCTCCCCCGGGTCCGACGTCATGTCGATCCTGCTGGCCCAGGTCGACGAGGACGGCGGTCAGGTCAGCGACGCCGAGTTCGAGAACATGTTCTGGCTGTTCGCCGTCGCCGGGAACGAGACCCTGCGCAACGGCCTGCCGGGCGGGCTCATCGCGCTGCTGCAGCACCCCGCGGCGCTGGCCGCGCTGCGCGCCGACCCCTCACTGCTGCCCGGCGCGGTCGAGGAGATGCTGCGCTGGTGGACGCCGGTGATGGTGTTCCGCCGCACCACGACCACCGACGTCGACCTCGCCGGGCAGCGCATCCGCGCCGGGGACAAGGTCGTCGTCTCGTTCACCTCCGCGAACCGGGACGACGCCGTCTTCGCCGACCCCGACGCGTTCGACGTCCGCCGCCGACCCAACCCGCACCTGACCTTCGGGCACGGGCCGCACTTCTGCCTGGGCGCCCAGCTGGCCCGGGTGCAGATGCGGACGCTGTTCGCCGAGCTGCTCCGCCGAACGAGCACGATCGAGCCCGACGGGTCGCCGGCGCTGCTGCGGTCGAACTTCCAGCGCGGCGTCAAGCGCCTGCCGATCCGCTGGACCGCCGCCTAGCGGAGTGTGGGAGGCGAGGATTCCTCGCCTCCCAC
>NZ_JBJGYR010000043.1:0-17481 GCF_054050095.1 Geodermatophilus sp. SYSU D01105
CCCCCCCCCCCCCCCCCCGATCGGCCCGGGGACGTCGTGACCGTCCCAGTGCCCGGGCGCGGCGCACCTGGCCGTGCCAACCTCGCCGACTACCCGGGCGCCGTCCAGGCACCGGCCGGCGACCTCGTCACGCCGACGTGGCCCGCGAGTCCGCCGGTGGACCGCCCCACCCGCTGAGATCGTTGCGTGGGGTAACCACCCGGCGGTGAGTCGCCTCCGCCACAGGAGGACCATCGTCGGGTGACCCGCACCGCCCCGGCCCCGTCGACCGCCCCGCCCGCTCCCGATCACCGGCGCGGCCTGGTGCTGATCGGGACGGCGATCGTGCTCACGGGCTTCAACCTGCGGACGGCGGTCAACAGCATCGGACCGGTGCTCGAGGAGATCGAGCGGGGGCTGGGCATCTCCAGCGGGATGGCCGGGCTCCTCACGACCATGCCCGTGCTCTGCTTCTCCGCGATCGGGTTCGCCGGACCCCCGCTGGCCGCCCGCTACCGGGACGGGCACGTGCTCGCCGGCGCCCTGCTGGCCATGGCGGCGGGGCTGGTCCTGCGGTCGTCCTCCGGGGCGTTCTGGCTGTTCCTGGTCGGCACGGTGCTGGCGATGGCCGGCGGCGCCCTCGGCAACGTGCTGCTGCCCAGCCTGGTGAAGCGCCACTTCCCGGCGCGCACGGGCCTGCTCGTGGGCGCCTACAGCGTGTCGATGGCCGTCGGTGGGGCCGTCGCCGCCGTCACCGCGGCCCCCCTGGCCGCCGCCGCGGGCGCCGAGGGCTGGCGGTGGGCGCTGGGGGTCTGGGCGGTCTTCGCCGTGGTCGCGGCGCTGCCGTGGCTGGCGGTGCCCGCGCGGCCGGGTGCCTCGCGAGCGTCGCACGTCGCGCTGCGGATGCGGTCCCTCGCGCGCAGCCGCATGGCGATCGCCCTGGCCGTCTTCTTCGGCACGCAGTCGATGCAGGCCTACGTGGTGATCGGGTGGGGGGCGCAGTACCTGCGCGACTCCGGGCTGAGCGCCGGGACGGCCGGCCTGCTGCTGGGCCTCAACACCGTGGTCGTCATCCCGCTCAACGCGGTCGTCCCCACCCTCACGGTGCGCCCGCGCCTGCAACGACCGCTGCTGGTCACCTTCGTGGTGTTCCTCGTGGCCGGCTGGGTGGGGCTGATGGTGGCGCCGCTGGCCGCGCCCTGGTTGTGGATGACCCTGCTCGCCCTCGGCCTGGGCAGCTTCGCCATGGTGCTCACGCTGATCGGCCTCCGGGCGCGCACGCCCGAGACCACCGCGGCGCTCTCGACCTTCGCGCAGGGGTGCGGGTACGTGCTGGCGGGGTGCGGCCCGATCCTGGTCGGCGTCCTCCGCGGGGTCACCGGCGGCTACACGGGCATGTTCGTCGTCGTCCTGACCGGCGTCGCGGTGCTGCTCTGCAGCGGGTGGCTGGCGACCCGCCAGCGCTACGTGGACGACGAGGTGCCCGGTTGGGCGTGCGACGCCCACCACGGGGACGTCATCGAGGTGGTCGGCACCGAACCGCCGGTCACCGTGCACGTCAAGGAGCCGGACGCCGGGTCTCCGCGCGGGTGAAGTTGCGGAACGACCGCGACGGCGTCGGGCCGCGCTGGTCCTGGTAGCGGGAGCCGTAGACCGCCGACCCGTAGGGGTGCTCGGCCGGGCTGGTCAGCCGGAACAGGCAGAGCTGACCGATCTTCATGCCCGGCCACAGCGTGATCGGCAGGTTCGCGACGTTGGACAGCTCCAGCGTGATGTGCCCGGAGAAGCCGGGGTCGACGAAGCCGGCCGTGGAGTGGGTGAGCAGGCCCAGCCGGCCCAGGGAGCTCTTGCCCTCGAGCCGCGCGGCCAGGTCGTCGGGGATGGTGACGACCTCGAGCGTGGAGCCGAGCACGAACTCCCCGGGGTGCAGCACGAACGGCTCGTCGCCTTCCGGCTCGACCAGGGTGGTCAGGTCGTCCTGCTGCTGCGCCGGGTCGATGTGGGTGTACCGGGCGTTGTTGAACACCCGGAAGAAGCGGTCCAGCCGGACGTCGATGCTCGAGGGCTGCACCAGGCCCTTGTCGTAGGGCTCAATGCCGAGCCGCCCCTCGGCGATGGCAGCCGTGATGTCGCGGTCGGACAGCAGCATGCGGCGGAGTCTAGGGACCGCCCGCCGCGCGCCCGTCCGCCCGCGTCCGGGAGGGAGCCCTCCGCCGGTCGAGGACCTTCGTCCCGTGTCCGCCGCCACCCGCGACCCCGGCTTCACTCGGGGGCGGCCCTGCCGATGGAACAGGGACCTCATCGTCCGGGATCCGGGAGGACCGTTGCTCGACACCCAGGCGGGTCCTCGCACCCGCGGCGCCGGCCGCGGCACCCGGCCCACCGGGGAGGAGCGCACCTTCGGCCCCGACGAGCTGATCGTCTCCAAGACCGACCCGCGCGGGGTCATCACCTACGCCAACGACGTCTTCCTGCGGATCAGCGGCTACGAGCTCGACGAGGTGATCGGGCAGCCGCACAACCTGATCCGGCACCCCGAGATGCCCCGGGCGGTGTTCGCCCTGCTGTGGTCGACCCTCGCGGAGGGCCGCGAGCTGTTCGCCTACATCAACAACCTCGCCTCCGACGGCGCGCACTACTGGGTGCTGGCGCACGTGACGCCGTCCTACGGCCCCGACGGCCGCGTGGTCGGCTACCACTCCAACCGCCGGCGCCCGTCCCCGGGAGCGATCCGCCAGGTGACCCCCCTCTACGCGCAGCTGCTCGCCGAGGAGCGGCGCCACCCGACCGCGAAGGCCGCCGCCGCGGCGTCGTCCCGGCTGCTGGGCGAGCTCGTCGCCGCGCGGGCCAGCTCCTACGAGGAGTTCATCTGGTCGGTCATCAGCCGGGAGGAGAGCTGACCATGGGGTTCCGCGCACGCGGTGCGGACCGGCGCAACGACGCCGAGGAGCTCGCCGTCTACCGGGAGTTCGTCCGCGAGCTCACCGCGACCTGCCAGGCAGCCGCCCGCGGCGACCTGGAGGCCCGCAGCCGGCCGACGGCGGGGTCGGAGGACGTCCCGGAACTGCGGGCGCTGCAGCACAGCGTCAACTCCATGCTCGACGTCTCCGACGCCTTCGTCCGGGAGTCCTCGGCCGCCCTGACCGCCGCCGCGCAGGGGCGCTTCCACCGCTCGGTGCTGCTCGCGGGACTGGCCGGCGCCTACCGCAAGGGCGCGACGGACATCAACACCGCGCGGGACGCCATGCGGGAGACCGCCGGGCGGGTCACCGAGGCGCAGACCGCACGGCTGCGGCTCGCCGACGAGTTCGAGGCCGTCGTCCTCGCGATGTCCGAGCAGGTGGCCACCGCCTCGACCGAGATGAGCGCCTCGGCCGCCGGCCTGACCGCCGCCGCCTCGGCGGCCAGCGCCGAGACCGGGACCGCGCGGGGGACGATGAACTCGCTGACCCGCTCCTCGGCCGAGATCAAGGACGTCGTCGCGCTCATCGACGCGATCGCGGCCCAGACCCGGCTGCTGGCGCTGAACGCCACGATCGAGGCGGCCCGCGCCGGCGAGGCGGGCAAGGGCTTCGCCGTCGTCGCCTCCGAGGTCAAGGACCTCGCCGACCAGACCGCCCGCGCCACCGAGCAGGTCACAGCCCACGTCGAGCAGATCCAGCAGGCCTGCGAGCAGGTCGCCACGGTCATGCACGAGGTGGGGACGACGGTCACCGAGATGAACGGCCTGGTCGACGGGATCGCCGCGGCCGTCGACGGCTCGGCGTCGCTGGGCTCGGCCGACGGCGACACCACCGGCCTGTCGCAGATGGCCGAGCGGCTGCGCTCGGACGCGATCGGCTTCCTCGCCGAGATGCGCCGCTGACCACGGGGGTACCGTTCCCTCCCGGTCGGCCGGACTCGGGCCGGGCGACCGGTCCGCGGCCCCGCCGCGGGAACCCGACCGTCCAGGACGAACGGAGGTGTGCCGGCGCGTGAGCGTGGCCGACCACCTCCCCGGCCCCGGGGACGCCGAGCTCTTCCGGGACGGCGGCCGCAACGGCCGGCTGATGGCCGCCTTCGACTGGTCCACCACGCCGGTGGGACCGGTCGCGGGATGGCCGGCCAGCCTGCGGCACGCCGTCCGCACCGTGCTGGCCTCGCGGTTCCCGATGATCCTGGCCTGGGGCCCCGGGTACACGCAGTTCTACAACGACGCCTACGCCACGCTGATCGGCGCGAAGCACCCCGGTGCGATCGGCGACGACCTGCGGGTCACCCTCGCCGAGGGCTGGGCGGCCCTGCAGGAGCCCGTCGAGCACGCCATGGCCGCCCGCGAGCCGTCCTGGATCCCGCAGCTGCTCCTGCTCCTGGAGCGCGCCGGCTACCGCGAGGAGACCTACTTCACCGTCTCGCACGCCCCCGCGTACGGCGACGCGGGCGAGGTCGCCGGCATGCACGCGGTGTGCACGGAGGTCACCCGCCAGGTGCTCGCCGAGCGCCGGCAGCGGCTGCTGCACGACGTCGCGACGGCGGCCGGCCGGCTCGGGGACGAGCTGGCCACGGTGGCCACGATGACCGCCGCACTGGCCGGCGCCCCGCTGGACGTCCCGTTCGCCGCCGTCTACCTGCAGGACCCCGGCCGGGACCGCCTGCGGCGCGCGGCCACCGCCGGGTGCGCCGCGGACCTGCTGCCCGCCGAGGTCGGGAGCACCGACGCGCTGCTGCCGGACGGCGCCGCGCCGCTGGGGGTGACCGGCGGCCCGTGGGGCGACCCGGTCCGCGACGCCGTCGTCCTGCCGCTGGTCGCCGGGGCCGGCACCGAGCCGGTCGGCGCGCTCCTCGTCGGGGTGAACCCCAACCGGGCGCTGGACGAGGAGTACCGGAGCTTCCACGAGCTGCTGGCCGGGCAGTTCGCCGGCGCGGTGGTCAACGCCCGGGCCTACACCGAGCAGCGGGCGCGCGCGGAGGCGCTCGCGGAGCTCGACCGGGCCAAGACGGCGTTCTTCGCCAACATCAGCCACGAGCTGCGCACCCCGCTGTCCCTGCTGCTGGGCCCGCTCGCGGACGCGCTGGAGCAGTCCGGGGCGGCGCTGCCCGCCGCCGTCCGGGAGCAGCTGACGCTGGCGCAGCGCAACGGGGAGCGGCTCCAGCGGCTGGTCAACGACCTGCTGGAGTTCGTCAGCATCGAGGCCGGCCGGGCGTCGGCGGTCCGGGTCGAGACCGACGTCGCGACCTACACCGCGGAGCTGGCCGGGGTGCTGCGGGCGGCCGCGGAGCGGGCCGGCCTCCGGCTCACCGTCGACTGCCCGCCGCTGGGCCGGCCCGCCCACGTCGACCCGCGGATGTGGGAGAAGGTCGTCCTCAACCTGGTCGCCAACGCCGTGAAGTACACCTTCGTCGGCGGCATCGACGTCACCCTGCGGCCGGACGGCGACCGGTTCGTGCTGCAGGTGGCCGACACCGGCGTCGGCGTCCCCGCCGGGGAGCTGCCGCACCTGTTCGAGCGCTTCCACCGGGTCACCGGCTCCGCCGCCCGCAGCCGGGAGGGGACCGGGCTCGGGCTCGCGCTGGTCCGCGAGCTGGTCGGCCTGCACGGTGGCGAGGTCTCGGTCACCAGCGAGCCCGGCGTCGGCAGCACCTTCACCGTCACCATGCCCTTCGGCGAGCCGGACGCCGCGCCCGACGCACCCGCCCTCCCCTCGGCGGCCGCGAGCGGGGCCGTGGTGGCCCCGTGGGACGACGACCTGCAGTGGAGCGGCGCGGAGGCCCCGGCCGCCTCCGCGGGGAGCGTGCTGGTCGTCGACGACAACGCCGACATGCGGGCCTACCTCACCCGGCTGCTCGCCCCGCAGTGGACGGTGCGGACGGCGACCGACGGCCTCGCGGCCCTCGAGAGCGTGCGGGCCGCGCGGCCCGACGTCGTGGTGACCGACGTGATGATGCCCGGGCTGGACGGGTTCGGCCTGCTCCGGGCGCTGCGCGCCGACCCGGCGACCCGCGCCGTCCCGGTGGTCATGCTCACCGCGCGGGCGGGCCAGGAGGCCGCCGTCGAGGGCTTCGACGCCGGTGTCGACGACTACCTGGCCAAGCCGTTCCGGTCCGCGGAGCTGCTGGGCCGGATCCGGGCCGTGGTCGCCCGCGCCGGCCGGGCCCTCGACGGCGCGGCCGGGAGGTCGGCCGGGGTCGCGGCGCCGCCTCCGGCCGACCCGTCGCTGCCCCACTCGCCGCGGCCGCCGCTCGGCGAGGTCCCGCCGGCCTCCGTCCCCCAGGCGGGACGGGGGTCCGGGCGCAGCGTCCGCGACCACTGGCGCCTCCCGGCGCGGACCTCCTCCATCCCGGCGCTGCGCCGCCGCCTGGCGGCGCTGTTCACCGACGCCGGCCTCGACGAGGACCTCGCCTACGACCTGGTGCTGGCCACCTGCGAGGCGGCCACCAACGCCCTCGAGCACGCCCAGGAGCCCACCGAGCCGTTCATCGACGTCGCGGTGGAGGTGGTCGACGGGCGGGTGGAGATCGCCGTGCGCGACTACGGCCGGTGGCGGGAGCGGGTGCCGAGCATGGACCGCGGCCGCGGCTCGATGCTCATGAGCGCGGTCGGCGAGGTCACCGCCACCCCGAGCGCCGCCGGGACGACGGTGGTCATCCGCACCGCCTGACCCCTGCGGGGGACCCTGCTCCCCTCGCCCGCCCGCCTCGGCTAGACTCGGGACCGCACCTCGCGGGTGTAGTTCAATGGCAGAACATCAGCTTCCCAAGCTGACAGTGCGAGTTCGATTCTCGTCACCCGCTCTCCCGACCGGCCCGGCCGGTCCGCCTCCGGCGCCGGTGACCGGCGCCGCTCCCTCCCCGGTTAGCCTCCCGGCATCGTGCCGCAGGAGATCGTCGACGCCCTCGTCGCCCGGCTGCGCACCGCCGGGTGCGTCTTCGCCGAGGAGGAGGCCGGCCTGCTGCTCGCCGCGGCGGCCGGCCCGGCCGAGCTGGAGTCGCTGGTCGCCCGCCGGGTGGCCGGGGAACCGCTCGAGCTGGTGCTCGGCGCGGTCGAGTTCTGCGGGCACCGCATCGCCGTGGAGCCCGGGGTCTTCGTCCCCCGCCGCCGCACCGGCCTGCTCGTCGACCTCGCGGTGGCGCGGGTGCGCGACGTCCCGGACCCGGTCGTGGTGGACCTGTGCTGCGGCACGGGTGCGGTCGGCGTCGCGATCGCCGCGGCCCTCGACCGGCCCGAGGTGCACGCCGCCGACGTCGACGCGGCAGCGGTCCGCTGCGCGCGCCGGAACCTGGCGCCCTCCGGGGGCCGCGTGCACCAGGGGGACCTCTACGACGCCCTGCCCGGGGACCTGCGCGGCCGGGTGGACGTCCTCGCCGTCAACGCGCCCTACGTCCCGACGGCGGCGATCGCGCTGATGCCCCCGGAGGCGCGCGACCACGAGCCCCGCACCGCGCTGGACGGCGGACCGGACGGCGTCAGCCTCCACCGCAGGGTGGCGGCCGGCGCGCGGCGCTGGCTGGCGGCCGGAGGCGTCCTGCTCGTGGAGACCAGCCGCGACCAGGCGCCGCTCACCGCGGCCGCCGTCACGGCAGCCGGCCTGCAGGCGGAGGTGCACCGGGACGACGACCGTGACGCCACCGTGGTCTCCGGCGCGGCGCCGGACCGTCGAGCACCGGCGGACGAGTGCCCGGTACGTCACGTTCTGCAATGACACGCTCATCAGCGATACGGAACGGCTCGGTGGCGTCACGACCTGCGAAGTCCCTGGGTCCTTGGTCCCTGCCGCCCCTCGCGGAGCCGGTCCACGATCGACCCATGAGCGATGGACACCGCTTCAGCGGCAGGCCGGAGGAGGACCGTCCCGCCGAGAGGCGGGGTCCGGACACCCCCCTCGCCGCGGTGCCCGACGAGCCCGAGGAGGGTCGGCGCGTGGAGCCGCTCCGCCTCTCCCCGCTGCTGCCGCGACGGCAGCACCCCTGGCTGGTCGTCGACGTCGACGGCACGCCCTCGGGGTACGGCGCCCTCGTGTGGGCGCTGCGCGAGGCCGCTCGCCGCGAGGCGACCGTGGTCGCGGTGTGCGTGCTCGACGACGCCGGTCCCGACCCGTTCACCCGGTCGACCCGGCGGGAGTGGACGGCTGCCGAGGAGCGGCTGGAGGCGCACGTGCTGCGCGCCATCGCCGAGACCGGCGTGGTCGGCCGCGCCCGGACGGCGGTGCTGGAGCGTCCCGTCTTCGAGGCCCTGACCGGCGCCGCGCGCGGCGCGGACCTCGTCGTCGTCGGCGCCCACGGCAAGACCCTGCTGCGCCCCGCGGTCCCGCGGCCCCACGTCCGTCGCGTCGCCCGCGGCGCCTGACAGGAGGCCGGCATCCCAGCGCACGCACCGATCCCCCCGACGGCCGGGCCGTGACCCCGCCCGCCGCCGAGGCCCCCGAGACCCCCTCGGTCGCGGTCCCGGGCCTGTCCGCCGGCGTCCGCGCCGCGGCCCGCAGCGACCGGCTCGAGTCGACCCTGCTCGCCATCGTCCGCGCGGCGGTCGAGCGCACCGGCGCGACGTACGGCCTGTTCGGCGTGCTCGGCCCCGACGGCGCGGAGATCGAGAGCTTCGTCGCCGTCGGCATGGACGACAGCGACCGCGAGCGCATCGGGCAGCTCCCCAGCGGTCTGGGCGTGCTGCGTCTGCCCTCCGGCAGCACCGGACCGGTGCGGCTCGACGACCTCACCACCCACCCGGAGGCCGTCGGCTTCCCGCCCGGCCACCCGCCGATGCAGGCGTTCCTCGGCATGCCGGTGCGGGTGGGCGACGACGTCTACGGCCACCTGTACCTGACCCTCGCGCGGGGCGCCGGGACGTTCACCGCCGTCCACGAGGAGGCCGTGCAGGCGCTGGCCGCGGCCGCCGGCCTGGCGATCGAGAACGCCCGCCGGGTGGAGTGGGCCGAGCGCCGGCGGGGCTGGGCGCAGGCCGGCAGCGAGATCGCCACGGCGCTGCTCTCCGGTGCCGATCCCGGCAGCGTGCTGCGCTCGATCGCCCAGCGGGTCGCCGACCTGGGTGAGGCCGACGTCGCCGGCGTCCTGGTGCCGAGCCAGGAGGACGACGACGTGCTGACCGTGGTGGTCGCCGTGGGGCTGGACGGCGACGACGTGGAGGGGGTGCGGGTCCCGCTGGCCGGCAGCCAGCTGGGCGCGGCACACCACTCCGGGATCCCCCGGCTGCTCGTCGACGCGAGCACGCCCGCACCCGGCGACCAGCGGGCCCCGGTGCTCGGTGAGCTCACCGTCCACTACGGCCCGACGCTGATCGTCCCGCTCGGTGGTCGTCCGGCGCTGGGCACGGTCGTCGCGATGCGGCTGCGCGGCCGGGAGCCCTTCGAGCCGTCCACGCTCGACCTCGCCTCGGCCTTCGCCGCGCAGGCCACCGTCGCCCTCGAGCTGGCCCGCAGCCAGCAGCGCGAGCGCCGCCTGCAGGTCGAGGCCGACCGCGACCGGATCGCCCGGGACCTGCACGACCACGTCGTCCAGCGGATCTTCGCCACCGGGCTGGCCCTGGACCGGATCAGCCGGCAGCTGGAGGGCACCCACCCGGAGGCGGCGGCCCGCATCGCCGAGCGGGTCGACGAGCTCGACGGCACCATCGCCCGCATCCGCTCGGCGATCTTCGAGCTGCACGAGGCCGACGACACCTCCCCCGACGCCACCCGCACCCGCATCGTCGACGTCGTCCGGTCGATCACGGGTGGACAGGGCGTGCGACCGGACGTGCGGGTGCGCGGGGACGTCGAGGACCTGCCGCGGGCACTGGTCCCGGACGTGGTGGCGGTCATCCGCGAGCTGGTGACCAACGTGGTCAAGCACGCCCGCGCCACCCGCGTGACCGTGACGGTGACCGTCGACGGCGAGATCCGGGTCGTGGTCACCGACGACGGGATCGGGCTGCCCTCGGTGACCGTGCGCAGCGGGCTGACCAACCTCGCCGACCGCGCCGAGCGGCACGGCGGCCGGATGACCAGCTCGTCGGGGCCGCGCGGCACCGAGATCCGGTGGGTGGTCCCGCTGCGCCCGGAGGGCTGACCCGGGTCAGGCGCCGGGGCCGGAGCGGTCGCGCAGCTCGGTGGCGAGGATGGCGGCCTGCGTGCGCCGTTCCAGGCCCAGCTTGGCCAGCAGGTGGCTGGTGTAGTTCTTCACCGTCTTCTCGGCCAGTCCCATCCGGGCCCCGATCTGCCGGTTGGTCAGGCCCTCGCCGATCAGCCGCAGCACCGTGCGCTCCTGCTCGGTGAGGACGGCGAGCCGGCGGTCGCGCTCGGCCGGCCGACCGCGGGTCACGGCCGCGGCCATGGCCGCGTCCTGACCGAACAGCGTCCCTCCGCCGGCCACCGTCCGGACTGCCGAGACCAGCGCGGAGCCGCGCACCTGCTTGAGCAGGTACCCGGCGGCGCCGGCGGCCATCGCGGCCGCCACCGCCTCCTCGTCGGAGTAGCTGGTGAGCACCAGGCTGCGGGTGGCCGGCGCCCGCTCGCGGAGCCGGCGGCAGACCTCGGCGCCGTCCCCGTCGGGCAGCCGCATGTCGACGACGGCGACGTCGGGCCGGACCGCGGGGACCCGCGCCAGCGCCTCGGCGACCGACCCGGCCTCCCCGACGACGCTGATCCCGGGGTCCTCCTCGAGGAGCTCGGCCACTCCCCGGCGCACGACCTCGTGGTCGTCCACCAGGAAGACCCGGATACCCGACTGCCCCGCCTCCACCCCGGCTGCCCCCTCCACAGCGTGACCTGGATCACACAGCGTAGGGGTTGGCGAGGACGCCGTCACTCCGCGACGGGCCTCACGCCGGGAGCAGCAGCGCGGCGTACAGCGTCAGGCCCGGTCCGAACGCCATCGCGACCACCGGGCCGTCGACGTCGGCGAGCTCCTCGAGCACCAGGAGCACCGTCGCCGAGGAGCAGTTGCCGTGGTCGGCCAGGACGGAGCGGGATGCGGCCAGCTGCGACTCGGCCAGGCCCAGCTCGTCGCGGACGACGTCGAGGATGCGGGGGCCGCCCGGGTGCACCGCCCAGCCCGCGACGTCCTCGGGACCCAGGCCGGCGCCGGTCAGCAGCTCGTCGACGACGTCCCCCACGTGGCGGGACAGCACGTCGGGGACCCGCGGCGAGAGCCCCATGCGGAAGCCGAGGTCGGTGACGTCCCAGGTCATGTGGTCCGCCGTCGACGGGTCGGTGCGGGCGACCACCCCCGTCAGCCGGCGCCCGCGGGTGGCACCCGGCTCCAGGACCACGGCGGCCGCGGCGTCGGAGAACAGCGCGTGCGCGACGACCTGCTCGAGGTCGGCCTGCGCCGGCTGCACGTGCAGGCTGGTCAGCTCGCAGCAGAGCAGGACGGCCGGGCGGGACCGGGCGGTCACGAAGTCGCCGACAGCGGCCAGGGCCGGGATGGCCGCGTAGCAGCCCATGTGCCCGACCAGCAGCCGCTGCAGCCCCGGCGGCATGCCCAGGTCGCTGGCGAGCCGGATGTCCAGGCCAGGGGTGGCGTAGCCGGTGCAGGTGGCGACGGCGAACAGGCCGACGTCGCCCGGCGAGAGCCCGGCGGCGTCCAGCGCGCCGGCGACCGCCTGCTTGCCGAGCGGCAGGGCCTCCTGCACGTAGCGCTGCATGCGCGCGCCGGTGCCCCAGGAGCTGAGGTCCTCGTCCACCGGGTTGGCCACCGCGTGCCGGCGGCGCACGCCCGAGGCGGCGAAGACCCGCCGGGCGGCGCGCACGCCCGCGTAGTGGTCGGCGAAGAAGCCGTCCCAGACGGCCTCCTGCTCGATCGTCGTCGGCAGGGCCGACCCCGCGCCGGTCACGACGGCGCTGCTCACGACGACCCCTCAGCGGCGCGCGGGCTCGGCGTCATGGCCCGAACGGTACGTGCGACCTGCGCACTCTGCCGCCTCACCGTCTGTGCCCGTAGCCGGCGAACAGGACGGCGGTGGTCGGCAGCGGCTTCATCCGGACGCCTGCGCGCCGGCCCAGCCGCCAGGCGACGGTGTCCCGCAGCGAGGGCCGCAGCCCGACCAGGCGCAGCTCCAGGCCCAGCCGGTCGGCGGCGGCCAGCAGCCGGCGGCGGTCGACGAACAGGCGCGGGTCGTGGATCCCCGGCGGCGGCCCTCCGGGCACCCGCTCGCCGATCCGGACGGCGATCAGCTCGGCCAGGCGGGTGTCGGCGAGGGCGTCGATGACCAGTCGCCCGCCGGGGCGCAGCAGCCGGGCGCACTCGGCGAGCACGGCGACGTCGTCCTCGACGTGCTCGAGGATCTCCCCCGCCACGACAACGTCGGCGCAGCCGTCGGCCAGGGGCACCGCCGTGACCGACCCCTGCACCGCGACGACCCCGTGCGCCCGCGCCACCTCCACGCAGCTGCGTCCCAGGTCGACGCCGACGTGGACGTAGCCCAGCCGGGCCGCGTGCGGGGCCATCAGCCCACCGCCACAGGCGAGGTCCACGAGGACCGCGCCGGGGCTCGGCGCCGGCGGGATGTGCTCGGCCCGGGAGGCGGCCAGCCAGTGCAGCATCGCGAAGCCGCCGGCGGCCTCCCACCACTGGTCGGCGAGCTGGTCGTACTGGGCGGGGTCGTTCCGGCGCAGAGCGGGCATGCACTACCCCTTCCCGAGCGGGTCGTGCCCCCAGTTCATCAGCGAGTAGCGCCACTTGGAGGTCTCGACGTCCTCCTTCTTCGGCTCCTGGGCGAGGTGCCGCTGGACGTACCCGTGCACCTTCCGCATGTGCGCGAGGTCGTCGTCGGTCAGGTCGTCCGCCTTCGTCCGCAGCAGCTCGACGATGCGGCGCCCGGAGGCGTGGCCGGTGGACTCCGACCCGCCGTCCTTCTGCCCGACCGACTGCGACTCCTCGGTCTCCAGCCACCGCTCGAGCTCGGCTGCCGTCATGTTCACCGCCTCGCCGAACTCCCGGCGGATCGTGTCGCGGTCCTCGCTGCCCATGGGTCGCCTCCGCGTGTCGGGTCCTGCTCGGCGCGGTACCGCAGCGGCGTGGTGGGGAAACGGACGGACGTGGCCAGGACCGCCCTGCTGCGCGGCCAGACGCCGGAGGAGGTGCTCGACCGCAACCTCGCCGAGCTGCTGCAGGAGATGCGGGTGGCGATCACCGGCGTGCAGATCCTCTTCGCGTTCCTGTTGACGCTGCCCTTCACCGCCCGCTTCGAGGACCTCGGGGCGTTCGGCACGACCGTCTACTCGGTGACCCTGCTCAGCACGGCGGCGGCGACGCTGGTGCTGATCGCCCCGGTGTCCTTCCACCGCACGCTGTTCCGTCGGCAGCGCAAGGCCGAGCTGGTCGCCTTCGCCGACCACGCCCTGCTGATCGGCCTCGGCCTGCTCTTCCTGGGCATCGCCAGCGCGGTCCTGCTGGTCCTCGACGTCGTCCTCGGTCGCTGGCCGGCAGTCGTCGGGTGCGGCTTCGTCGTGCTGGTGGGCGCGGTGGCCTGGTACGCACTCCCCCTGCGTCACCGCCGGTCGGCCGAGCGCTGACCGCGGCCGGGAGGAGGTGACCGCGTGTCCGTGACCGTCGTCGGCAGCCTCAACGAGGACGTGCTGGTGCGGGTCGACCGGCTGCCCGGCCGCGGCGAGACCGTCGTGGGCCAGGGCACCGTGCTGGCGCCGGGCGGCAAGGGGGCCAACCAGGCCGCGGCCGCCGGGCGGCTGGCCGGCGCGGGCCGCGTGGCGATGGTGGGCCGGGTGGGCGAGGACCCCGCCGGGGACCGGCAGCTGACCGCGCTGACCGACGCCGGCGTGGACGTCGGGCACGTGCGGCGCACACCGGGCACCCCGACCGGGACCGCCACCATCCCGGTCGAGGAGGGCAGCGGGGAGAACCTGATCGTGGTCGTCCCCGGCGCCAACGCCGAGCTGCGGCCGGGTGACGTCGACGTGCCGCCGGTGCGGCGGGCGGAGGTGGTGCTGCTCCAGCTCGAGGTCCCGCTGGCCGCGGTGACCGCGGCAGCGGCGGCCGCGGACGGCACCGTCGTCCTCACCCCGGCGCCGCCGCGTCCGCTGCCGGCCGACCTGCTGAGCCGGGTCGACGTGCTCGTCCCCAACGAGCACGAACTGCTGCAGTTGACCGGCGCCGGAGCCGGCGACCGGACCCCTGCCGACCTGGCCGCGCTGGCCGGCGGCCTGGGGACGGCGACCGTCGTGGTGACCCTCGGCGCGCGGGGTGCCCTGCTCGTGCCCGGTGACGGCCCCGCCCTGCTGCAGCCGCCCCCTCCCGTCCGCGCGGTCGACACCACCGGGGCCGGCGACTGCTTCTGCGGCGCCCTGGCGGTCGCGCTCGCCGCGGGTGCCACGCCAGCCGACGCGGTCGCCGACGCGGTGACCGCCGCCGCGCTCTCGACCGCCGGGCGGGGCGCCCGGGGCGCCCTGCCCGGACCCGCCGAGGTGGCGGCCCTGCGCGCGCAGCTGCCGGCGGCCGCCCAGGTGGGGAACGGTTTCCGCCCCCGCTCCCCGGGCACAGCCGGGAGCAGACCGACCGAGGAGGACCCGCCATGACCGATGCCGCACAGCCCGATCCCGCACAGACCGACCCGGCCCGGCCGCCGCGCAGTGCCGAGCGCGCCGAGGGGGACCCGGCGGGCGAGGAGAGCACCACCGGGCGCACGCCGCGGCCGGACCAGCCCGCGGAGGGCGAGGAGCTGCCGGGCGAGGGCGCCGACACCCCCTGACCTCGCTGGCGGCGGGAGCTGGGGTGCGGGAGGCTCCGGTGCCGTGCTGCTCGACGCCACGCTGACCGCCGACCTCGACGACGTCCCCGAGCTCGCCCGGGAGCTGGAGCAGCGGGGCTACGGCGGCGTCTGGACCTCCGAGACCGACCACGACCCGTTCCTGCCGCTGCTCCTCGCCGGCCGGGCCACCACCGGGCTGCAGGTCGGGACGGCGATCGCGGTCGCCTTCGCTCGCTCGCCGATGACGGTGGCCGGGACGGCCCACGACCTGCAGCGCGCCACCCGCGGGCGGTTCGTGCTGGGGCTGGGCACGCAGGTGCGCGCGCACGTGGAGCGGCGGTTCTCCATGCCCTGGAGCGCGCCGGTGCCCCGCATGCGCGAGTACGTCGCCGCGCTGCGGGCCATCTGGTCGGCCTGGCAGGAGGGCACCCGGCTGCACTTCCGCGGCGAGCACTACCGGCACACCCTGATGACCCCGGTGTTCAGCCCCGAACCGCACGAGTGGGGCGGGCCGCCGGTGTACCTGGCGGCGGTCGGGCCCGCGATGACCCGGCTGGCCGGGGAGGTGGCCGACGGCCTGCTCGCCCACGCCTTCAGCACCGCGCGGTACCTGCGCGAGCGGACCCTGCCCGCCCTCGAGGAGGGCCTGGCCGCGGCCGGCCGGTCCCGGGCGGAGCTCACGGTCTGCCTGCCCGGTTTCGTCGTCACGGGCGCCACCGAGGCGGAGATGGCCGCCGCGGCCGCCGCCGTCCGTGCCCGGATCGCCTTCTACGGCAGCACGCCCGCCTACCGTCCGGTGTTGGAGCTGCACGGCTGGGGTGCGCTCGCCGACGAGCTGCACGCCCTGTCGGTCGGGCGCCGCGAGGACCGGTGGACGGCGATGCGCGACCTGGTGGACGACGAGGTGCTGGGCACCTTCGCCGTCGTCGCCGGCCCCGCCGACGTCGGGCGGGAGGTGCGGGCGCGCTTCGCGGGACTGGTGGACCGGTTCAGCGTGCCCGCGGGACCCTCCCGGCTGAACCCGTGGGACCCCCTGGTCGCGGCGCTCCGCTGAGCCGCGCCGGACACGGGGAGTGACCGATCTCTCAGCGTTTCGGCTTCAACTCACCGCCTCGGGTCTGTTTCCCGACCCGGCGCGCGGGGGACGCTGGGTGGCATGGAGGACACGCAGCGCGATATGCGAGTAGCCGACGAGACCCCGACCGAGCGCCAGGCCGACGAGTCGCAGGCCCAACAGGCCTCAGCCGTTCCCGTGGCGCGGCTGCTGGCCAACCCCCGCCGGGTGCGCCGGGCCTGACCCGTACGGGGGATCGGTGGTCGCTCGACGGTCACGCATCGTCACACGAGTCCCACCGATCCCCGGGGTCCCGGCCTACTCGGGCGCCTCTCGTCACTCACTGCAACCAACCATGCACGGAGACCGGCGTGCCGCGAACTGATCCGTCACGGGCTGGGGCAGCATCCCGGGCGTGACCGCAGCCGCCCTCCCCCTCGCCGCCGACGACGCCCTCGCCACTGATGACAGGGCTCCCGTGCGCCGGAGCCGGGCCGAGCGGCAGGCCATCGTCCTGGACACCGCCGAGCGGTTGTTCGCCACCCGCAGCTCCCGCAGTGTCGGGATGGACGAGCTGGTCCGCGAGACCGGCCTGGGCAAGATGACGGTCTACCGCCTCTTCAAGAGCAAGGACGACCTCGTCGGCGCCTACCTGGCCCGCAAGGCCGCGACGGTCCTGGCCTACATCGACGCCGAGCTGGTGCGGCTCGAGGGCGACCCGAAGGCCGCACTGCTGTCGGTCGTGGACGCCGTCGAGCGGGACGTGACCCGCACCGGCTTCCGCGGGTGCCCCTTCACCAACGTCAGCAGCGAGTACGACGATCCGCAGCACCCGGCCCGGAGCGCGGCGGCGGACTACAAGTTCGAGCTGCACGCGCGCCTGGAGCGCCTGGCCGACCAGGTCGTGCCCGGCGCCGGTGAGGACCTCGCCGCCCAGGTGCACCTGATCATCGACGGCATGTACCTCTCCGGGGGCCTGCTGGGCCCCGACGGCCCGGCCGCGCACGGCCGCACGCTCGCCGAGCGGCTCATCGAGGCCGCGATCGCCGGGCGCTGAGCCCCCGGGCGGCCTCCCGGGCGCACCGCGGCTCGTCCGGCGGGGCCGCCCACCGCCCCGCAGGATGAGGCGGTGAGCAGCGACCGCAGCCGGCCCGAGCTGGACGACACCACCGTGGAGGGCCTCGGCAAGCTCTCCGAGGCCCTGGAGACCATCGAGCAGGCCCGCGGCCAGCTCTACGGCTTCCACCAGCACTCGGGGAAGGCCGACCTGCTCCTGCAGGACGCCGTCGAGCTGTTCCGGCAGGCCGGGCACACCGAGCTGGCCGACGACCTCGACCGCGACCTCGTCGGCCGCAACGTCATCGCCGACCGGTGGACCTTCCAGATCGTCGAGGACTACGACGCCAACTACTGGTCGGTCTTCCGCGCCTTCGACGAGCGGGCGCGCCAGGAGCTCGCCGACGGCGACCGGCACGTCTTCGAGGCCCGGATGAAGCAGCGGGAGCGGACCAAGGGCCACCCCCACCACGAGGCCGGCCCCGTCCTCGACGAGTAGCGGAGAAGAGCCCCGCGCCCGGGTCGGGGACGGCACCTGAGCCGGAGTGGACTGGTCGCGGGGTCCGGAGGGTCCCCGGCCGGGACACGGGTGGGGCTCAGCGCGGGTCGGGGACGGCACCTGGCCGCGGTGTCGGCCGGAGGAGTGGAGGCCGGAGGCCTCCGCGACGAGGGCCGGAGGGGGCTCAGCGCGGGTCGGGGACGGCACCTGGCCGCGGTG
>NZ_JBJGYR010000044.1:0-5673 GCF_054050095.1 Geodermatophilus sp. SYSU D01105
GCGAGCGCCCACCTCCACCGCCCGCACCCCCCCCCCCCCCCCCCCCCCCCCCACCCCCCCCCCCCGCCCCCCCCCCCCCCCCCCCCCCGGCGCTGAGCCCCGCCGTCCGGTGCAGCGCGACGAGGTCATCTCGGCTGGCGCCGCGGCGTGCTCCGTCCTCGACGGCGACATCGTCGCCACCGGCGGGTCCGTCGGCGTCGGGTTCGCCGAAGAGCCGCCGCTCGCGCTGGAACGGCGGTTCGAGGCCACCGGCTCGCCGCGGGACCTCACCCTGGTCTACGCGGCGGGCCGGTCCAGGCGGCGGGCCACGGCGACGACGGCACGCTCAGGCTGAGCCACGTCCGTGCCAACGGCGTGGTGCGCCGGGTCATCAGCGCGCACTGGGCCTCCCGAGCCTTGTGCTCGCTCTCGACGAGCCGCATCGAGGCGTACTGCTGGTCGCAGGGCGTGATCAGCCGTCTGTTCCGGGACATCGCTGGCGGGCCACCCCGGGGAGACCTGACCAGGACGAGACGGTGATCACCGGGAGGCGCCGGCCATCCCGCGTCCGAGAAGAGGACCCCCTGCCCCACCGCTCGCAGGCTCGCGGCGGGACCCCGCAGGCGGCCCCTGGCGTTCCTGGCGTCAGTCGGGGACGTTGCCCGGGCGCACGATGCCGTCGTCGCGCTGGGCGTCGTCGTCGGTGGTGAGGGTGGTGTCCTGCTCGCCGCCGTCCGCGCGGTCCTCGCCGGGGACGCCGTCGACCATGTTCGAGTTCGTGGGACCGTTCGTGGTGTCGGGGGACTCGCGGTAGCCGGTGTGCTCGGTCTCGCTCATCAGATGTCCCTGCCTCCTGCTCGCTGGGTCGGGTTCGGGACCTCGCCGGACGGCCCGTCGGTCCGGGCGCGGGCGACGTCGCTGTCCGCGCGGGCCGGCAGGTCGTCGCCTGCCGCGGCGTCCCGCTCGAGCGCGTCGTCGCGGGTCAGCGGCACGTCCTCGAACGAGGACCCGGTGTCGCTGTTGTCACCGGTGCCCGACGCGGTGGGGATGTCCTGCTGGATCCGGTCGCTTCCCTGCGGATCGGTCACGGGAGCCTCCTGGGGACCTCGTCGTCCCCCGGCCCATGCCCGGTGGCCCGACCCTGAAACCGCCGACGGCCGTCGGTGGTGAGGGACCGGAACGGCCACCCTCCCCGGGCCCGCGGCGAGCCTGCGAGGCGTGGGGAGGAGCGTGGCCCTCCCTCAGAAGGCCGCCTCGTCGACCTCCATCAGCGCGTTGTCGGTGTGCTCGACGACGACCCGCTCCGAGGCCAGCCGCGGCAGCACCTGGGTGCAGAAGAAGCGGGTGGCGGCGAGCTTGCCCTCGTAGAAGTGCCGGTCCCGCTCGCCGACCTCGCCGGCCAGCGCGGCGAGCGCGACCTCGGACTGGCGCACCAGCAGCCACCCGGTGACCAGGTCGCCGACTGCCAGGAGCAGCCGGGAGGTGTTCTGGCCGACCTTGTACAGGTTCGCCGGGTCCTGCTGGGCGGCGGTGAGGTGCCCGAACACCGCCGTCAGCATGGCCTGCACCTCGCCCAGGGCGGTGGCCAGCAGGGCCCGCTCCTCCTTGAGCCGGCCGTTGCCGGCCTCGGCCTCGACCGTGGCCTGGATCTGCGTGGCCAGCCAGGTCAGCGCGACCCCGCCGTCCTTCACGACCTTGCGGAAGAAGAAGTCCTGGCCCTGGATCGCCGTGGTGCCCTCGTAGAGCGTGTCGATCTTGGAGTCGCGGATGTACTGCTCGATCGGGTGGTCCTGCAGGTAACCCGAGCCGCCGAGGGTCTGCAGCGACTCGCTGGTGAGCAGCTGGGTGGCGCGCTCGGAGCCGAAGCCCTTCACGATCGGCAGCAGCAGGTCGTTGACGCGGGCGGCCAGCCGGGCGGCCTCGGCGTCGCCGTCGGCCTCGGCCTGCAGCGCCCGGTCGCGGCAGCTCGCGGTGTACAGGTACAGCGCGCGCATGCCCTCGACGTAGGCCTTCTGCAGCATCAGCGAGCGGCGCACGTCCGGGTGGTGGGTGATGGTCACCCGGGGCGCGTCCTTGCTGGTGGCGGTCAGGTCGGCGCCCTGCACGCGGCTCTTCGCGTAGTCCAGCGCGACCTGGTAGCCCGCCGACAGGGTGGCGATCGCCTTGGTGCCGACGAACATCCGCGCGTACTCGATGATCCGGAACATCTGCGCGATGCCGTCGTGCACGTCGCCGACCAGCCAGCCCCGCGCCGGCACCGGGCCGTCGCCGAAGGTCACCTCGCAGGTCGTGGAGACCTTCAGGCCCATCTTCTTCTCGACGTTGGTGACGTACACGCCGTTGCGCTCGCCGAGCTCGCCGGTCTCGAGGTCGACGTGGAACTTGGGGACGACGAACAGCGACAGGCCCTTGGTGCCCGGCCCCGCGCCCTCGGGCCGGGCCAGCACCAGGTGGACGATGTTGTCGGCCAGGTCGTGCTCGGCCGAGGTGATGAACCGCTTCACGCCACTGATGTGCCAGGAGCCGTCGGGCTGCGGGACGGCCCTGGTCCGGCCGGCGCCCACGTCGGAGCCGGCGTCGGGCTCGGTGAGCACCATGGTGGCGCCCCAGCGCTTCTCGACCACCAGCTCGGCCAGACGCTTCTGGTCGGGTGTGCCGAGCTCGTACAGCGTCGCGCCGAACGTCGGGCCCGAGCCGTACATGAAGACGGCGGGGTTGGCGCCCAGGATCATCTCGTAGGCCGCCCACCGCAGCGCCACGGGAGCGCCGAAGCCGCCGAGCTCGTCGGGCAGGTCCAGGCGGAACCACTCGCCGTCCTGCAGCGCCCGGAAGGACCGCCGGAAGCTCTCGGGCAGCGTCACCGAGTGCGTGGCGGGGTCGAACACCGGCGGGTTGCGGTCGGCGTCCTCGAAGGAGGCGGCCAGCGGGCCCTCCGCGAGCCGGCGGATCTCGGCGAGCACGCCGCGCGCGGTCTCGGCGTCCATCTGCTCGAACGGGCCGGTGCCGAAGCGGTCCCGGGTGTCCAGGAACTCGAAGAGGTTGAACTCGAGGTCCCGCAGGTCAGCGGTGTAGTGGCTCATGACGGATGGCTCCCGTGCTCCCGTGCCGGCGTGTTCGTACTCGGGGGTAACAAACGGTATTACCGGCCGGTAACCGGAGCAAGATCCCGCGCCGGACCATCCCTCGGGGGGGAGGGCCGGGAACGCCGACGGGCCCGGGACCAGCGCGGTCCCGGGCCCGTCGGCAGGGCGGCAGCGGTGCGGGGTCAGCGGTTGCGGCGGCGGGCGCGGGTCACCAGGCCGGCCAGCCAGACCAGCAGTCCGCCGAGCGCGGCGGCGATGAGCAGGGCCACCACGAGCGGGGCCACGACGTTGCCGAACACCAGGCTGATCTCGACGGTCTGGGTGTTGAAGACGACGAACAGCACGAGGATGACGGTCACGAAGACCAGCAGCGCGAGCGCGAGGGTGCGGCTGATCGTCCGGCCCGCGGTGCGTGCCGCCGACGTCGTCCGGCCGGTCGCAGCGGGCGCCTGGCCGGAGGTCGCAGCGGGCCCGGCCGCCGGGCCGGGTGAGCCGCCCAGTGAGCCGCCGGGGGTCGTCGGGCCGGTGCTGCCCAGGGGCGGGTGGCTGGGGTCGGAGCCGGGAGCGGTCACGTGTCGAGTGTGCTGGTCACGGCCGGTTCGCGCACCGTCAGCGGTGCGCGTCGGGCTCGCTCTCGGCGGACGGGTAGCTCGGGCCGGCGAGGCCGCTGGCCGGGCCCTCGTCGCGGCCGCCCTGCGACTCCGGGTCGGCCGGCGGGGCCACCTCGCCGCCCAGGGGCTGGACGTCGCGCTCGTCGTCGGGCATCGGCATGGTCACGCCCCGAGTCTGCGACGGCGGCGCTCCGGCCGCGACCGGGCTCCGCCTGCCGGGGTCCTGGTTGCCTCCCGGGGGACGGCGTGCCCAGACTGCGGCGCACCGCACCCGCCCGACCCCAGGAGCTGCCCGTGACGCCCACCCCCCGCTCGTTCTCCGCCGAGGCGACCGCGCACGCGGCCCGCGCCGCCCGACTGGAGCTCGCCGCCGAGCGGCACGAGGAGGTCGGCGCCTTCCTCGCGCAGATGTACGCCCTCATCGACCGGCTCGACGACGTCCCGCTCGGGGACACCCCGCCGGCGACCGCCTTCGACGCCCGATGGGAGGCCTGACCCGTGGAGCCCTTCGAGCTGGACCTGACCACCGCGGCCGGGGAGATCGCGGCCGGCCGGCTCTCCCCGGTCGAGCTCACCGACTCCGTGCTGGCCCGCATCGAGGCCACCGAGCCGGCGATCACCGCGTTCGCCCACGTCTGCGTCGACCTCGCCCGTGAGCAGGCGCGCGCGGCCGAGGAGGAGATCGCCGGGGGGCACCACCGCGGGCCACTGCACGGCATCCCCCTGGGCGTGAAGGACCTGTACGACACCGCCGGCGTGCCGACGACGTCCAGCTCCCGGGTGCGCGCGGAGCACGTCCCCGACACCGACGCGGTCGCCGTCGAGCGGTTGCTCGCCGCCGGGATGGTCATGGTGGGCAAGACCCACACCCACGAGTTCGCCTACGGGGGACGCACGCACACGACGCGGAACCCGTGGGATCCCACCCGCATCCCCGGCGGCTCCAGCGGCGGCTCGGGTGCCGCCGTCGCCGCGGGCTCCTGCCTGGTCGGCCTGGGCACCGACACCGTCGGGTCCATCCGCATCCCGGCCAACCTCTGCGGCACCGTGGGGCTCAAGCCCACCTACGGGCGGACGTCGCGGCGCGGGGTCGCCTCCCTGTCGTGGTCCCTGGACCACGTCGGCCCGCTGACCCGCACCGTGCGCGACTGCGCCCACGTGCTCGACGCCATCGCCGGCCACGACCCGCTGGACCCGGCCTCGGTCGACGTGCCGGTCCCGGGTTACGCGGCCGGCACCACCGGCGACGTGCGCGGGCTGCGGGTCGGCGTCCCCACGAACTACTTCTTCGACCACGTCACCGAGGACGTCGAGGCGTCGGTGCGGACGGCGGTGGGCGTGCTGGAGGGCCTGGGGGCGGAGCTCCGCGAGGTGACCATCCCCTACCCCGACCAGGTCCTCGGCGCGGAGTGGGCGATCGTCATGCCCGAGGCGGCGGCCTACCACCAGGAGTCCCTGCGGGCCGGCGCCGACCTGTACCGCCCCGAGACGCGCCTGCAGCTGGAGGCCGGCGAGCTCATCCTGGCGACCGACTACATCAAGGCCCTGCGGGTGCGCACGCTCATGAAGCGCGCCTGGGCGCAGCTGTTCGCCGACGTCGACGTCGTCGTCGCCCCGGTGCAGCCGTTCCCCGCGCCCGTGGTCGACCAGATGGACGTGACCTGGCCCGACGGCACGACCGAGGCGGTGGACCTGGCGATGGTGCGGCTCACCGCGCCGGCGAACCTGACCGGCCTGCCGGCCCTCGCGGTGCCCACCGGCTTCGACCCGGCCGGCCTGCCACTGGGCATGCAGCTGATCGGCCGGCCGTTCGACGAGGCCACGCTGCTCGACGCCGGCGCCGCCTACGAGGCCGCCACCGACGTCGTCGGTCGCATCGCGATGACATCGTCGGCCTACCGGCCGACACCGCGGCCAGGTGCCGTCCCCGACCCGCGCTGAGCCCCCTCCGGCCCTCGTCGCGGGGGGGGGCGGGGGGGGCCCCCAGCGCCCCGCACCCC
>NZ_JBJGYR010000045.1:0-4628 GCF_054050095.1 Geodermatophilus sp. SYSU D01105
GCGGGGCCTACATCAGCCTCGCCGGCCGGCGGATCGGCACCAGCGACTACCGGGCGACGCTGCGGTTCCAGGCCTCCGGGCTGGTCGACCTGCGGCTGGACCGGTACGTCAACGGCACCGAGACCGTGCTGGGGACCGTCCGGCTGCCGGGCACCTATACGGCCGGCAGCGCGATCACCGTGCGGCTGGAGGTGACCGGGAACGGGACGACGACGCTGAAGGCCAAGGCGTGGACGGACGGCGCGGTCGAGCCGACTGACTGGACGCTGACCCGCACCGACGGCACCGCCGCCCTGCAGGCCCCGGGTGGGGTCTACCTGGAGACCTACACCGCCTCCACCGCGACGCGGACCCAGGTCTTCCGGATCGACGACCTGTGGGCCGGCGCGGCGGGGGAGACCCCGGCGGTCCGCTGACCCGGTCGCGGTCCTCACCCCTCACCCCCGGCGGGCTCCCCGCCGGGGGTGAGGTCGTCCCGGGGTCACCCCGTCGGGGGACGACGGGGCGCCGCCCGCACAGCACGATCGACCAGCCCGGCCGTCGGCACGGCCGGGGGAGGGGGAGCAGCACCATGAGCCCATCGGCGGCAGCGTCGGGCGGAGGGTCCCGGGAGCGGACCGCGTCGGACCGGCCACCCGCACCCCCGGCGGCGGGTGGGGACGTCCTCGGCATCGTCGTCGTGTCGTACGGCTCGGCGGACCTCCTGCGGCGCACCCTGGCGACCGCGGGCCTCGCGACGGACGGCGTGCACGTCGTCGTGGTCGACAACTTCTCCTCGGCGGAGAACCGGCGCGACGTCGAGGAGCTGGGCGCCGCGCAGGGCTGGCACGTCGTCGGCATGCCGGACAACCGCGGGTTCGGCGCCGCCTGCAACGCCGGCGTCGCGGCCGCCCGCGAGCTGGGCTGCCGGACCTTCCTGTTCCTCAACCCCGACGCCGTCATCACCCCGTCCGTCGTCGCCGAGCTGCGGGCGCACAGCACGCGGGAGCCGCTGGCGCTGATCAGCCCCCTGCTGGTCGACTCCGCCGGGCGCACGGTCTTCCGCAAGGCCCGGACCGACCTGCGCGACGGGCGGATCCGCAGCGTGCCCGCGGGCACCGACGGGCCCCAGGACCCGGGCGACTGGCTGTGCGGCGCGTGCGTGGTCGTCCACGACGAGCTGCTGGCCCGCATCGGCGGCTTCGACGAGGGCTACTTCCTCTACTGGGAGGACGTCGACCTCGGCTACCGGGCGGTCGCCGCCGGCGGCTCGGTGGTCCTGCGGGAGGACCTGGTCGCCGTCCACGACGAGGGCGGCACCCACGACGACGGGCGCCGCGGCCAGGCGAAGTCGGCGCTCTACTACCGCTACAACTGCCGCAACCGGCTGCTGTTCGCCGCCCGCCACCTCGGGCGCCGCCGGCTGCTGCGCTGGGTGCTCACCACCCCGGCGGTCAGCTGGGAGATCCTGCTCCGCGGCGGCCGCCGCCAGCTCGTGCACTCGCCCCGGCTGCTGTGGGCGGCGGTGTCGGGCTCGCTGGCCGGCGTCCTCCTGGTCCTCGGTGCCCTGGTCGGGCGGTCTGCCCGCAGGCCGGAGCGCTCGTCGGTCCTGCTCGTGCACCCCGGTGCCGAACTGTACGGCTCGGACCGCGTGTTCCTGGAGTCGGTCACGGCCCTCGTGCCCGGCGCCGACGTGGTGGTGGCCCTGCCCGGCCCCGGCCCGCTGGGAGTCGAGCTCGAGCGCCGTGGCGCCCGCGTGGTCGTCTGTCGGATGCCGGTCCTGCGCAAGGCGGTGCTGCGCCCGGCCGGGATGCTGGGGTTGGTGCGCGACGCCGTCCTCGGGCTGGTGCCCGCGCTGACCCTGCTGCGGCGGGCCGGGCGGGACGGCGTCTACGTCAGCACGACGATCCTGCCGACCTGGCTGCTGCTCGCCCGGGTCGCCCGCCGCCGCGTGGTCTGCCACGTGCACGAGGCGGAGTGGCCCGGCCCGGCCGCACTCCACCGGGTGCTGCTCCTGCCGCTGCTGGCCGCCTCCACCGTGGTGGCCAACAGCCGGTTCACCCGGGACGTGCTGACCGGGCTGCTGCCCGCGCTCGCCGGCCGGACGACCGTGGTGCCCAACCCGGTCCCCGGACCGGCCGCCCCCGAGCCCGCCCGCGCCGACCTCGACGGTCCGGTGCGGCTGCTGTTCGTCGGCCGGCTCTCCCCGCGCAAGGGGCCCGACGTCGCGATCGCCACGCTGCGCGAGCTGCTCGCCCGCGGGGTCGATGCCCGCCTGTCGCTGCTCGGCTCGGTCTTCGCGGGCTACGAGTGGTTCGAGGAGGAGCTGCGGGCCGCGGTGGCCGCCGACGGGCTGGCCGACCGGGTCGAGTTCCTCGGGTTCCGCCCCGACGTCCGGCCGGTCCTCGAGCAGGCCGACGTGGTGCTCGTCCCGTCGCTGCTGGACGAGTCCTTCGGCAACACCGCGGTCGAGGCGGTGCTGGCCGCGCGGCCTCCGATCGTCAGCGCGCTCGGCGGGCTGCGCGAGGCGGTCGCCGGGTACGGCTCCGCACGGGCGGTCGCGCCGGGCCGGCCCGCGCTCTGGGCCGACGCCGTCGAGGCCGTGCTCGCCGACTGGGCGCGGTCCCGGTCGGCGGCGGTGGCCGATGCCGCGGAGGCCCGGCGGCGGCACCACCCCGGCCGCTACCGGGAGCTGCTGGCGCACGTCGTGCTCCCGCGTCCGGACGCCGCGACCGCACCCCCGACGAACCGAGTCGAGCGAGGAGCACCGGTGCTGGGACGCCTGTCATGAGCCTGCCGACCACCGTCCCGGCCGCCCCGGCGCAGGCCCGGGACGTCGTGGGCGTCACCGTCGCCGTGCCGACGTACCGCCGTCCCGACGACCTGCGGGCCCTGCTGCCGATGCTGCTCGAGCAGGCGAGGGAGGTGGCCGGCGCCTCGGGCGGCCGGTACGCCGTCGAGGTGCTCGTGGTGGACAACGACCCCGACGGCGGCGCCGCCGCGACGGTCGCCGGGGTGGGCACGTCGGGGCTCCGGTACGTCGCCGAGCCGACGCCGGGGATCGCCGCCGTGCGCAACCGCGCCCTGGACGAGGCGGCCGGCTCCCGACTCCTGGCCTTCATCGACGACGACGAGCGGCCGATGCCCGGGTGGCTGGCCGGCCTGCTGGACACCTGGTCGGACAGCCGGGCAGCGGCCGTGTCCGGCCGGATCCTCGCCGAGTACGCCGGCGAGCTGGACCCGTGGATCGGTGCGGGGGAGTTCTTCGTCCGCCGCCGGATGCCCACCGGTACCGCGATCGACGTCGCCGCCTGCGGCAACCTCCTGCTCGACCTGGACCAGGTGCGCGCCGCCGGCGTGCGGTTCGAGTCCGCGCTGGGTCTCGGCGGTGGCGAGGACACGCTCTTCAGCCGGTCGCTGGCCCGCGCCGGCGCAGCGCTGGTGTGGTGCGACGAGTCCGCCGCGGTCGACCAGGTGCCGCTGCACCGGATGACCCGGGCCTGGGTGCTGACCCGCGCCTACAGCCACGGCAACGCCACCGTCCTCATCGACCTGCGCCTGACCGACGGTGCCGCGGCACGGCTGGGCGTGCGGGTCCGCGCGGTCGCCGGCGGACTGCTGCGCGCCGCGTGCGGCACAGCCCGGTGGACCTGGGGCCTGCTGCGCCGGTCCCACCGGCACCAGGCCCGCGGGCTGCGGTTGGTCTGCCGGGGCGCCGGCATGGCAGGGGCGGCCTGCGGGGTGGTCTACGAGGAGTACGCACGATCGGGCCGCCGCTGGCGGCTGCTGAGGGGAGTCGCCCGATGACCGCGCTCGCGACGGCGAGGACGGTGGCCAAGGCCGCCCGGCGCACGGTCCGGCGAGGTGCCGGGACCGTGCTCGGCTCAGCGGTCGAGCTGCGCACCGACGCGCCGCACGTCGTCCTGACCTTCGACGACGGCCCCGAGCCGGGGGGCACCGACCGGGTGCTCCCGGCCCTGGCCGACGCCGGGGCGACCGCGACGTTCTTCGTGCTGTTGACCCGCGTCCGCAAGCACCGCGGCCTGCTCGACGAGGTCGTCGCCGCCGGCCACGAGGTGGCGCTGCACGGCGTCGACCACCGGGCGCTGCCGACCCTGCCGCCCGAGGAGGTGGGCCGGCTGGTCCGCGCCGGCAAGGCGGAGCTGGAGGACGCGACCGGTCGCCCGGTGCGCTGGTTCCGCCCGCCCTACGGCCGGCAGACGATGCGCAACTGGCGCGCGGTCACCGGTGCCGGGCTCCTCCCGGTGCTGTGGGGTCCCACGACGTGGGACTGGAAGGACGTGTCGGTCGCCGAGCGGGTCGCCAAGGCCCAGCAGGGCATCCGGCCGGGCGCGATCGTGCTCGCCCACGACGGGTTCGCCGGACCCGAGGACGGCGCCTGTGACGGGCCGCCCCCGGTCCTGGACCGCGGCGAGCTGATCAGCGGCGTCCTCGACGGCTACGCCGAGCGGGGGCTCTCCGCCCGCTCGCTGGAGCAGGCGCTGGCCGCCGGCGACCTGGTGCGGGAGACCTGGTTCCCCGGCTGAGCCGGACACCGCAGGACGAGCGGGGCCCCCGTCACCCGTGACGCGGGCCCCGCTCGTCCCATGGGTCTCCGCCCCCGCGTCTCCATCATGAGTAACCACCCC
>NZ_JBJGYR010000046.1:0-3802 GCF_054050095.1 Geodermatophilus sp. SYSU D01105
ACCGTGATCGCCTGCTCGTGCCGAGCGGGCGGCGGGTGTTCGGGGTGGTGCTCGAGGGTGGAACGCTGACCAGTTCGGCCGGTCCGGTTCGGGCCTGCGCCAGTACGGCGCCGCAGCATGGTCTGTGGCGCGGGGAACGCGCGGGGTCGGGGCGGGGCCGGTGGTAGGCACGCTGTTGGGTCCTGAGGGAGCGGATCCATTCCTTCGGTGCCGGCCCGGTGGGCCGGCCCGGGGGTGGGGCACCTCGGTTCAGGGCCGGTCCGGTCTCGTACCACCACACGCCTGTGTGGGTTCGGCGGGGCGGTGGGGCCGGTGGCTGGTGGGTCGTTGAGAACTGCACAGTGGACGCGAGCATCTTTTGTTCTGTAGGACCGGCCGGTGCCGCACGCGTGTGTGTGCGGAGGGTCGGATAGTTGTGTGGCCAAGTTGTTAAGGGCACACGGTGGATGCCTGGGCACCAGGAGCCGATGAAGGACGTAGGAGGCTGCGATAAGCCTCGGGGAGCTGCCAACCGAGCGTTGATCCGAGGATGTCCGAATGGGGGAACCCCGCACCAGTCATGTGGTGTGACCCGCGCCTGAACACATAGGGCGTGTGGAGGGAACGTGGGGAAGTGAAACATCTCAGTACCCACAGGAGAAGAAAACAACCGTGATTCCGTGAGTAGTGGCGAGCGAAAGCGGAGGAGGCTAAACCGTTTCCATGTGATACCCGGCAGGGGTTGTGGAGGCGGGGTCGTGGGACCGTTCGCGCAGCTCTGCCGGGCTGCGAGGGAGTGAGAAAGACGTCGTGTTAGTGGAAGGCCTCTGGAAGGGGTCGCCGTAGAGGGTGACAGCCCCGTACACGAAAGCACACGTCCTCCCGAGCGTGTTCCCAAGTAGCACCGAGCCCGTGGAATTCGGTGTGAATCCGGCGGGACCACCCGCTAAGCCTGAATACTCCCTGGTGACCGATAGCGGACAAGTACCGTGAGGGAAAGGTGAAAAGTACCCCGGGAGGGGAGTGAAATAGTACCTGAAACCGTGTGCCTACAAGCCGTGAGAGCCGTCAATGCGCCTTCGGGTGCGCGGTGATTGCGTGCCTTTTGAAGAATGAGCCTGCGAGTTAGTGGTACGTGGCGAGGTTAACCCGTGAGGGGCAGCCGTAGCGAAAGCGAGTCCGAACAGGGCGCATCCAGTCGCGTGCTCTAGACCCGAAGCCGAGTGATCTACCCATGGCCAGGTTGAAGCGCGGGTAAGACCGCGTGGAGGACCGAACCCACCAGGGTTGAAAACCTGGGGGATGAGCTGTGGGTAGGGGTGAAAGGCCAATCAAACTCGGTGATAGCTGGTTCTCCCCGAAATGCATTTAGGTGCAGCGTCGCGTGTTTCTTGCCGGAGGTAGAGCACTGGATGGCCGATGGGCCCCACAAGGTTACTGACGTCAACCAAACTCCGAATGCCGGTAAGTGAGAGCGCGGCAGTGAGACTGCGGGCGATAAGGTTCGTAGTCGAGAGGGAAACAGCCCAGATCATCGGCTAAGGCCCCTAAGCGTGTGCTAAGTGGAAAAGGATGTGGGATCGCAGAGACAACCAGGAGGTTGGCTTAGAAGCAGCCACCCTTGAAAGAGTGCGTAATAGCTCACTGGTCAAGTGGTTCCGCGCCGACAATGTAGCGGGGCTCAAGCACACCGCCGAAGCCGTGGCATTCCAGCAGCACCCCGTCGTCGTTCCTCGTGAGCGCCGGCCAGGGGCTGGGATGGGTAGGGGAGCGTCGCGTGGCGAGCGAAGCGGCGGAGGAATCCAGCCGTGGACGCCACGCGAGTGAGAATGCAGGCATGAGTAGCGAGAGGGGAGTGAGAACCTCCCCCGCCGGAAGACCAAGGGTTCCTGGGCCAGGCTAATCCGCCCAGGGTGAGTCGGGACCTAAGGCGAGGCCGACAGGCGTAGTCGATGGACAACGGGTTGATATTCCCGTACCCGCGAAGGAACGCCCATGCCGAACCCAGCGATGCTAACCGCCCCAAACCGTTCGGGTGCACTTGTGTGCCCGGATGGGAGTAGCGCGGGATCCGGACTGGTAGTAGGCAAGCGATGGGGTGACGCAGGAAGGTAGTCCCACCGGTGAGTGGTAGTACCGGTGCAAGGGTGTGGCCCGACACGTAGGCAAATCCGCGTGTCATGAGGGTGAGGCCTGACGCATAGCCGAGTGAGGCGAATGGGATGATCCTATGCTGCCGAGAAAAGCCTCTAGCGAGTTCCGAGCGGCCCGTACCCCAAACCAACTCAGGTGGTCAGGTAGAGAATACCGAGGCGATCGAGCGAACTGTGGTTAAGGAACTCGGCAAAATGCCCCCGTAACTTCGGGAGAAGGGGGACCCCTTGCTGTGAACCGCCTTGCGCGGGGCAGCGGTGGGGGGTCGCAGAGACCAGTGAGAAGCGACTGTTTACTAAAAACACAGGTCCGTGCGAAGTCGTAAGACGATGTATACGGACTGACGCCTGCCCGGTGCTGGAACGTTAAGGGGACGGGTTAGCTCTTCGGGGCGAAGCTCAGAACTCAAGCGCCAGTAAACGGCGGTGGTAACTATAACCATCCTAAGGTAGCGAAATTCCTTGTCGGGTAAGTTCCGACCTGCACGAATGGCGTAACGACTTCTCAGCTGTCTCAACCACAGGCTCGGCGAAATTGCACTACGAGTAAAGATGCTCGTTACGCGCGGCAGGACGGAAAGACCCCGGGACCTTCACTACAGCTTGATATTGGTGTTCGGTTCGGCTTGTGTAGGATAGGTGGGAGACTGTGAAGTCCGCACGCCAGTGTGGATGGAGTCGCCGTTGAAATACCACTCTGGTCGAATTGGATGTCTAACCTCGGTCCGTGATCCGGATCAGGAACAGTGTCAGGTGGGTAGTTTAACTGGGGCGGTTGCCTCCCAAAATGTAACGGAGGCGCCCAAAGGTTCCCTCAGCCTGGTTGGCAATCAGGTGTCGAGTGCAAGTGCACAAGGGAGCTTGACTGTGAGACCGACGGGTCGAGCAGGAGCGAAAGCTGGGACTAGTGACCCGGCACCGGCATGTGGAAGCGGTGTCGCTCAACGGATAAAAGGTACCCCGGGGATAACAGGCTGATCTTCCCCAAGAGTCCATATCGACGGGATGGTTTGGCACCTCGATGTCGGCTCGTCGCATCCTGGGGCTGGAGTAGGTCCCAAGGGTTGGGCTGTTCGCCCATTAAAGCGGTACGCGAGCTGGGTTTAGAACGTCGTGAGACAGTTCGGTCCCTATCCGCCGTGCGCGTAAGAGACTTGCGAAGAGCTGTCCCTAGTACGAGAGGACCGGGACGGACGAACCTCTGGTGTGCCAGTTGTACCGCCAGGTGCACTGCTGGTTGGCTACGTTCGGCAGGGATAACCGCTGAAAGCATCTAAGCGGGAAGCTCGCTTCAAGATGAGGTCTCTCACCGGGACAACCGGGTAAGGCCCCCGCCCAGACCAGCGGGTTGATAGGCCGGAAGTGGAAGCGCCGCAAGGCGTGGAGCTGACCGGTACTAACAGGCCGAGGGCTTGACCACACATCTACCCGAACCTCCGCGGCCGGGCACCGGTCGAGCAGCAACGAAGATGACATGTCGCGTCCACTGTGCGGTTCTGAACGCCTCACCACCCCCGCCACCGGCGGGCCGGTGGAAGTTCACAGCGTTACGGCGGCCATGGCGAGAGGGAAACGCCCGGTACCATTCCGAACCCGGAAGCTAAGCCTCTCAGCGCCGATGGTACTGCCCTGGAGACGGGGTGGGAGAGTAGGACGCCGCCGGACAACCA
>NZ_JBJGYR010000047.1:0-3042 GCF_054050095.1 Geodermatophilus sp. SYSU D01105
GCTGGCGCTCGCTGCGATGCTCCCGGCCCCGTCGTCACGCGATGCCGATTGCGTGACTCCGCGCGCCAGTCCGCTCCTCGCTCGCTGGCGCTCGCTGCGATGCTCCCGGCCCCGTCGTCACGCGATGTCGGTGTAGGCCTCGCGCAGGTAGTCCTGCACGGCGCGCTCGGGCACGCGGAACGAGCGGCCCACGCGGACGGCGGAGAGCTCACCGGCGTGCACGAGGCGGTACACGGTCATCTTCGAGACGCGCATCATGCTGGCGACCTCGGCGACGGTGAGGAAGGTGACGGCCGAACGCGGGGCCGGCACGGCCGGGCGACCGACCGGCATGGCCGCGGGGTGGGCCGGTGCGATCGGGCGGGCCATGGTGGCGGCGCTGACGGGCCGGCCGACCGGTCGCGGGGCGGGGACACCCGCGCGGGCGTAGGCGGCGGCGGTGGCGTTGCGCTGGGGCATGGTCATGACTTCATCTCCGGACCTAGCACGCGTCGGGCGTCGGCTTCCCCACCGACTACGGGACACGCACGTGCTGATACAGAGCGTAGGGGGACTGGCGTGACAGAAGCGATGGAAGAAACGAACATGCGGACCGGTCCGTCCTGGGCAGAACTACACCTATGTAGCTACGTCGACGTGTGTCCAGGCGCGTCGCGGACGACACGTCGCGACGCAGTCACGGATCGTCGACATGTCGCTCGCCTCGAGCGGTACGGTCATCGGTCCTTCGTGCGCTGGCCCAGCTCCACCGAGCGGGCGTGGGCGGCCTCGATGGCCGCGATCAGCGCCGCCCGGACGCCGTGCCGCTCCAGCTCCCGGATGGCGGCGATCGTCGTCCCGCCCGGGCTGGTCACCGCCTCGCGCAGCTGCACCGGGTGCTCGCCGGAGTCGCGCAGCATCACCGCCGACCCGAGGGCCGTCTGCACGATGAGGTCGGCGGCCAGCTCCCGCTGCAGGCCCAGCAGGATGCCGGCGTCGATCATCGCCTCGACCAGGTAGAAGAAGTAGGCCGGACCGCTGCCCGACAGGGCGGTCACGGCGTCCTGCTGGTACTCCGGCACCCGGCGCACCCGGCCGACGGCGGCCAGCAGCGTCTCGGCCTCGTCCAGGTGCGCGTCGTCGGCGTGGGCACCGGCCGAGAGGACCGACATCCCCTCGTCGACCAGCGCGGGGGTGTTCGGCATGACCCGCACGACCGGGACGCCGTCGGACAGCGCCGCCTCGATGGTCGCGGTCGGCACCCCGGCGGCGACCGAGACCACCAGGTGCCCGGCGTCGACGACATCGGTGAGCCGGCCCAGCAGGGTGCCGATGTCCTGGGGCTTGACCGCCAGCAGCAGGACCCGGGCCCGGGCCGCCGCCTCCTCCAGCCCGACGGTGGGCACGCCGTACCGCCCGGAGAGCTCCGCGGCCCGCTCCGGGTGCCGCTCGCAGACGAGGATCCCGTCGGTGCCGCCGCGGCGGACCAGCCCCGACAGCAGCGCCTCGCCGATCTTCCCGCCGCCGATGATCGCCAGGCCCGAGCGGCCGGCGCCCCCCGCCCCGCTCACGGCCGGCCCACCAGGCGCCGCAGGACCGCGCCCGCGGCCCCCTCGCCCGACGACAGGGCGACGCGCACCCCGTACCCGCCGGCTCCCAGCCGGCGCTGCTGCTCGGTGTGGACTCCCCACGGCATGACGTACTCCCAGCTGTCGGGTGCTCGTTCGTTCCAGGCGGCGCGCTCGCCGGCGATGGCGACCAGGCGCGGGTCGGTGGTGGCCACGGCGGGGCGCCCGGGCCCGGCCATCAGCACGTTGAGGCAGCGCACGAAGGCGAGGTCGGCGGCCGCGCCGCGCTGGTCGAGCAGCCGCACGCGGCGGCCGGCGAGCGCCCGGCAGCGCTCCTCGGCACCGGGTGCCCCCGCCGGGACGACCACGGTGGCCGAGGGGAGCTCGGCGGCGAGCGCGTCGACGGCGGCCGGGGCTCCCTCCAGGGCCACCCCCAGCCCCGCGGCGGAGACGGCCCGGGCGACCTCGGCGGCGCCGGCGCCCAGGCGGTCGACCGGCACGGTCAGCTCGCACGCGCCGGGCCGCCCGATCTCCGCCACGCGCGTGGCCAGGGCGCGCAGCTCCGCAGCCGGGTCCGCGGCCGCGGGGCCGGGTCGGTGCTCGAGGGCGACGGGGGATCCGGAGGCGGTCAGCTCGGCGGCCGTCCGCACCGCGTCGTCCACCGTCGGGACGGTCGACAGCAGGGCGCCCAGACGGCGACCGAGCAGGTGGAGCACCGGAGGAGGCGGCTGCGCGGGCACGTGCCGAACCGTAGTGCGCGGGGCGTGTGCCGCCTGCGGGGCCGGGGTAGCGGCGGCCGCATGGCAGGAGAACTCGACGGGATGAAGGTCGCCGTCCTCGCGACCGACGGCGTGGAACAGGTGGAGCTCGACCGGCCGTGGCAGGCGCTCGAGGAGGCCGGCGCCGAGCCGGAGCTCGTCTCGCTGGAGGCGGGTGAGATCACCGCCTACGACCACATCGACAAGGCCGACACCAAGAAGGTCGACGTCGACGTCAGCTCGGCCGACCCCGACGACTACGCCGCGCTGGTGCTGCCCGGAGGGGTCATCAACGGCGACTTCGTCCGGGCCGACGCCGACGCGGTCGCCTTCGTGCGGGCCTTCTTCGAGGCGGGCAAGCCGGTGGCCGCCATCTGCCACGCCCCGTGGGTGCTCGCCGAGGCCGACGTCGTCCGCGGCCGGCGGATGACCTCGTGGCCGTCCCTGCAGACCGACCTGCGCAACGCCGGGGCCAAGTGGGTCGACGAGGAGGTCGTCGTCGACGGCAACCTGGTCACCAGCCGCAAGCCCGACGACCTCGACGCCTTCACCGCCGCGATGGTCGAGCAGTTCGCAGCCGGGCCGGACGAGTACGACGACGAGGACTAGGTGTACTGACCAGAGACGTTGGTCGAGGGCGTGTGACGACACGATCTGACTGATCTTGTTCGGGGAGGACCTCCGGACGTGGAGTGGAGCTGCTGAAGGCGACCACTCACACGACCCGGAGGTCCTCG
>NZ_JBJGYR010000049.1:0-1143 GCF_054050095.1 Geodermatophilus sp. SYSU D01105
CCGACCAGCCAGACGTTGTTGTCGACGTCGAAGTCCTGACCGTCGAGGCTGAAGACGCCGCTGACGACGGTCTTGTCGATGCGAGCCGTCACGTGAAGACCACGACCGACCGCAGCACCTCGCCGTGGTGCATCTTCTCGAAGGCGGCGTCGACGTCGGCGATCCCGATGGTCTCGCTCACGAAGTCCTCCAGCGGGAAGCGGCCCTGCAGGTACAGGTCGACCAGCATCGGGAAGTCCCGGGAGGGCAGGCAGTCGCCGTACCAGGAGGACTTCAGCGCACCGCCCCGGCCGAAGACCTCGATCAGCGGCAGGGTGATCGTCATGTCCGGGGTCGGGACGCCCACGAGCACCACGCGGCCGGCCAGGTCGCGGGCGTGGAAGGCCTGCTCGAACACCGCCGGGTGACCGACCGCGTCGATCGCGACGTCCACCCCGAAGCCGCCGGTGGCGGCCTTGATGGCCTCGACCGCGTCGGTGTTGCTGGAGTTGACGGTGTGGGTGGCGCCGAACCCCTTCGCCCACTCCAGCTTCCGGTCGTCGATGTCGACGGCGATGATCGTGGTGGCGCCGGCCAGCTTCGCCCCGGCGATCGCGGCGTCGCCGACGCCGCCGCAGCCGAAGACGGCCACCGACTCCCCGCGCTGGACCGCGCCGGTGTTGATCGCCGCGCCGACGCCGGCCATCACGCCGCAGCCGAGCAGGCCGGCGGCGGTGGCGGGCGCGGCGGGGTCGACCTTGGTGCACTGGCCGGAGTGGACCAGGGTCTTCTCCACGAACGCGCCGATGCCCAGCGCCGGGGACAGCTCGGTGCCGTCGGCCAGGGTCATCTTCTGGGTGGCGTTGGAGGTGTTGAAGCAGTACTGCAGCTCGCCCTTGAGGCAGGCGCGGCACTGTCCGCACACCGCCCGCCAGTTGAGGATGACGTAGTCGCCGACGGCGACGTTGGTGACGCCCTCGCCGACGGCGGAGACGGTCCCGGCGGCCTCGTGGCCGAGCAGGAACGGGAACTCGTCGTTGATCCCGCCCTCGCGGTAGTGCAGGTCGGTGTGGCAGACCCCGCACGCCTGGATGTCGACGACCGCCTCACCCGGGCCGGGGTCGGGCACGATGATCGTCTCGACGGTGACCGGAGCACCCTTGC
>NZ_JBJGYR010000050.1:0-1019 GCF_054050095.1 Geodermatophilus sp. SYSU D01105
GACTCCCCGCCGATGCGGGGGGCGGATCCGGCGATCGTGCTGGTGCCCGGGGTGGGCATGTTCAGCTTCGGCGCGACCAAGCAGACCGCCCGGGTGGCCGGGGAGTTCTACCTCAACGCGATCACCGTGATGCGCGGCGCCGAGGCCGTGTCCAGCTACGCGCCGATCGACGAGGGCGAGAAGTTCCGCATCGAGTACTGGGCGCTGGAGGAGGCCAAACTCGCCCGCCTGCCGGCGCCCAAGCCGCTGGCCACCCGGATCGCGCTGGTCACCGGCGCGGCGTCGGGGATCGGCAGGGCGATCGCCCACCGGCTGGCCGCCGCGGGCGCCTGCGTCATCGTCGCCGACCTGGACCCGGCCAAGGCCACCGCCGCGGCCGCCGAGATCGGCGGCCCCGACATCGCCGTGGGCGTCGCGGCGGATGTGTCCGACGCCGAGGCCGTCGCCGAGGCCTTCCGGACCGCGGTGCTGGCCTTCGGCGGCGTGGACCTGGTGGTCAACAACGCCGGGCTGTCGATCTCCAAGCCGCTGCTGGAGACCACCGAGGCCGACTGGGACCTGCAGCACGACGTGATGGCCAAGGGCAGCTTCCTGGTCTCCCGCGCCGCGGCCGCGCTGATGATCGAGCAGGGCATGGGCGGGGACATCGTCTACATCTCCTCCAAGAACGCCGTGTTCGCCGGCCCGGCCAACATCGCCTACTCCTCCACCAAGGCCGACCAGGCCCACCAGGTCCGGCTGCTGGCCGCCGAACTGGGCGAGCACCAGATCCGGGTCAACGGCATCAACCCCGACGGCGTGGTCCGCGGCTCGGGCATCTTCGCCGGCGGCTGGGGCGCCCAGCGCGCCGCGGTCTACGGCGTGCCCGAGGAGGAGCTGGGCGCCTTCTACGCCCAGCGCACCCTGCTCAAGCGCGAGGTGCTGCCCGACCACGTCGCCGACGCCGTCCACGCCCTCACCGCCGGCGACCTGTCCCGCACCACCGGCCTGCACATCCCCGTCGACTCCGGCGTCGCGGC
>NZ_JBJGYR010000051.1:0-749 GCF_054050095.1 Geodermatophilus sp. SYSU D01105
GGGCGGGGGCGGGTGGTGAGCTTCTCGATCTTCTTGTCCTCGGGATCGGCCTGCACGATCCGGTCGACGAACACCCCGGGCAGGTGCACGTCCTCGGGCCGGATCGCCCCGGGTTCGACCAACTGCTCGACCTCGGCGATGGCCACCCGGGCGGCCATCGCCGCCAGCGGGTTGAAGTTGCGCGCCGACTCGTGGAACACCAGGTTGCCGTGCCGGTCCCCGACCGCGGCGCGGACCAGCCCGAAGTCCGCGCGCAGCGCGGTCTCCAGCACGTACTGCACCCCGTCGAACTCGCGCACCTCCTTGGGCCGGGAGGTCGCGGCCACGGTGCCGGCGGCGTCGTAGCGCACCGGGATGCCGCCATCGGCGACCATCGTGCCCACGCCGGTGGGGGTGTAGAACGCCGGGATGCCCGCGCCGCCGGCGCGCAGCCGCTCGGCCAGCGTGCCCTGCGGGGTCAGCTCCACCTCCAGCTGCCCGGACAGGTACCGGCGGGCGACCTCCTTGGACCCACCCACGAACGAGGAGATCGTCTTGCGGATCCGCCCGGCGTAGAGCAGCACGCCCAGTGCGGCGTCATCGACGCCGCAGTTGTTGGAGATGGTCACCAGGTCCGTGGCGCCCTTCTCCAGCAGCGCGTCGATCAACGCGTACGGGATGCCGCACAACCCGAACCCGCCCACCGCCAGCACCGCGCCATCGGGCACGTCGGCCACCGCCTCCACGGCGCTGCCCACCACCTTGTCCAT
>NZ_JBJGYR010000052.1:0-713 GCF_054050095.1 Geodermatophilus sp. SYSU D01105
CCGGCCGCGGCCGGCGACGAGGCCGTGCAGGAAGGCGCCTGAGATGCCGTTGTCCCGCGACCAGCTCGCCGCCCGGGTCGCCGCCGAGCTCACCGACGGCGCCTACGTCAACCTGGGCATCGGCATGCCCACCCTGGTGCCCAACTTCGTGCCCGCCGACGTGCACGTGGTGCTGCACTCGGAGAACGGCATCCTGGGCGTGGGCCCTTACCCCTTCGAGGGCGAGGAGGACCCCGACCTGATCAACGCCGGCAAGGAGACCGTGACCATCCTGCCCGGCGCCAGCTTCTTCGACTCGGCGACCTCCTTCGCGATGATCCGCGGCGGCCACCTGGACCTGGCGGTGCTCGGCGCGATGCAGGTCAACCCGCGCGGAGACCTGGCCAACTGGCTGATCCCGGGCAAGATGGTCAACGGCATGGGCGGCGCGATGGACCTGGTCCACGGCGCCCGCAAGGTGATCATCATGATGGAACACGTCGCCCGCGACGGCAGCCCCAAGCTCGTGCAGGAGTGCACCCTGCCGCTGACCGGCCGGGCCTGCGTGAACCGGGTGATCACCGACCTGGCCGTCATCGACATCACCCCGGCCGGGTTCACCCTCGTCGAGACCGCTCCCGGCCTGACCCCCGACGAGGTCGCCCAGGCCACCGGCGCGCCCCTGACCATCCCCGACCACGTCCCCGAGATGACACTGCCCGCCACCGTCTGAG
>NZ_JBJGYR010000053.1:0-649 GCF_054050095.1 Geodermatophilus sp. SYSU D01105
CGGGTCCGCTTGGGCTTGATCCCGAGCTCGGCGCAGGCGTCGCGCCAGGCGTGGGCGCGGTAGGCCGAGCCGTTGTCCGACAGCACCCGCTGCACCGTGACGCCGCGGGCGGCGAACCAGGCCACCGTCCGGCGCAGCACGCCGATGGTGGTGGCGGCGGTCTCGTCGTCGTGGATCTCGGCGTAGGCCACCCGGCTGTGATCGTCGAGCACGGTGTGCACGAACGCCGTGCCCAGCTTCGGATCGTGCACAGCCGTGCGCGGTTTGCCCGGAGTGGCGGCCCGGTTGCGCTTGCCCTGGGCCCGGCCGACGTAGCGCCAGCCGCCGCCGTCGGGGATGTTGCCCAGCTTCTTGACGTCGACGTGCAGCAGCGCGCCGGGGGTGTCGTGCTCGTAGCGCCGGATCGGCTCGCCGGTCGCGCGGTCGAGGTGGGACAGCCGGTTGATCCGGCAGCGGACCAGCACCGCGTGCACCGTGGAGGGCGCCAGGCCGAGCCGGTCGGCGATGGCCACCGGCCCGAGGCGCTGCTTCCAGCGCAGGTGCACGATCCGCCGCACCACCGGTGCCGGCGTGCGCCGCGGGCAGCGGTGCGGCCGGGAGCTGCGGTCGGCCATCGCCGTCGGCCCGCCGGTCCGGTAGCGGCCGGCCC
>NZ_JBJGYR010000054.1:0-604 GCF_054050095.1 Geodermatophilus sp. SYSU D01105
ACGGTCTCGGTGCCGTTGACGTACCGGTCCAGCCGCAGGTCGACCAGCCCGGAGGCCTGGAACCGCAGCGTCGCCCGGTAGTCGCTGGTGCCGATCCGCCGGCCGGCGAGGCTGATGTAGGCCCCGCCACCGGTGGCCGCCTGCGGCAGGGTGATGTCTGCCTGGACCGCCACCTCCTGCTGCGCGACGTCGGCCAGCCCGGCCCGCGACTCCTTGCCGGCCGCACCGGAGATCTGCCCGGCGCCGTCGACCACCCGCGCGGCGGCGGTGCTGCCCGCGACCGTCCAGGCGCCACCGACCTCGGCCGCCCCCCAGCCGGAGGCCACCTCACGGCCGAAGGAGTCCACCGCGAACGGCGCACCCTGCACCGGCGGCTCCTCGGTCGGCGGCTCCTCCACCGGCGGCTGCGGCGCGGTCACCGTGACCGCGCGGGTCACCGTGCCGGTCGCACCCTTCTCGTCGGTGACGGTCAGCTTCACCTGGTAGGTGCCGGCCGCGGCGTAGGTGTGCGACGCGGTGGCACCGGTGCCGGTCCCGCCGTCCCCGAACTCCCACGCGTAGGAGGCCACCCGGCCATCGGCGTCGGCCGAGGCCGACCCGTCCA
>NZ_JBJGYR010000055.1:0-536 GCF_054050095.1 Geodermatophilus sp. SYSU D01105
GAACTCCCACGCGTAGGAGGCCACCCGGCCATCGGCGTCGGCCGAGGCCGACCCGTCCACCGACACCACCAGGTCAGCGGCGCTGGAGGTGAACGACGCCGTCGGCGCCGCGTTCTGCGGCTCCTCGGGGGCCTGCACCGCACCCGGGACCTGGGCCCGCAGGTTGTCGATCCGGAAGACCTGGGTCCGCGTCGCGGTGGAGGCGGTGTAGGTCTCCAGGTGGACCCCACCCGGGGCCTGCAGGGCGGCGGTGTCGTCGGTCGTGGTGACCGTCCAGTCGGCGGGCTCGGTGGTGCCGGCCGCCCAGGCCTTGGCCTTCAGCGTCGTCGTCCCGTCGCCGGTCAGCTCCAGGCGCACGGTCAGCGGGGTGCCCGCCGCGTACGTGCCGGGGATCCGCACGGTGCGCAGGACGGTCTCGGTGCCGTTGACGTACCGGTCCAGCCGCAGGTCGACCAGCCCGGAGGCCTGGAACCGCAGCGTCGCCCGGTAGTCGCTGGTGCCGATCCGCCGGCCGGCGAGGCTGATGTAGGCCCCGC
>NZ_JBJGYR010000056.1:0-510 GCF_054050095.1 Geodermatophilus sp. SYSU D01105
CTGGACATCGCCGCGATCGCGGCGGAGAACCCGCAGGCGATCGGCTGCGTCCTGGGCGGGCACGGGATCACCGCGTGGGGTGCGACCTCCGAGCAGTGCGAGGCCCACAGCCTGGAGATCATCCAGACGGCGGAGCGGTTCCTCACCGAGCGGGGCAGGCCCGAGCCCTTCGGTGCGGTGGTGCCCGGCTTCGAGCCGCTGGACCCCGCCGAGCGGCGGCACCGCGCCGCGGCGCTGGCGCCGGTGATCCGCGGGCTGGCCTCCACCGACCGGCCGCAGGTGGGGCACTTCACCGACGCCGAGGCGGTGCTGGACTTCCTGTCCCGGGAGAAGCTGGCGCCGCTGGCCGCGCTGGGCACGAGCTGTCCGGATCACTTCCTGCGCACCAAGGTGCGGCCGCTGGTGGTCGACCTGCCCGGCACCGCCCCGGTCGCCGAGGTGATCGCCCGGCTGCGGGAGCTGCACGCGGCCTACCGCGCCGAGTACGCCGCCTACTACGCCCGGCACGCC